>NZ_JBFAMT010000009.1:0-241797 GCF_040656635.1 Actinosynnema sp. NPDC049800 | reverse complement strand
CCCATTGTTCCTGTTGGGTGGGGATGTGCCCCCTTGACACGTGCGGTAGGGCAAAGCCAGGTCGGCGGGATGACACGAAGCCCTCCCTTTGGGGAAGTAAGGGCATCGGCGGCCGCACCGCCGGGCCCGTCCGACCCCGCGCCCGCCGGCGACCCCCGGACCGTCCACTGGGCGTCTTTCTCCAAAATGAGGGCTTCGTGTCATCCCGCCGACCTGGCGCAGCCCTACCGCGCGTGTCAAGGGGGGCGTAGTTCGCCTTTGCCCGCGGCTTCGACTGTGGGCGCCCCCCTTGATACGTGTGGTAGCCCTTGTGGAGGTCGGTGGGATGACACGAAACCCGGACCGACGACGGACCCGCAGCATCCAGCGGTAGTCGGGGTCATCCTGCTGATCTGCCCGTCCGGCGAGGACATGCTTTTCAAGCTTGTGATCACGCCTGACAGGGGTCCGGAGAATGGACCCCTGTCAGGCGTGACGAGCGTGTCGGGAGCGGGCGCGGGAGTCGGTCAGAACAGGGCGCTGGCCAGGTTGCGGCGGGCCTTGGCGACCCGGTCGTCGTCCGGCGGGAAGAGTTCGAACAGGCCCACCAGGTGTTCGCGGACGCGGTCGCGGTCGTCGCCGAAGACGCGGCGGACCGTGTCGACCAGTCGCTTGAAGGCCTGGTCGACGTCGTTCGTCGCCAGCTCCAGGTCAGCGGCGGCCAGTTGGGCGTCCACGTCGTCCGGGTTGGCGTCGGCCTTCGCGGTGGCGTCCGCGGGCACCGCCTCGGCCCGGGCCGTGAACCGGACCTGCGCCAGCGCCGCCTTGGCCTCGGCGTTGGCCGGTTCGGCGGCCAGGATCGCCTCGTACGCGGCCTCGGCGGCGGTGAAGTCGCCCTGCTCGAAGGCGTCCTCGGCGGCGGTGAAGCGGGGGTCCTCCGGCTCGGCGACGGGCTCCGCGCCCGGCGCCGCCGCGCGGTTGGCCTCCGCCGCCTTGATGCCCGGCAGCCGGTCGCGCAGGGCGTCCAGCAGGCGGGTGATCCACTGGCCGAACTCGGCTTCCGGCAGCGGTCCGGCGAAGGCGTCCAGGGGCTGGCCGCCGGCGATCGCGACCACGGTCGGCACGGACTGCACGCCGAACACCTGGCCGATGCGCGGGTTGGCGTCGAGGTCGACCCTGGCCAGCAGCCAGGTGCCGCCGCCGGCCCTGGCGGCGCGTTCCAGCACCGGTGAGAGCTGGCCCGCCTCGGGGCTCCACGACGCGGTCAGCTCGACGACGACCGGGATCTCCAGGGAGCGTTCGACGACCGACTGGAACGTCGCCTCGGTGACGTCCAGCACCCACGGGCTCGGACCGGCGTCCGAACCGCCGACGGCTCCGCCGGAGCCGGACGACGGGGGTGGGGTGGTGGCGCGCTGCCTCGCGGCGTCGGCCCGGGCCTTCAGCGCGCCGAGGTCGACCGCCCCGGACAACGCGGCGGACATTGCGGCGGTCTTTCGGGGGTCTGGCCTTGTCACGCCTTCCATCCTGGCACGAGTCGGGCGGCCGGCCACGCGCGGCTAGCCGGGGAGTTGCGCGACCGGGTCGATCGCCATCGGGTTCGTCCGCATCGCCTCGTTCAACCGGCCCAGGCGGAGCGCGATCGGGGTCGTCAACTCGGCGAAACGAGCGGTGCCCGCCGGGCCGAGAACTTCCCACGGACGGGTGGCGGCCTCGTCGGTGCGCCGTTCGACGTCCTCCCGCAACGCCCGACCGGCCGGCGTGAGGCCGCCGTCGAACAGACCGCGCTCGGTGAGCGTCGCTTCGGCTTCCCGCCACTCCTCCTCCGACCAGCCACGCGCGGTGCGCATGTACGCCGGGTCGAGGCCCTTGTCGGCGCTGAACAGCACCAACGTCTCGCACGGTGCGAGGTCGGCGGCCACCAGCGCGGCGATGTGACCGTCACCACGCGACTCGCGCAACGTCGTGCACGCCTGCCACAGCGCCAGGTGCGGCTCGTCCGGCGTCGGCAGCACCCCGTTCGCCGCGGCCAGCACCCGCCCGGCCGTCGGCGCGGCCTCCGCCGCCTGCCCGGCCAGGTCGGCCGCCTCGGCGACGTCCAGCGTCTCCAGCATCCGCCGCAGCGCCCGGTCGACGCCCTCCAGCCGTGCCTCCAGGAAGCGGGCGGGACTGGCCACGTGCCACGCGTCGGGCAGCGCGCGGGCCACCATGCGCGGGTGGAAGCTGTAGAACGCGGCGGTCACGACCTCCGGCGACGCCGCGCCCAACGGCGCCGCGCGCTGGCCGAAGTAGCCCATCCAGCCGCCCTTGCAGCCCAGCGCGTCGGTGACCGCTCGTGATTCGGGCGAGAAGTACGTGACGTCGTGGTAGGTCTCGAAGCGGACCCACAGGTCTCTCGGCTCCATGACCCCAAGTTAGTCGGACGTCCGACTACTCGTCAGCTGCCGCGTGCCCGGCCGCCAGGTGCTGCTCGACCCGCTCCACCTTGGCCGTGAGCTGGCCCGTCCAGCCGGGCCTGATGTCCGCCTTGAGCACCAGGCTGACCCGCGGCGCGGTGGCCTGCACGACCTCCGTCGCCTTCTTCACCACCGCCATCACCTCGTCCCACTCGCCCTCGACCAGCGTGAACATGGCGTTGGTCTCGTTGGGCAGCCCGGACTCGCGGACCACCCGCACGGCCTGGGCCACGGCCTCGGCCACCCCGTCCGACTCCCCGCCGAGCGGGCTGACACTGAACGCGACGAGCACTACTGCCTCCTGGTCGGGGTACCCACTGGTAGCTTCGGCGCATGACGTCCCAGCCGCTGCCGTTCGACCCCATCGCGCGCGCCGCCGAGCTGTGGGAGAAGCGGATCGGACCGTCGACGGCGATGGCGGCGGTCACCAGCGTCATGCGAGTACAGCAGATCATCCAGTCCGCCGTGGACGCCGCCCTCAAGCCGCACGGGTTGACGTTCGCGCGGTTCGAGGCGCTGGTGCTGTTGACGTTCGCCCGCACGGGCAGCCTGCCGATGCGGGTCATGGGCGAACGGCTCCAGCTGCACCCGACGAGCGTCACGAACATCGTGGACCGGCTGGAAGCCGACGGACTCGTGCGCCGCAACCCCCACCCCACCGACCGGCGCACCACGCTCGTGGAGATCACCGAGGCCGGGCACGCCCGGCGCGAGGCGGCCACGGAAGCCGTGACGGGGGTCGAGTTCGGGTTGCGCGGGCTGACCGACCGGCAGACCGAGCAGCTGACCGACCTGCTGGCGAAGGTCCGCCGCGCGGTCGGCGACTTCGAGGACTGAAGTTCCGAGGGCCGAATTCGGTCGACACGGCGCCGCCTGCACGGCCACGCTGCACGTCGTGCGGGAGATCAGGGCTCTGGTGACGGTGGGCGGCCGGTTCGTCGGCACGGCGGAGCCGTTCACCGTCGACAGCCCGTGGTGGAACGACGTCGAACCCGTGACCGCGCACCTGGACCGGGTGCTCGGCGTGACGACGAGCGTGTTGCGGCTGGTCGGGACCACGGTGCCGAGGGCGCGTGGCGGTGTGGTGACCTACCAGGTGGAGGCCGACCGCGTGCCGGACCGCGGTCTGTCGGGCGACGGTGTGTCGGGCGACGGTCTGTCGGACGGTGGGCGGCACGCGTTCGCGGATCACCCGTTGCGGCAGGCGTGGGCGCGTCCCGGTGGGCCGGCGGCGCTGGTCGGGTGGGCGCGGCGGCACGTCGAGGTGACCGGGCCGGTCGTGCAGGTGAAGACGTGGAACCTGTCGTGCCTGTACCGGCTGCCGACGGCGCGCGGGAACGTGTGGGCGAAGGGCACGCCGCCGTTCATGGCGGACGAGGCCGAGGTGATCGGGCTGGTGGCGTCGGTCGACCCGTCGTTGGCGCCGGAGCTGATCGCGGCCGAGCCCGGGCGGGTGCTGCTGGGGGAGGCGCCCGGGGTGGACTGCTGGCAGCCGGGTGAGGACGTGGTCGAGCGGATCGTGCCGCGGTGGGTGGCGGTGCAGGCGGCGTTGGCCGGTGAGCCGCGGCTGCGGGTGCGCGGGGTGCGGGTGCCGGGCTTCGGGTTGCCCGAGACCTTGCTGCACGGCGACTTCCACCCGGGCAACTGGCGTTCCGGCGGTGTCGTGCTCGACTGGGGTGACGCGCACTGGGGTCACCCGGCGTTGGACGCGGCGCGGCTGATCGGGTTCGTCGCGCCGGAGTCGCGGGCGATGGTCGAACGCGTCTGGGTCGACGCGTGGTTGCGCCACTACCCGTCGAGCGATCCGGCGAGCGCGCTGCGGCACGCCCGGCCGGCGTCACACCTCGTCGGCGCGGCGGTGTACCAGGAGTTCCTGGACAACATCGAGCCGAGTGAGCGCGTGTACCACCTCGGTGATCCCGAGGCGGAGTTGGCGCGCGCTCAGTCCTTGGCGGTCTGAGCCTCGGTCTCGGCCAGCCGGCCGGTGCGGTTGGCCCAGCGCTCGAACACCACGGTGCCGAACGGCGGGATGCTCGCGACCAAGCCGAGGACGAGCGTCTTGCGGTCCCAGCGGTGCGCCAGCATCAGCGTCACCAGGACGTAGCCGACGAAGATCGCGCCGTGCACGGGCCCGAAGATCTTGACGCCGATCTCGTTCTCCACCACGACGTACTTGAAGAACATGCCGATCAGCAGACCGGCCCACGACACCGCCTCGGCCAGGGCGAGCAGGCGAAACCGACCAACAGCGCTGCTAAGCATGCCCCCATTGTGGCCGGTGACCCCCCTCACCCCACCCCCACCCCCACCCCCACGCGTGCCCGACCTCCAGGTCCCGCGTGTTCGACAAGCGGGACCTGGAGGTCGACTCGCGGTCAGTCCTCCCAGCGGAAGATGCGGGCGGCGATGAAGCCCACGACCAGGGTGAAGGCGATCAGGACGGCCGAGGGGACGAGGAGGGCCTCCACGCCCTTGCCGCGCACCAGGACGTCCAGCATGCCGTCGTTCATGTGGCGCAACGGGAAGGCGTTCGACACGGTCTGCAGCCAGCCCGGGGCCTTCTCCAGCGGGAAGAACGTGCCCGACAGGAACGCCATCGGCATGATGATGATGTTCGCCGCCCCGGACGCCGACTCCTCCGTCTTGCAGAACGCGCCCACCAGCATCCCGATCGCGAAGAACGCGACCGTGCCCAGCACCAGCAGCGGCAGCGCCAGGTACCACTGACCGGTCAGCTTCAACCCGAACAGCGGCAGCGACGCCACCGCCACGAACACCACGCCCTGCACGGCCGCCGTGCCGACGCTCACCACCACGCGCGACGTCAGCACGGTCGTCGTGCTCACCGGCGCCAGCCGGATCCGCCGCAGCACCTGCTTCTTCCGCCACGCCACCATGGTCAGCGCCGAGCCGAACACGCCCGAGAACGAGATCGCCCACGACAGGATGCCCGGCGTCAGGTACTGGATCGGCTTGAGCGAGGCGTCCTCGACCGACTTCGTCTCCAACGTGAACCGCGGCGCCACGTCCGCCGCACCCAGGTTGATCTTGTCGACCACACCGGACACGATCCCCAGCACGGTGCCCGCCGCGACCTGGTCGCTCGCCGCGTAGATCAGCTCCACCCGATCGCCGGACACCACCACGGCGGCGGGCAGGTCGCCGTCGTCGACCTTCCGCCGCGCGGCGGCCGTGTCGTCGTACTCCTCCAGCTCGATCGCGCCGGTCTGCTCCAACGTCGTCAGCACGGGCCCGTCGCCCACCGCCGCGATCTTGGTCTTGTCGCTGCCGGAGTCGCCGAGCAGCAGGCCGAACACGACGAGGAACATCAGCGGGAACAGGAAGACGAAGAACAACGTCATCTTGTCCCGCAGGAAGCCCTTGATCATCGCGGCCGACAGGCTCCGGAACGCGGTCATGCGCGGTACTCCCGTCCGGTCAGGTCGAGGAAGACGTCCTCCAACGTGGCCGTGCGCACCTGCAACCCGTCCAGGGTGCCGCGCTCGGCGAGCGCCGACAGCACCGGCGCGGGCTTGCGGGTGGAGATGGTCAACGACACCTCGTCCTCGTGCGCGTCGTCGACCCCGGTGATGCCACGCGCCGCCTCACGCGTCAGCGACCCCTTCTGCAGCACCACGTGCGTGGGCGCGTCGAGACCGCGCACCAACGTCGCGGGCGCGTCCATGGCGAGGATCCGCCCCCGGTCCATGATCGCCACGCGGTCGCACAGGATCTCGGCCTCGTCGAGGTAGTGCGTCGTGTAGACGATGGTCTTGCCCCTGGCCTGGATCGCGCGCAGCACGTCCCACAGGTTGCGCCTGGCCTGCGGGTCCAGCGCGGCCGTCGGCTCGTCCAGGAACACGAGGTCCGGGTCGTGCACGAGGGCGCACGCGATCGACAGGCGCTGGCGCTGTCCGCCGGAGAGCTTGTTCTCCTGCACGTCCGCCTTGTCGGTCAGGCCGACGAGCTCCAGCATCTCGTCGGCCTTGCGCCGGCTCACGCCGTACAGCGAGCCGAACGTCTGGAGCTGCTCGCGGGCGGTCAGCTTCTCGAAGAAGCTCGACGCCTGCAGCTGCACGCCGATGCGCGGCAGCAGCTTCGGGTTGCGCGGCCACGGCTGCTCGCCGAGCAGCGTCACCTGGCCGCCGTCGGGCTTGCGCAGGCCCTCGACGATCTCCAGCGTGGTGGTCTTGCCCGCGCCGTTCGGTCCCAGGATGCCGAAGAACTCCCCCTCGGCGACGGTGAACGAGACGCCGTCCACCGCCTTCAGCTCGCCGTAGCTCTTCCTGATGTCGGCAACCACGACGGCCGGTATGCGTGCCCCTGTCATGGCTGGACGGTAAGCCGTGCCGGGAGCCGCCGGCGGTGCTTCGATCGGTTCGCGACGGAAGTAGCCGACGATCGAGACTTTCGACGCATCCCCTGGTAGCTGTGCGCGCGAACCCGATTACGAGACGTGCTCACCAGTGCAGGGAGAGGGCGGTGCGGACGTCGGACGGGTCGCCCACGTCGCCTCCGCCGGGTCCGCGGTGAGGACGTAGTCCAGGTGCGCGCCGTCGAGCCGGTCGACGTTCAGGTACACCTGCTCCCAGGGCTTGGAGTCGACGTGGAGCGATCGCACGTACTGCAACCTCGACGGGTCCGCGCCGGCCGCCGTGATGGTGATGTCACGGCCGTTCTCCAGGTGGATCACCGCGCGGTCGAACCGCGGCGCGTTGAGCACGAAGTCGCCCGTGCCCGGCGTGACCGGGTACAGGCCCAGGGCGCTGAGCACGTACCAGGCCGACATCTGCCCGAGGTCGTCGTTGCCGGTCACGCCGTTCGGCGCGTCGACGAACAACGTCTGCGCCGCCCGCACCACGGCCGAGGTCTTCCACGGCTGCCCAACCAGCGCGTACATCCACGGCACGTGCAGGTCCGGCTCGTTGTTCGGGTTGTAGCGGAACTGGTTGTAGTAGTTGTACGGCCCGACGACCCACTTCGAGCGCACGGTCCCCGCCGGGTCCGCCACCAGGTCCGGGTAGGCGAAGAAGTCGTCCAGGCGGGCGAGCGCCGCGTCACGGCCGCCGAGCAGCTCCACCAGGCCCGGCACGTCCTGCTGCGCCAGCCACTGGTACTGCCACGCCGTGCCCTCGTGGAAGCCGTCCGGTCCCTGCGGGGTGAACGGCGCGAGCCACGCGCCGTCGCGCAGCTTCGGCCGGGGGAAGCCGGTGAACCCGCGGTCGGACACCGTGGCGTCCCACAGCACCCGGTAGTTCAACCCGCGGCGGCGCAGGACCTCGGCGTCGTCCTCGTGGCCCAGGGCGAGCGCCATGATCCACAGCGAGCAGTCCGCCAGCGCGTACTCCAACGTCGCCGAAGCGCCGTGGTGCGGGTCGACGTCCTGCCCCTTCTTGCGGAAGTGCTTGTCGTACTGCACGAAGCCCTCGCGGAGGTAGGACGGGTTGCCCGCCCTGCCCTCGAACGGCGACGACGTGGGCGGCACGCCGGTCGCGTTCTGCCACAACGCCTCGTAGGCCCGCTCCTCCAAGCCCGCCAGCGCGCCGAACCGCCACAGGTCGACCAGGAAGGGCGTGACCGGGTCGCCGGTCATGGTGTTCGTCTCCTGGTTGGCGTAGGCCCACCGGGGCAGCCAGCCGCCCTGCTCGTGGATCGCCAGCAACGACCGCGCGATGTCCTTCGCCCGCGCCGGCCGCAGCAGCGCCAGCAGCTGGTTGTGCGCGCGGTAGGTGTCCCAGAGCGAGAAGAACTCGTGGTAGGTCCAGCCGTCGGCGGTGTGCACCTGCCCGTCGAACCCGCGGTACCGGCCGTCCACGTCGTTGCCCGTCAACGGCTGCAGCAGCACGTGGTAGAGCGCGGTGTAGAAGACCGTGCGATCGGCGCCGGCCGACGACGTCTCGACGCTCGACAGCTCGCGCCGCCAGGCCTCCTGGGCCGCCGCGCGCACCTCGTCGAACGTCCGCCCGCGAGCCTCGCCGAGGTTCTTCGCGGCGCCGTCCGCGTCCACGTGCGAGATCGCGGTCGCCGCGGTCACCGGGCCGTCGTCGAACGCCACCCACTGCCCGCGCAGCCCCGCGCCGCCCTCCGCGCCGCCCCAGTTGCCGGTCCGGCGGAACGGCCGGTCGAACGTCGTGGTGAAGTAGGTCGTGTACGGCTTCCCGCCGCAGAACGCCTGCGCCACCACGGTTCCGGCCAACGTCCGGTCGTCCACCACCCGCGCGCTGCTGGCGAACACCGGCTCGCCGTCGTTCGCCTGGCCGACGTTCACCAGCACGTGCGGCGTCACGCCGGGCGGGAACGAGAACCGCTCGACGCCCACCCGGGTCGTCGCCGTCGACTCCACCGTGATGCCGGACGCCAGCCGCACGCGGTAGTAGCCGGGCTTGCCGACCTCGCCCTCGTGCGTGTACGCGGCGCCGTAGGCCCGGTGGTCGAAGGTGCGCGGCAGGCCGGTGGTCGGCAGGATCGACACCAGCCCGCCCTGCTCGGAGCAGCCCGCGCCGGACAGGAAGAAGTGCCCGAACCCGCGGATCACCGGGTCGTCGTAGCGGTAGCCGGCGTAGTGCGAGCCGATCGGGCTCGAATGGGCCATGCCGAACGGCATCGACGCGCCCGGGAACGTGTTCCCGTCGTCCTTCGTGCCGATGAACGTGTTCACCGACTCCACCGGGTCAGCCGTCACCGATCCACCATAGGGTCACGCCACCACGATGGCGAACACGTGGAACGTCCCGCCGGTCACCGAAGCGGGCAGGGTGACCGAGCGGACCTGCTTGCCGGCGTCCAACGCGATCGGCGCGGTGGCGAACACGCGCACCTCGAGCTGTTGCGGCTCCCCGCTGGAGTTGTTGCGGTAACCCGTCGTGGCCACGGTCCGGTTGTCGAACGACGGCGGCAGGTTCGCCGCGCCGCCCAGCGCCCAGTCGGAGAACCCGACCTCGGCGGTCTGCTCGCTGCCGTCGGTGTAGGTGACGGTGAGCGTGCCGGACGCCTTGCCGCCCGCCGCGCTGCCCAGCAGCCCGAGCTTCGCCGCGCCCGCCGGCGCGGTGAGCGTCACCGTCTCGCCGGAGGCGTTCACGTTGTCCGCCTCGCCGACCGGCGACGTGGGCCAGGTGTAGGCGAGGCCGTCGGAGGTGACCGTGCCGCCCGGTGTCACGCCCGCGGCGGCCAGCGCCTCGCGCGAGTAGCTCCACCCGCCACCGTCGAAGTTGCCGATCGCCTGCTCGGCGTCCGGCGACGTGCCGACGTTGTCGAACGCCGCGCGCAGGCTGCCCGGCTCGGCCACCAGCACCGAGATCGTCGACCGCTGCCCGGTGGAGAACGCCACCGGCACGCGCAGGGTCTGCTCGGGCGTGCCGGCGGCGACCGCGACGGTGACCTCGACACCGGCCTTCTCCCCCGCCGGGACCGTCACCCGGCCGGACGCCGGGGTGAGCGTGATGCCCGCGGGCGGCTGCGCGGTCCATGACACCTCGCCGCCGTTGCCGGAGAAGTCCTGCGCGCCGATGGTCACCGCGCCGCTGCCGCCGGCGGGCAGCACCAGCCGTCCCGGGTCCACGTACGCCTGCTGCCCGACCTCGCCGTCCCGGAACGACGGCGGCGCGTCGGCGGGGCCCGTGCCCCAGGTGGTGGGCGTCTCGGACAGCCCGAACTCCACCGTGCCGCCGTGGGCCACGAACGACTCCGGCAGCCACGTGCGGGTCTGCGCCCGGCCGTTGAGCTTGAGTTCGGACACGTACGCGCCGCTGCCGGAGGCCTTGATCACAATCGGCGCGCCGTTCGGCCGGGTGATCGTGACCTCGCTGAACAGCGGGCTGTTGAGCACCAGCTCGGCCCGGCCGGGTATCACCGGGTACATGCCCAGCGCCGCCCACACGTACCAGGACGACATCTGGCCGAGGTCGTCGTTGCCCATCAGCCCGTCCGGGCCGGGGCCGAACAGCTCAGTCACCGCGCGCCGCGTCACGGCCTGGGTCTTCGCCGGCGCGCCGGCCCAGTTGTAGAGCCACGGCGAGTGCATGGTCGGCTCGTTGCCGAGGAACGCGTGCGGCTCGTCCGGACCGGCGTTCAGCTTGGTGAAGAACGCGTCCAGCCGGTCGCGGACCTCCGCGTCGCCGCCCATCGCGGTGAACAGGCCGCGCACGTTGTGCGGCACCATCCACGTGTACTGGGCGGCGTTGCCCTCGACCCAGTTGTCGGGGCTGCCCGGCTTGAACGGCTCCACGTACGAGCCGTCCCGGTTGCGGGCCTGGGTGTGGCCGGTGGCCGGGTTGAAGACGTTCTGCCAGTACTGGGCGCGCCGCATGAACGCCTGCCAGGTCGCGCCGTCGCCCGAGCGGCGGGCGAGGTCGGCGATGGCGAAGTCCGCCGTCGCGTACTCCAGGGTGGTCGCGGGCGCGCCCCAGACGTTGCGCACGCCGACCGGCACGTAACCCACGTCCAGGTACTCGGTGAGGCCCGGCCGTTCCTCGTAGCCCTGGGTCGGCTGGGTCGCCCCGCGCAGCATCAGCAGCAGGGCCTTGCGCGCGTCGAAGTCCCTCGCCCCGAACGCGTGGGCACTGGCGACCATCACGTGGTACGGGTCGCCGACCATGACGCCGGTGTAGCCGTTGGCCACCGTCCAGCGGTCCCAGGCGCCGCCCTGCTCGGCGAACGCCACCATCGAGCGGACCATGTCCGAGGCCTCCGCCGGCGCGAGCAGCGACAGCAGCTGCATCTGCGAGCGGTAGACGTCCCAGCCGGAGAAGTTGGTGTAGACGGCGTGACCGCGCTCGGCGGTGTGGATGCGGCCGTCGAAGCCCGGGTAGCGGCCGTCGGTGTCGGAGAAGACGTTGGGCTGCAACAGGGAGTGGTAGAGCGCCGTGTAGAACGTGGTGCGCTGGGCGTCCGTGCCGCCGGTGACCTCGACCTGGCTGAGCCGGTCGTTCCACGCCTGGCGGGCGGCGGCGCGCACGACGTCGAACGACTTGCCGTTGCTCTCCGCCCTCAGGTTCTTCTTCGCGCCCTCGATCGAGACGAACGACAGGCCGACGCGCATGGTGACGTCCGGGTCGTCGAACGTCACCCAACCGCCCGAACCCGGCCCCGACACCGTCGTGTCCTCGCTCCGGACGGCGGGTTCGCCCTGCGCCTCAACGGTTTTCGGCGCGTCGCCGAGGCCTTCGCGCACGCCCGAGCCGCCGCGTTCGGTCGAACGGCCGGGCGTGACCGCGCCGTTCTTCCACGTGCCGACGGAGGCGAACGGCTGGTCGAACCGGGCGTGGAAGTACACCCGGTAGCGGTGGTCCGCGCCGCAGAACCGGCCGCTGGTCGCCCAGCCGCTGATGGTGTCCGTGCCGATGGTGATCTCGGCGTCGTCCGTGCCCGAGATCGAGCCGGAGGTGTTGACCAGCAGCGTCGACGGCTGCCCGCCGGGGTAGGCGAACCGGCCGACGCCCGTCCGCTGGGTGACCGTCAGCTCGACCTTGGTACCGCTGTCGAGGGTCACCCCGTAGTAGCCGGGCGACGCGGACTCGTTGCCGTGCGAGAACGTCGACACGTACCGGTCGGGGTCCGTCGCGGGCGACGTGGTCACCTCGCCGACGAACGGCGTGATCGGGATGTCCTGGTAGGTCGAGCAGCCCGCGCCGGACAGGTGGGTGAGGCTGAAGCCCTTGATCCGGTCGTCCTCGTAGGCGTAACCGCCGTGCTGACGGGTCACCGTGTCCGGGCTCCACTGCACCATGCCGAACGGCACGTCCGCGCCGGGGAAGTTGTTGCCGGCGCCGCCGCCGGTGCCGTGGTCCGGCCCACCCGGCCGGGTGCCGACGAACGGGTTCACCCACTCGGCCAGGTCGTCCGGCTGCGCCCGCGAGGCCGCCGGATGGGCCACCGCGAGTGCCGCCGAGAGGCCCATCACCGACGCGAGGGCGAGTGTCATCCGCACCTTCGAGGTTCCCATGAGCGCGCCTCCGCCAGTCCGATCGCCGGCTTCGCCGATGGTTGACAACGCTGTCCACGAACCATCCGTAACCCTATGGTCGCGGAGAGTGCGGGGGTGTCGTCAACCCCGTGGCCGGGTGTTGTCCGGTTCGAGACAGGGCCGGACGTTGACATCCGTTAATGCGGGGTGTGTGATTCGCCCACTATGACAACGTTGTCCCCGAACGGCGCGGCAGGCGCCCGCAAGGTGCGGCGTGCCACGATGAACGACGTGGCGCGGCTGGCGGGCGTCAGCATCAAGACCGTCTCGCGCGTGGTGAACGACGAGGCAGGCGTGCACCCGGCCACGGCCGAGCGGGTGCTCGCGGCGATCGACCAGCTCGGCTTCCGGCGCAACCTCAGCGCGCGCAACCTGCGCCGCGGCTCGTCGACGGGCACGGTCGGCCTGGTGCTGGAGGACGTCGGCAACCCGTTCTACTCGGGCGTCACGCGCGCGGTGGAGGAGATCGCCAGGCTGCGCGGCCGCCAGGTGATCACCGGGTCGTCCGACGAGGACCCGGCGCGGGAGCGCGAGCTGTCGCTGGAGTTCTGCTCGCGGCGGGTGGACGGCCTGCTGATCGTGCCCGCCGGGTTGCAGCACGGGTACCTGGTGCCGGAGATGCGGGCGGGCACGCCGGTGGTGTTCCTGGACCGGCCGGCCGGCGACGTGGTCGCCGACACCGTGCTGGTGGACAACATCGGCGGCACCGCCGAGGCCGTCGCGCACCTGGCGTCGTTCGGGCACCGGCGGATCGCGTTCCTCGGCGACGCGCCGGACATCTTCACCGCCAACGAACGGCTGCGCGGCTACCGCGAGGGCTGCCTGCGGGCCGGCATCGGCTACCACGAGTCGCTGGTCGTCATGGGCCCGCACGACGAGGAGTCGGTGCGCAAGGCGTTGCAGGGCCTGCAGAACGCCGCCGACCCGGCGACCGCCGTGGTGACCGGCAACAACCGGATCACCGTGCACGCGGTGCGCGCGTTGGCGGGCAGCGCCGTGCGGCCCGCCCTCGTGGGCTTCGACGACTTCGAGCTGGCCGACCTGCTCTCGCCGCCGGTGACCGTGATCGCGCACGACGCGAGCGCGCTCGGCAAGGCAGCGGCGGACCTGCTCTTCGCCCGACTGGACGGCGACGGCTCCCCACCGCGCCGCGTCGTCCTGCCGGTCCGGTTGGTGGCCCGTGGATCAGGAGAGGTACCCGCATGAGTTCCGACACCCAGCCCGTCGTGCTGGAGGCCAACCAGCCCCGGCAGTTCTACCGGGGCGGTCCGGCCATCGCGGCGTTCCGGAGCCGGGACGTGGCCGACCGCGGGCCCGAGGACTGGGTCGCGTCGACCACCACCCAGTTCGGCAAGGACGAGGCGGGGTTGTCCCGCCTGCCGGACGGGCGGTGGCTGCGCGACGCGGTGGCGGCGGACCCGGCGGCGTGGTTGGGCCCGGAGCACGCGGCGGAGTTCGGCGCGGACACCGCGCTGCTGGTCAAGCTGCTCGACGCCGGGCAGCGGCTGCCGGTGCACTGCCACCCGTCCGACGCGTTCGCGTCCACCCACCTGGGCTGCCGGCACGGCAAGACCGAGGCGTGGATCGTCATCGGCACGTCCGGGCCCGACCCGACGGTGTACATCGGGTTCCGCGACGACGTGCCCGCCGCCGTGGCCGCAGACTGGGTGTCCACTCAGGACTCCGCCGCGATGCTGGCCGCGTTGAACCCGGTCCGGGTCTCGCCCGGTGACACGGTGTTCGTGCCCGCCGGCGTGCCGCACGCGATCGGCGAGGGCGTGTTCATCGTCGAGCTCCAGCAGCCGACGGACTTCTCGGTCACGTTGGAGTGGCGGGGTTTCCTGGCCGACGCCGAGGCCGGGCACCTCGGCCTGGGCTACGACAAGGCGTTGGACTGCCTGGAGCGCCGCGCCCAGTCGCCCGACGACCTCGTGCGCCGCACGCAGGCGCTCACCGGGCCTTCGGTGGACCTGTTCGACGCGCAGGCCGACCCGTTCTTCCGCGCCGACCGGCTGCACGTGTCCGGCACGGCGGCGCTGGAGCCCTCGTTCGGCGTGTTCGTGGTGCTGGAGGGCGCCGGCACGCTGGGTCCCGTCGCGGTGCACCGGGGCAGCACGGTGGTCGTGCCGCACGCGGCGGGCGAGGTCGAGGTGACCGGCGACGTGGTCGCCGTCCGGTGCAGGCCGCCATCGGTGCCGAGGAGCTGAGAGGTGGACTTGCCGTTACTGGACGCACGGGAGTTGGTGAAGCACTACGGGAACGTGGAGGCGCTGCGCGGCGCCTCGTTCACCGCGCACGCGGGCGAGGTGGTCGCGCTCGTCGGTGACAACGGCGCGGGCAAGTCGACGCTGGTGAAGTGCCTGTCCGGGGTGGAGCGGCCGGACTCGGGGACCATCCTGTTCGACGGCGCGCCGGTCGTGCTGGACTCGCCGGTGTCCGCACGGGCGCTCGGCATCGAGACCGTGTACCAGGACCTGGCCGTCGCGCCGGACCTGGACCCGGCGGCGAACCTGTTCCTGGGCCGGGAGCTGCGCCGCGCCGGGCTGCTCGGCAGGCTCGGCGTGCTGGACAAGCGGGAGATGCGGCGGCGGGCCGTGGCCTCCTTCCAGGACCTCGGGGTGTCGCTGCCGGACGTGGACGTGCCGATCGGGGCGCTGTCGGGTGGTCAGCGCCAGAGCGTCGCGGTGGCCCGGTCGGTGGTGTGGGCGAGCCGGTTGGTGTTCATGGACGAGCCGACCGCGGCGCTGGGCGTGGTGCAGCGCGAACGCGTGCTCGACGTGATCCGGCGGGTGCGCGACCGGGGCATGGCGGTGGTGCTGATCAGCCACAACATGCCCGAGGTGCTGGCCGTGGCGGACCGGGTCGAGGTGCTGCGGCTCGGTCGGCGGGTGGCCCGGTTCGACGCGGCGGCCACCACGGTCGAGGAGCTGGTCGGGGCGATGACCGGCGCGTTGTCCCAGGAGGACTCGTGAAGCGCGCCGCTCTGCGCCGGCTGGTCGGCGCGAACACGTTGTGGATCGCGGTGGTGCTGCTGGTGCTGGTCGCGGTGTTCGGCGCGCTCCGGCCGGACGCGGTGCTGACCGTGTTCACGTTGCAGACGACGCTGGTCGAGACGTCGGTGCTGCTGGTGCTGTCGGTCGGCATGACGTACGTGGTCGTCACCGCCGGGATCGACCTGTCCGTCGGCTCGGTGCTGGTGTTCTCCGGCGTCACGTCGGCCATGACGATGAACGCCCTGCACGACGGCGACGCGACCGACGCCGGGTGGGGCGTGGTGCTGGTCGGCCTGCTGGTGGCCCTGGCGTCCGGCGCCGCGTGGGGCCTGGTGAACGGCCTGCTCATCGCGCGCACCGGCATCCCGCCGCTGATCGTGACGCTCGGGTCGTTCGGCGCGGCGCTCGGGGCTGGGCAGCTGATCTCCGACGGCTCGAACGTGGCCGGGGTGCCGGACGTGCTCAGCGACACCCTGGGCACCGGCACGTGGTTCGGCGTGCCGAACCTGGTGCTGGTGGCCGCCGCGGTGACGGCGGTGGGCGCGCTGGTGCTGGGCACGACGGCGTTCGGGCGGCACACGTACGCCATCGGCTCGAACGAGGAGGCGGCCCGGCGCGCGGGCATCCCGGTGACGCGCCACCTGGTCCGGGTCTACCTGCTGGCGGGCGTGCTGGCCGGGCTGGCCGGGTTCATGGCGCTGGCCTACTTCCGGGTCGCGTCGATCACCGGGCACGACACCGACAACCTCAACGCGATCGCCGCCGTGGTGCTCGGCGGCACGAGCCTGTTCGGCGGCGCGGGGTCGGTGGTCGGCACGGTGCTCGGGGTGTTCATCCCGGCCGTGCTGCGCAAGGGGTTCGTGATCGTCGGCGTGAACGTGTACTGGCAGCCGATCGCGGTCGCGCTGGTCCTGGTGGCCGCCGTGTGGTTCGACCAGTCGCGCAGAAAGGCTCGCGACAAGCGCTAAAGGGGAGAGGGAGAACATGTCATCACCATCGGCGGAGCCGAGAATCAGACGACAGACGGTTGCTCTCGTCTCAATGCTATGCGCAGCTTTGTTGCTCACCGCTTGCGGTGGTGGTGGGCAGATCGGCGACACCGGCGGCACGGGTGACGCGAAGAAGATGGTGCTGATCCCCGGCGTGGCCGCGGAGCCGTTCTACATCTCGATGGAGTGCGGTTTCCGGGAGGCCGCCTCGGCGGCGGGCTACGCGGTCGACGTGCAGGCGCCGGCGAAGTTCGACGCCACCCAGCAGACCCCGATCGTGACCGGCGTGCTGGCGAACAAGCCGGGCGCGGTGCTCATCGCGCCGACCGACGACAAGGCCATGGCCGGGCCGATGCGGCAGCTCAAGGACGCCGGCATCAAGGTCGTGGAGGTCGACACCAAGCTGGAGGACACGTCGATCGCCTCCGCCACGATCTCGTCGGACAACGAGCAGGGCGGGCGGCTGGCCGCGCGGACGTTGGCCGGGCTGGTCGGCGGCAAGCCCGGCTCGGTGCTGGTGCTCAACACCAAGGCGGGCACGTCGACCACGGACGCGCGGGCCGCCGGGTTCGAGGAGGAGATCAAGAAGTACCCGAACCTGGAGTACGTGGGTCAGCAGTACACCGACAACGAGCCGGACCAGGCGGCGTCGAAGGTGACCGCCACCCTGTCGGCCAACCCGGACCTGATCGGGGTGTTCGCGACGAACCTGAACACGGGCGAGGGCGCGGCGACCGGGTTGCGCAACGCGGGCAGGACCGGCGCGGTGAACCTGGTCGGGTTCGACGCCTCGCCCAAGCAGGTGGAGGACCTGCGGGGAGGCGCGGTGCAGGCCCTGATCGCCCAGGACCCGGCGACCATCGGCCGGACCGGCGTCGAGCAGGCCGTGGCGGCGCTGGAGGGCCGGCCGGTGCAGCGCGACATCGAGACGGACCTGGTCGCGTTGACCAAGGCGGACATGGAAGCCAACTCGCAGTACTTCTACAAGCAGCGCTGCTGACGCCTCGCCGGTGACCGGGCGCGGCACCCGGTCACCCCGCGTCACAGGTGCTCGGGGTCGCGCGAGGATGGACGGATCTTGTTCGAGGTGGGAGTGGCGCCTCGGGTGTCGTCACGGCGCGGCCAGTCGAACGCGGGGTTCTCGTGTCCTCCGCCCCACTGGCCGGTGCGGTGGTCCATCCACCGCACCGGCCAGTGATCGGGGCAAGTGCGCAGGGCTCTACTTCGTGGCGCACAGGGCCTTGTCGAAGAGGGCGATGACTTCGTACTGCTTGACTTCGTCGTTCGTCCCGGCGACGGCGACCGCCCGGCCGTCGGGCGTGATGGCGGCGCGGGTCTGGAAGCCGTCGGCGTCGCCGCCGTGGCCGTACGCGGTGATCCCGCAGCTGAGCTTCATCTCGATGACGCCCAGACCGTAGCGCCAACCCTCGAAGAGGCCGGGTGCTTCCACCGCCTGACGCATCTCCGCCAGCCGGCCGGGCGTGAGCAGTCGACCGTCCTGCAGGGCCACCAGGAACTTGTTCAGGTCACTCGGGGTGGCGATCATCTGCCCCGCGGCACCGGCGATCGACGGGTCGAACCGGGTGATGTCGATCAGCTCGCCGGCGATCGGCTCGCCCTTGTCGTCCTCGGCGAACAGGTAACCCCGGGGGTGCGGGGCACGGATGTCGCGGTCGCCCGGACCCGGGTAGTACGTCTCCTTCAGCCCGATCCGATCGATGATCTTGTTCGTGACCACCTCGGCGAAGGGGCGTCCCGCCGCTTTCTGAGCCACCAGGCCCAGCAGCATGTAGCCGACATTGCTGTACGCCCACACCCTGTCCTGCCCCGGCGCGAACGTCGGTGCTTGGGTCAGCGCCGCGTCCAGCATCTCCCGGGTCTCGAAGTAGCGGTCCTTGACCGGCAGGATCCCGTCGGCCATGAAGGGGATCCCGGTGGGCATCCCGCTGGTGTGGTTCAGCAGTTGCCTGATCGTGATCGTCCGACCGTCGATCGCCGCACCGTCGCCGGTGCCCCGCACCACGCCCGGCAGGAACTTCTCCACCGTGTCGTCCAGCGCGAGCTTGCCCTCGTCTGCCAACTGCAGGGTCGCCACAGCGGTGAACATCTTCGTGATGCTGGCGATCCGGACGTAACCGTCCGTCGGCACCTTCGACTTCGTTCGGATGTCACCCACCCCGGCGGTGTAGTTCGTCACCCGCCCGTTCCGGTCCCGCACCGACATGAGCATCCCGGGCAGGGACCCGTCGGCGACCAGCGCTTCCATGCCCGCCTGCAACGCCTTGTCGTGCCCCGGCTTCGACCTGCCGTCCAACGCGCCCGCCGACGCCACGTTCGTCACCGCGAGCCCGGCGACCGCCACCGCCGCCACCGCCGCGGCGACCACACGACGCCGGCCGCGGCCCGGGCGGTTCTCGGTCGGACGGCTGAGATCCTTCGACAAGGGACACTCCCCACTGGATGTTCTGCATTGACTCGCCCAGTGTCGTGACGGCCTCGGCGCCTCACGATCCCCTGTGCTGCACACTTCCGGTACAGCTGGCACTACCCCGTCGATGCCCGGCGGAGGTCGGGGGAACGGCTGGGCGTCAGTTCGCGCACAGTGCGGCGTCGACGAGTGCGCCCCGGTCCGCGGCGACGGACTCGTCCTTCACCGACCCGGTGAGCGAGGTGACCACGACGGTCGCCGCGCGACCGTCGTCGGTGGCCGCGTTGACGGTCGAGTAGCCCGGGATGTCACCGCCATGGCCCCATGCGACCCCTCCGCAGCTCAACGGCGTGCTGAACACGCCGAGCCCGTATCCCTGGCCTGACTCCGGATCCGTCGGGATGGTGGTGCGCAGCTGCGCCAGCTGGGCCGGTTCGAGCAGCTTCCCGTCCAGCAGCGCGCGCAGGAAGGTGTTGAGGTCGCCCGGGGTGGAGACCAGGTCGCCGGCCGCCCAGCCCCAGCTCGGGTCCATCCGCGTGAAGTCGACCAGCTCGTCGGTCGCCGGATCACGCTGGTAACCCCTGGGGTGCCGGCCGCGGATGTCCTCCTCGCCGACTTCGGGCGCGTACGTGTCGCGCAGGCCGATCCGCTGGATGACCCGGGTGGTGACCAGCTCGTCGAACGGGCGGCCGGTGACCCGCTGGGCGATCAGGCCGGCCAGGAGGTAGTTCGTGTTGCTGTAGGACCAACCACCGCCGGCGGGACGCCCGTCCTCCCTGGCGTTCGCCAGGTCGAGGAGTTGGCGAGGTTCGAGGTAGACGTGCTGGTAGGGGAGGAAGTCGGCCTTGGTCTTGAACATCGAGTCGGTGTAGTCGGGCAGGCCGCTGTCGTGCTGGAGCAGTCGGCGGACCGTGATCTGGTCGGCGTCGATGCCCTTGCCCCGCACCAGGCCGGGCAGGTACGTCTCGATCGACGCGTCGAGCTCCACCCTGCCCTCCCCGACGAGCTGCAGCACCACGACGGAGGCGAACATCTTGCTCGCGCTGCCGATCCGCACCCTGCCGTTCGTCGGCACCTTTCCACCGGTCCGCAGGTCGCCGACCCCGGCGGTGTAGTGGCGGGTCCGACCGTGCCGGTCCCGGACGGAGGCCAGCGCTGCGGGGTGCCGGTCGACACCGACGAGCTTGTCCATGCCCTGCTGGATGGCGTCGCGGGGTTCGGTGTGGGGTTCGGTGTGGGCCGCCGGGATCGGGCCGGCGAACGCGAAAGCACCCGCGGTGACCGCTACCGCCGCCGTCATGGCGGCCGCACGGCGATATCGCGAGGAGGAGGGGCGATCTTTGTGGAAGGAGAACACGAACAAGGCAGACAACTCCTGGGCTCGGAAGACGTCGGTCCTGCGACGACCGGTTGGATCCAGGCTGCTCACCTGCGCCCACGTGGACAATCCAGCCTGCTGGACAACCGAGGTGGTGGTGGCGCCCCGAGGCCGTCGTTCGGATGGACAAGCCAGGACGGCAGGTCGATTCGCGTGCTCCACAGGGTTGTGTTGATCGGTTAAGGTTCGGCCGGGGGTGGCATGGCACAGGTGTGGAAGCGCCTGCGGGCGTCGTTCGACGCTGTCGCGCGCTTGGTCGGCGGCTTCGGCACGGCGCTGCTCGCGTTGGCCGCCCTGGTCTGGCTCGGCGTGGTCGCGGTGTTGTGCTGCGTCGGTGTGGGCGTTCTCCTGCTGCCCGCTGCCCTGCGTGTGCTGCGAGCGGCCGCGAACCGGGAACGAGCCCGGCTCGACGTCCTCGTCCCCGGCCCGGTGCCGCGTGGGGTGCGCGACGCGCTGCGGGACGTGACCGTGCGCCGTGAGCTGGCCTGGCTGCCGCTGCACGCCACCATCGGCCTGGCGGCCGGGTTCCTCGGTCTCGCGATGCCGGCCACGGCGCTGCAGAACGCGACGTACCCGTTCTGGTACCACCTGCTGCCGCCCGAGGACAACACCCCCAGCCTCATCTTCTGGGCCGTCACCGACCTCGGCGGCGCGCTGGCCGTGGCGCTGACCGGCGTGTTCTGCGCAGCCTTCATCGTCGGGCTCGGGCCGGCGCTCGTCCGGGCGCAGGAGTGGCCGGGCCGGCACCTGTTGGCGCCGCCGGCAGGCGCGGACCTGTCGCTGCGGGTCGCCGAGCTGACCGCCACCCGAGCCGCCGCTCTCGACGCGCACGCCGTCGAGCTGCGCCGCATCGAGCGGTCGCTGCACGACGGCACGCAGAACCGGCTGGTCGCGGTGACCGTGCTGCTCGGCGCCGCGAGGCGGGCCGTGGACCGGGACCCGGCCGCGGCCGGTGCCGTGCTGGGCCGGGCGCAGGACGCCGCCGAACAGGCGCTCGCCGAGCTGCGCGCGGTGGTCCGCGGCATCCTGCCCCCGGTGTTGGCCGACCGCGGGCTCGCCGATGCGCTGGCCGGTCTCGCGGTGAGCTGCGGCGTGCCGTGTGACGTGGTGGTGGACGTGCCGGGCCGGTGCGCGGCCTCGGTCGAGGCCACCGCTTACTTCGTGGTGGCCGAAGCCCTTTCCAACGTGGCCAAGCACAGCGGCGCCGAGAGCGCCGTGCTGGCGGTGCGCCGCGAGGGTGATCGGCTGCTGCTGCGGATCTGCGACGACGGCCGGGGCGGTGCGGACGAGCGCGTCGGGTCGGGCCTGTCCGGCATCCGCCGGCGGGTCGAGGCGTACGACGGGCGGCTCACCCTGGACAGCCCGCCCGGCGGGCCTACGAAGCTGGAGGTGGAGCTGCCGTGCGGATCGTGATCGCGGAGGACGACCCGCTGCTGCGCGAGGGGTTGGCGCTGCTGCTGCGCGCCGAGTCGCTCGACGTGGTGGCCACCACCGACACGCCGGGATCGTTCCTGGCCGCGGTGGTCGAGCACGAGCCGGACGTGGCCATCGTCGACGTGCGGATGCCGCCCACCCACACCGACGAGGGGATCGTGGCCGCCGTCGAGGCGCGGCGCCTCCGGCCCGGCCTCGCGGTGCTCGTGCTCTCGGCGTACGTGGAGCAGGCGTTCGCCACGGAGTTGCTCGCCGCCGGTGCCGACCGGCTCGGTTACCTGCTGAAGGAGCGGGTGGGACGGGTCGAGGAGTTCCTGAGCGCGCTGCACCGGGTGGCGGGCGGTGGCACTGCTGTGGACCCCGAGGTGGTGGGGCAACTGCTGGCACGCAACCCGCACACCAGCGCGCTGGGACGGTTGAGCCCCCGGGAGCGGGACGTGCTCGCGCTCATGGCCGAGGGATTGGGCAACGCCGCAATCGCCGAGCGGCTCGTCATCACCGAAGGTGGGGTGCACAAGCACATCCGCAGCATCTTCGCGAAGCTCGACCTCGCACCTGATGACCGGGCCGACCGGCGCGTCACCGCGGTCCTGCGCTACCTCAAGGGCGTCGGACCGAAGTAATGCCACCGCAGCCGCCCGGACGACCGGTCTCCGGTCGAGTTCCACACGGGCGCGTGGAGACCGCCCGCCGGCGGACTGCGTTGAGCAGGCTCGGGTGGGTGGACCCCCGCCGAAAGTGGCCCGGAAGAAGGGCGAGTGAGCTGCTCACAGGTACTTGTTGGCCAGCTCCGAGTACTCCTTCTCCAGGTCGTCGGCCAGGTAGGCGACGTACGCCCAGGGCACGTCGTGCACGTGGTCGCGCATGCCGAGCAGGTGGCGCTTCGCCCGGGGCGCGTCGTCGGCCAGGGCGAACGCCGCCGCGAACAGGTTGTGGGCCTGCAACGCGCGCGGGTGGGGCTTGGTCGGGGTCGAGTCCCACTTGTCGGCCGCCGTGGCGATCTCGTCGCGGTGCCGGGTGAAGTAGCGCATCTTCAGCGTCGCGATCTTCAACGCCGACCGCGCCTGCACGGCGTCCTCGAACTGCTCCAGGAAGATCTCGAAGTGCGCCAGCGGCAGCATGGCCACCACCGGGTCGCCGGGCGGCGCGGCGTCGACGCTGCCCTGCGCGAACGCCATCATCTCCTCCGCCGACCCGCCCCACTTCGACGCCAGGATCTGCAACCGCGTCCAGTGCGCCGGGTACAGCGACGCGCACCGCGCCACGATCTCCCGCCACACCTCGTCCTTCTGGTCCCGGTCGACCTGCAACCCGAGGCCCGCGGTCTGCAGCTGCGCCCACGGCACGGCGTCGCGCGGCAGGAGCTTCGCGGCCTCGTGCAGCGGGCCGACGGCCTTGCGGAGGGTCCCGAAGAAGACCTTGAACCGGTCCTTGCCGACGCTGTCGGCCCGCCCCGAGCCGCGGATCGCCCACGCCTCCCGGATGAACGCCGTGCCGGCCAGCAGCCACAGGTCCGGGTCGGTGTTGTTCTTCGCCAGCTCCAGCAGCTCGTCGGCGTGGCCGATGGCGTGCTCGCCGAGCACCTCGACCCGCAGCGCCCTCACCTCGGGGTCGTCCCGGCACTCCGCGAGCACCGTGGTCGCCGCCCTCAGGTGGCCCGCGTCCATCTCCTCCGCCGCGATGTCCAGGATCGCGTCGTCGTAGGTGTGGTCCCGCACCACTTCACGGGCGATCGCGGCAGGCCGCTTCCTCCGGAAAATCCCCACTCCAGCGACCTTACTTTCCTCCGAGCCCGAGTGGCCTAAGTCTTTCGTAGAGCCGAACAGGGCCTTTCTGCGGTTGTCCCCCAGCCTACGTGCGCGATGGGGTGGAGCCCTCGACGGAGGGGGACATCCATGCGAGCGAGAACCGCCATCGCCGTGACCGCGGCGCTGATCGGGGCGGCCCTGCCGACGTACGCGCAGGCGGAGCCGGGACCGGACCAGACCATCACCTGGTCGCCGTGCGCCGAGCTCGACGGGCTGGAGTGCGGCACGTTCCGGGCGCCGTTCGACTGGCGCACGCCGGACGACGGCCGCACGATCACCATCGCGGTGAGCCGGCTCAAGGCGCGCTCCGGCCAGGCGAAGGGCGTCGTGCTGACCAACCCGGGTGGTCCGGGCGGCCCCGGACGCGGCCTGCCCCTGCTCTACGTGCAGCGCGCCAAGCTGGTGGCCGACCTCGACGTGATCGGCATCGACCCGCGCGGCACGGGCGCGAGCACGAACGTCACCTGCGGCGGGTACAGCTGGGTCGGGGTCGCCGACCCGCGCGACCGGAGCCGCGCCAACACCGACCTGCTCTACGACGCCGCGCAGCTGCAGGCCACCGCGTGCCAGACCCGGTCCGGCGAGTTCGGCAAGGTGGTCAACACCGAGCAGACCGTCCACGACCTCGACCTGCTGCGCCGCCTGCTGGGCCGGGAGAAGGTCAACTGGGTCGGCTACTCGGGCGGCAGCTGGCTGGGCGCGTACTACGCCACCTACTTCCCCGACCGGGTCGACAAGGTCGTGCTCGACTCCAACCCGGACTTCACCTCGACGTTCCAGGACATCTTCGACAACTTCGGCCACGCCGTCGAACGCCGGTTCCGGACCGACTTCCTGCCCTGGGTGGCCCGCTACGACAGCGCCTACCACCTGGGCACGACCGCCGAGCAGGTGCGCCGTACCTACGAGGCGACCCGCGCGAAGCTCGCCGCCGACCCGCTCACGCTGCCGGACGGGACCGTGGTCGACGGCTTCGCGCTCGACCTGGTGCTGACCCGGGCCCAGTACAGCAAGCTGCTGTTCGCGGACGCGGCGCAGGCCCTGGTGACGTTCGGGCAGGCCACGCGGACCGGCACGACGGCGCTCGTGGCCCGGTACCCGGACGCGCCCAGCGCCACGCTGTACTCCGTCACGTGCAACGACACGAAGTTCCGGCACAACCGGACCACGTTGGCGCGGGAAGCCGAACGGCTGGGCGAGCGGTACCCGCTCAACGGCTTCTACCAGCGGCTCGCGCCGTGCGCGTTCTGGGACCGTCCGCCGCTGGAGCTGAAGAAGCCGACCGGCAAGGGCGTGCCGCCGGTGCTCATGGTGCAGTCGGTGCGCGACCCGGCCACGCCGGTGGAAGGCGCCCAACGCGCGCATCGCGGGTTCGAGGGCTCACGGATGCTCACCGTGACCGACGAGGGCGACCACGGCGTCTACGCCTTCGGCAACCCGTGCGTGGACGAGGTCGTGGAGGCGTTCATCGTGGACGGCAGGGTGCCGGCGGCCGACCTGACCTGCCCGGGAACGCCCCTGCCCGACCCGACCGCGCCCGCCGCCGCGAGCACGCGCCCGCTGGTCGGCTGGCCGCTGTAGGGGCTAGATCCCGCCGGCCTGCCGCCGGCGCGCGGCGTAGAC
Organism: Actinosynnema sp. NPDC049800; assembly: GCF_040656635.1. Lineage (NCBI taxonomy): Bacteria > Bacillati > Actinomycetota > Actinomycetes > Pseudonocardiales > Pseudonocardiaceae > Actinosynnema > Actinosynnema sp. NPDC049800. The sequence continues at coordinate 216,748 of NZ_JBFAMT010000009.1, read as the reverse complement.
ACCGGCCTCGGTCCGGCGGTCGAAGCCGAGCTTGTGCAACAGCGAGGAGACGTAGTTCTTGACCGTCTTCTCGGCCAGGAACAGCCGGTTCGCGATCTGCCGGTTGGTCAGGCCCTCGGCGATCAGGTCGAGGATCCGCCGCTCCTGCGGGCTCAACGCCGCGTAGCGCGGGTCCTCGACCGGTCCGCCGCGCAGCCGTTGCAGCACGGTCGCGGTCACGCCCGAGTGCAGCAGCGAGCCGCCACCGGCCAGCGTGCGGATCGCGGACACCAGGTCGTTGCCGGAGACCTGCTTGAGCATGTACCCGGCCGCGCCCGCCATGATCGCGCCGAACAGCGCCTCGTCGTCGGAGTACGAGGTCAGCATCAGGCACGCGGGCGGCGGCTGGACCGTCGAGCGGATCTCCCGGCACACGGTCACGCCGTCGCCGTCGGGCAGCCGCACGTCGATCACGGCCACGTCGGGGCGGTGGAACGCGGCGGCGGACACGGCCGCGGCGGCGCTCTCCGCCTCACCGACCACCTCGATGTCCGACTCGACCGCGAGCAGCTGCTGCAGTCCGCGCCGGACGATCTCGTGGTCGTCCACCAGAAGCACCGAGATGGACATGGACCCTCCCTACACCGATACCAACGGGACGGACCACGTCAGCGTTACACCCCGGCCCTCGGCCGACTCGACCTCGCACGAACCGTCCCACCTCGCGGCGCGCGCCGCCATGTTCACCAGGCCGCCGGTGTGCCCGCCCCGGCCGCGCGGCAGGCCTTCGCCGTCGTCGCGCACGACCAGCCGCAGGTTCGTCGCCGCCCGGTCGACCACCACCTCGACCTCGACGTTCTTCGCCGACGCGTGCCGCGCCGCGTTGGCCAGCGCCTCGCGCAACGTGGCCAGCAGGTCCGGCCGCACGTGGTCGGGCACCACCGAGTCGATCGGGCCGTCCATCGCCAGCGACGGCTCGAAGCCGAGCAGCCGGGCCGACTCCTGCACCACCTTCATCAGCTGGGCGCGCAGGTCGGCCGCGCCGGCGGGCGGCTCCTGGAGCGAGAAGATGGTGCGCCGGATCTCCCGGATGGTCTGGTCGACCTCGCTGACGAAGTCCGCCAGCCGCTGGGCCACCATCGGCTGCTCCACCAGCCCGTTCATGCTCTGCAAGCCCAGGCCGAGCCCGAACAGCCGCTGCACGACCAGGTCGTGCAGGTCGCGGGCGATCCGGTCCCGGTCCTCCAGCACGGCCAGCCGCCGTCCCGCGCCGGTGGCCCTGGTGAACTCCAGGATCAGCGCGGCCTGCCGGGCGAACGACTCGACCAGCGCCACGTCGGAGGCGTCGAACGCCCGCTGCTCGCGCGCACGCGCCACCATCAGCACGCCGAGCACCCGTTGCCCGGCGGCCAGCGGCACGAACACCACCGGCCCGATCCGGCGCTGGCCGGGCAGCCCGTCGAGCACCTTGGCCTTGCCGGTCTCGAACACCTCGTGGGCCGGGCCGCCCTCGCCGATCGCGCTGAACCCCCGCATCTCGCCGTCCACCACCCGCGCGGCCAGCTCACCCTGCACGTCGGGCAGCGCCAGCAGCGCGTTCACGCCGTCGGCGGCCAGCCGGGCGCGCACCGCGACCAGGCGCAGCGCGTCCCGGTCCGGTGTGCCGGTGAGCAGCGCGTTCGTCACCTCGTTCGACGCGCGCAGCCACACCTCCCGCTGCTGCGACTGCGCGTAGAGCCGGGCGTTCTCGATCGCGATGCCCGCCGCCGCGGCCACCGCCACCACGAGCTCGCGGTCGGCGCGGGTGAAGTCGGCGCCGTCGGCCTTGTCGCTGAGGTAGAGGTTGCCGAACACCGAGCCGCGCACGTGCACCGGCACGCCGAGGAAGCCGGGACCGGACGGGTCGAACGTCGTCGCCTCGGACCCGGTCTTCTCGTAGTCGGTGTTGTGGTGGCCGTCGTCGTAGGTGAACTCCAGCAGCTGCCGGTTCGGCCCGATCACGGCCAGCGCGCCGTACCGGGCGCCGACCAGGTCGCACGAGGACTCCACGACGCGGCGCAGCACGTCCGGCAGCGACAGGTCGCTGGCCAGCGAGACGACCGCGGCCAGCAGCCGGTGCAGCCGCTCCTGCGAGACGACCACCTCGGTGGTGCGGTCGGTCAGCTCGCGCAGCAGGCCGTCCAGCCGCGTCGCGGCGTTCGCGTCCGGGGATCCGGCCACCCGAGACCACCCTCCGGGTCGGAGGTTTCGAGGTTAACGCCTCCGGCTACGGGATGCGACGGCCCGACAGCACCTCCAGGTCGACGACCAGGTAGTGGTCGCCGCCGCCGACCCCGCGCGAGGCCAGCGGCAGCTGCCGCAGCCGGGCCAGCCGCACCTGCTCCTCGACCTCGGTGACGTGCCCGACCGCCATCACCGACCAGCCGTGCGACAGGTCGGGCGCGACGTCGTCGATCTGGAACGCGACGATGGTGTCCCGGGCGACGAGGGTGGCGCTGCCGTCCGGCACGCGCAGCACGACGCACTCCCCGTCGAGCACGAACACGACGGGGTGCACCACCGGCAAGGCCATGTGGGTGTAGACGAGGCGGCCGATGGCGGCCGTGCCGAGCAGCTCCAGGCATTCCTCGCGGGACAGGACCTGAAGTCCAGCGGAGTCGTACATCGCACCTCTTCGTCACGCCCCAGTCGCTGGGATAAACGTTCGGCGCTGTGATCGTCGTTGCCTAGAGTCGGAAGTCCCGGCTTCCACGCATCCCACCCGGATGGGGGATTTCCAGATGCCATCACTCGACGTAACCGCGCTGCTGCGCCGCCTCGGTCTGCGCGAGGCCGAGCCCCCGGGCGTGGCGGCGTTGACCCGGCTGCACCGGGCGTTCGCCGAACGGGTGCCGTACGAGACGGTGGAGATCCAGCTCGGTCGCGTGACCTCGCTGGACCCGCTCGACTCGGCGGCCCGCGTGCTGGCGGGCCGCGGCGGGTACTGCTTCCAGCTCAACGGCGCGTTCGCCGAGCTGCTGAGCGCGCTCGGCTACCACGTGACCCGGCATCCCGGCGGCGTGCAGATGACGGCGGACGACGAGCCGGTGATCTGCCGCAGCCACCTCGCGCTCACCGTCCGCGACCTGCCGGACTCGGACGACGTCTGGCTGGTGGACGCCGGGCTGGGCGACGGGCTGCACTCGCCGCTGCCGCTGCGGGCGGGCGTCCACCGCCAGGGCCCGTTCGCGTTCGAGCTGGGGCCGTCGACGGCGGCGCCGGGCGCGTGGCGGTTCGGGCACGACGTGCGCGGGAGCTTCCACGCCATGCACTTCGCGCCGGACGCGGTCGGCCTCGACCACTTCACCGACCGGCACGTGCACCTGTCCACGTCGCCGGAGTCGGGGTTCGTGCGCACGTTCGGCGTGCTGCGGACCGACGCCGAGGGCTGGGACGTGCTGCGCGCGTTGACCCTGTCCCGGATCGAGGAGACGACCACCAAGACCGTGCTGGAGGACCGGGCCGACTGGTTCACCGCCCTGGCCGACGTCTACGGCCTGGTCCTCGCCGAGGCCGACCGCGAACCGCTGTGGCGCAAGGCGGTGTCCCAGCACGAGGCGCACCTGGCGGCGACCGCCCGTTCGGTCACACCACAGCGCCCCGACCGACGCTGAAGTGGGTCACGTACCCCCGGTACAGCTGGGGCGCGTGCCGCTTGAGCGCCAGGTCGAGCAGGTCGTTGCCGGTGTCGTCGGGCAGCTGGACCCAGTGGCCGAACGGGGTCGTCGGCACGCTGCGGTACGTGGCGGCGAAGGCCCTCGGGTCGTTCGGCGCGAGGTGCAGCCACAGCGCGGGCTTGGGCTTGGCGTCGTAGGACAGCGACACCCCGGCCAGCTCGTACCAGGGCACGGCCCACGTCTTGCCCTTCTCCACCCAGCGCAGGCCCTGCGGCTCGACGACCAGCCGGCGCAGCCGGGCCTTCCCCCGCCAGACGCCGCCGCCGATCAGGCCGCCGAGCACGACCACCGGCCCGACGAACATCGCGGCCAGGTGGCCGTCGGAGTACGACAGGAACATCAGCAGCACGCCGAACAGCGTGAAGCCGAGCTGGACCGCCAGCCCGGCACGTCGTTCGGCCTGGTTGCCGAAGGGAATCTCGATCTCTCTCACGACAACCCCACAGTGAAACCCTCGTCCTGCACCCCTCGGTACAGGTGCGGTGCGAACCCGAGCACGGCGCGCTCGACCACCGGGACCAACGCGGCCGCGTCGCCCAGCGGCAGCCGGTAGGCGCCGTCCTCGCGGGCCAGGTGCGCCATGTCGGCGTGCCGGTCCCGGAAAGCCTGGTGGTCGGCGGGCAGCAGGTCCAGCCTGACCATGGTCTTGCGCAGCACGGCGTCGGCCGGGTTAACGACCCGTTCCCGCGTCCGCGAGATCCGCACCGCGCCCAGCTCGTGCCACGCCACGGCCCACGGCGCGCCTTGCGGGTCGTCCCACCGCACGCCCGGGGCCTCGAAGACGAGCTTGCGCGGCCGGGAGATCTTCTTCCAGTTGAGCACCGCGCCCAGCGCGATGCCCGTGAACGCGAGCCCGATGACCAGCGCGATCGTCCCGCCGACGCCCTCGCCGTCGGCGTAGGCGCTCACCGCGCCGACGAGTGCAAGCACCCCGAGCCCACCGGCGACCACCCCGCCGATGATCACCCGACGGGTGTCCCGCGTGCCGATGTCCACCACCACCGGCGTCGTCATGCCCCCACCCCCTCGACCAGTCGGTCAGCCGCAGCGTAGGGGTCCAGCTCACCCGCCACGACCCGTTTGGCCAGGGTTTCGAGGGCGGACGCGCCGCGCAATCCGCCGATCCGGGAACGCAGCCGCTCCAGCGCGATGGCCTCGATCTCGCCCGCGGCCCTGTTCGCGCGGCGTCGTGCCAGCTCACCGCGTTCGACGAGCCAGGCGTGGTGCGCCTCGACCGCGTCCACGACCTCGTCCAGCCCTTCGGCGCGGGAGGCGACCGTCTTCACCACGGGAGGCCGCCACAGCCCGCCTTCCCGCTCCCGGCGGCCCAGCGAGATCATGTGCTTGAGGTCGCGCGCGGTCTGGTCGGCGCCGTCGCGGTCGGCCTTGTTGACCACGAACACGTCGGCGATCTCCAGGATGCCCGCCTTCGCGGCCTGCACGCCGTCACCCATGCCGGGCGCGAGCAGCACCACCGTGGTGTCGGCCAGCGACACCACCTCGACCTCGGACTGGCCGACGCCGACCGTCTCGACCAGCACCACGTCGCAGCCCGCCGCGTCGAGCACGCGCAACGCCTGCGGCGTGGCCCAGGACAGCCCGCCCAGGTGGCCGCGGGTGGCCATGGACCGGATGAACACGCAGGGGTCGGTGGCGTGCTCGCCCATCCGCACCCGGTCGCCGAGCAGCGCGCCGCCGGAGAACGGCGACGACGGGTCCACGGCCAGCACCCCGACCCGCTTGCCACGCCGGCGGTAGGCCGCGACCAGCGCGGACGTCGACGTGGACTTGCCGACGCCCGGCGCGCCCGTCAACCCGATGACCTGCGCGTTGCCGCAGAACGGCGCCAGTGCGCCCGCCACCTCGCGCAGCTGCGGGCCGCCGTCCTCGACGAGCGAGATCAGCCTGGCGACCGCGCGCGGCTGCCCTTCGCGCGCGCGGTCGACCAGCTCGGCTACGTCAACGGTTCGGGCCACTCCTGCAGATCCTAGGCAGCGGGGCCCTTGGGCACGCGGACGATCAGGGCGTCGCCCTGCCCGCCGCCGCCGCACAGGGCCGCCGCGCCGACCCCGCCGCCGCGCCGCTTCAGCTCCAGCGCGAGGTGCAGCGCGATGCGGGCGCCCGACATGCCGATCGGGTGGCCGAGCGCGATCGCGCCGCCGTTGACGTTGACCTTGTCCTCGGGCACGCCCAGCTCGCGGGTGGAGACCAGGCCGACCGCGGCGAACGCCTCGTTGATCTCGACCAGGTCCAGGTCGGCCGGGTCGATGCCCTCCTTCGCGCACGCGGCCTTGATCGCGTTCGCGGGCTGCTCGTGCAGGCTGGCGTCCGGGCCCGCCACGACGCCGTGCGCGCCGATCTCGGCCAGCCAGGTCAGGCCCAGCTCCTCGGCCTTGGCCTTGCTCATCACGACCACGGCCGCCGCGCCGTCGGAGATCTGCGACGCCGAGCCCGCGGTGATCGTGCCGTCGGAGGCGAACGCCGGGCGCAGCTTGGCCAGCGTCTCCGCGGTGGTGTCGGCGCGCACGCCCTCGTCGGTGGCGACCAGCACCGGGTCGCCCTTGCGCTGCGGGATGGAGACGGGCGCGATCTCCTCGGCGAAGACGCCGTTCGCCGCGGCCTTGGCGGCCAGCTGGTGCGACCGGGCCGAGAACGCGTCCTGCTCCTCGCGGGTCAGGCCGTAGCGGGCGTTGAACTTCTCCGTGGAGGCGCCCATCGCGACCTGGTCGAACGCGCAGAACAGGCCGTCGTGCGCCATGTGGTCGATCATCGTGACGTCGCCGTACTTGAACCCGCCGCGCGACTTGGGCAGCAGGTGCGGCGCCTGGGTCATCGACTCCTGACCGCCCGCCACCACGACGTCGAACTCGCCGGCGCGGATCAGTTGGTCGGCCAGCGCGATCGCGTCGATGCCGGACAGGCACACCTTGTTGATCGTCAGCGCGGGCACGGTCATGGGGATGCCCGCGTTCACCGCGGCCTGGCGGGCCGGGATCTGCCCCGCGCCACCGGTCAGCACCTGCCCCATGATCACGTACTGCACCTGCTCGGGCGCGACTCCGGCCCGTTCCAGGGCCGCCTTGATCGCGACGCCACCGAGCTGGGCGCCGGAGAAGTCCTTCAACGATCCGAGCAGTCGCCCCATCGGGGTACGGGCCCCGGCGACGATGACGGAACCGGACACAGCGGCCTCCACAGCGGGTGTAAGCGGTTGTTAACTGGCCACGATACCCACGGTTACCGCAGGGTAGCCCTGTGAGGCGTCGCACAGGGCGACCTGCACCGATTCGGCCACTAGCCTATCCGGCCATGGAAGAACTGCGCGGTTTCGTCACAGCCATCGACCACGTCGGCATCGCCGTGCCGGACCTCGACGCCGCGATCGCGTTCCACCGCGAGCACTTCGGCCTCGAGGTCGCGCACGAGGAGGTCAACGAGGAGCAGGGCGTGCGCGAGGCGATGCTGCGCGCGCCGGGCGACGACGGCACGGGCACCGCCGTGCAGCTGCTCGCGCCGCTGACGCCGGAGTCGACCATCGCGAAGTTCATCGGCCGGTCCGGGCCGGGGCTGCAGCAGCTGGCCTACCGGGTGTCCGATGTGGACGCGGCGGCGGAGGCGCTGCGCGGCAAGGGCTTGCGGCTGCTGTACGAGGCGGCGCGGCGCGGCACGTCCGACAGCCGGGTCAACTTCGTGCACCCCAAGGACGCGGGCGGCGTGCTGGTGGAGCTCGTCGAGCCCGCGCCGACCCACTAAGCCGCCCGCCTGGCGCGTTCCGGAGTCGCCGGCTACGGGCGTTCCAGGGCGGCGGCCACGAACGTCAGCTCCAGTTCCATCCGGTCGTCGTCCGGCGCGTGGCGGGCCACCGAGTGCCGGTAGCTGACCGCGAGGCCGAGCAGCGCGGAGGCGCTGTCGACGTCCTTCGCCGCCACCGCCGCGCCACCGGCCGCCACGATGACGTTGCGGATCTGCCGCACCACCGACCGGTAGCGCTCGTGCAGCGCGTCGCGGACCGCCTTGTGCGTGTCCGCCTCGCGCCACAGCAGGTGGCTGAGCAGCGGCGAGGAGTCGAGCCGGGCGTCCAGCGCGGCGACCAGCCTGCGCAGGCTCTCCGCGATGTCGCCGACGACCACGACCCGGCGCGCGTCGACGTTGCCGTCCGGCAGGCGCTGCACGAGCGCCGCCAGCAGGTCGGTCTTGCGGCGGAAGTAGTAGTGCACGAGCCCTTTGGGCACGGCGGCCCGTTCGGCGATGCGCGAGGTCGGCGTCGCGTCGAAACCCGACTCGGCGAACAACTCCTCGGCCGCTTGCAGGATCCGTTCCCGGGCCGACGAGTCCTCTGCCAATGCCTGCGCCCTTTCCCGTTGGTCCGGGCCCACGGCGACCAGCCGCGGGCCCGGGGTGTCGTCACTCTCAGGCGGTGCCGGCGATCCGGCCGCCGTGGGCGGCGTTCGCCAGCGGGACCGCCATGGCGCCCGCCGCGACGGTCAGCGCGCCGCCGACCCACGAGATCCAGGACGCCGCCATCAGGTCGCTGTAGCCCATCACCCACGGGGAGATGAACAGCAGCGCGCCGAGGACCATCTGGAACCACTCGCCGTACACCATCCCGGGCATCGCGAGCGACGCGAGGCCGTCGATGGCGATCAGTGCGCCGAGCACGATCATCGTCCACATGGCCCCGGTGGTCGTCTCCACCACCAGGGGCGAGAGCAGCACCAGGACGCCGATGACGACCTCGGCCCAGTCCTGCCACCTGGTCCACGCCTTAGCCATGACTCGTACCTCCGTCCTCATCAATCGGACGGCTTCGATGCTCCGCTTGATTGGCCGCCCGGTCAAGACCGACCGATCGGGGGAAATGCCAGTGCGGTGGCTCACAGCGCCGGTTCTGAATCGGTTACCCGTGGGTAACCTCCGGCCACCTGCGTGGACCTCATAGAGCCCGCCACACCCGACCATCCCGAAGCCCCCATTGGGAGGGAACGCCGTGCAGAAGATCCTCGACGCGATCCTCGCGGACGAACTGGACGCGATCGGATCACTGGACGTACCGGAGAGCTACCGGGGCGTGACGGTGCACGCCGACGAGGTCAAGATGTTCGAGGGCTTGGCCACCAAGGACAAGGACCCGCGCAAGTCGCTGCACGTCGACGAGGTCGCCACCCCGGAGCTCGGCCCCGGCGAGGCGCTGGTGGCCGTGATGGCGAGCGCCATCAACTACAACACCGTGTGGACCTCGATCTTCGAGCCGCTGTCGACGTTCGCGTTCCTGAAGAAGTACGGCGGCAGGCACGACCAGCCGTTCCACGTGGTCGGCTCCGACCTCGCGGGCGTGGTGCTGCGCACCGGACCGGGCGTGAACGCCTGGAAGCCCGGTGACCGGGTCGTCGCGCACTGCCTCGACGTGCAGCTGGAGCACCACGACGGGCACAGCGACACCATGCTCGACCCCGAGCAGCGCATCTGGGGCTTCGAGACCAACTACGGCGGCCTCGCCGAGATCGCGCTGGTCAAGGCCAACCAGCTGATGCCGATGCCCGCCCACCTGACGTGGGAGGAGGCGGCGTCACCCGGCCTGGTGAACTCCACCGCCTACCGGCAGCTCGTGTCCACCAACGGCGCGAACATGAAGCAGGGCGACACCGTGCTGATCTGGGGCGCGTCCGGCGGCCTCGGCTCCTACGCGACCCAGTTCGCGCTCAACGGCGGCGCCACCCCGGTGTGCGTGGTGTCGTCGCCGGAGAAGGCGGAGATCTGCCGCCGGATGGGCGCGGAGCTGATCATCGACCGCAGCGCCGAGGGCTACCGGTTCTGGAAGGACGAGCACGAGCAGGACCCGCGCGAGTGGAAGCGGCTCGGCGCGAAGATCCGCGAGCTGACCGGCGGCGACGACCCGGACATCGTGTTCGAGCACCCCGGCCGGGAGACGTTCGGCGCGTCGGTCTACGTGACGCGCAAGGGCGGCACGATCGTGACGTGCGCGTCCACCAGCGGGTACATGCACCAGTACGACAACCGGTACCTGTGGATGCACCTCAAGCGGATCGTCGGCTCGCACTTCGCGAACTACCGGGAGGCCTGGGAGGCCAACCGGTTGGTCGCCAAGGGGAAGATCCACCCGACACTGTCCAAGGTGTACTCCATGGAGGACACCGGGCAGGCCGCGTACGACGTGCACCGCAACGCCCACCAGGGCAAGGTGGGCGTGCTGACGTTGGCGCCGGAGGAGGGCCTCGGCGTGCGCGACCACGAGCTGCGGGCCACCCACCTGGACGCGATCAACCGTTTCCGGGGCGTCTAAAGCGAAATCACCCCTGATGTGCGGCGCTCGGGTGACCGCCGCGCATCGGGAGCGGGTAGCGTGAGCGGCATGGGCCTCGCCGACGACCGTGACCTCGTCCCCCTGGGATCCGGCTTCGACATCGTCAAGCGCGGGTACGACCGCGCCCAGGTCGAGGACCACCTGGAACGCCTCGACTCCGACCTGCGCCTGCTCGCGGCCGACCGGGACGCGGCGGTCTCGCAGACCAACGACCTGGCCCGTCAGCTCGAGGCGGCGCGGTCGGAGATCGCGGAGCTGCGCGGCCAGGTGGAGCGGCTGTCGCTGCCGCCGACCACGTTGGAGGGCCTGAGCGAGCGGTTGCAGCGGATGCTGCGGCTCGCGCAGGACGAGGCGAACGAGATCAAGGCGCGGGCCGAGGCCGAGGGCGGGCACATCCGCGCCAAGGCCGAGGCCGACGCCGGGGTGCTGCGCACCCGGTACGAGAAGCTGATCGCCGAGCTGGACCAGCGGCGCGCCGACATGGAGGCCGAGCACCGGGGCGTGCTGGAGAAGGCGCGGGCCGAGGCCGAGCGGACGGTCGGCGAGGCCCGCGCCGAGGCCGCGCGGTTGGACGAGGAGTCGCTCCAGCGCCGGACCACGGTCGAGGAGGACTTCGAGATCGCGATGGCGGCCCGGCGGGTCGAGTCGATGAAGACGCTGGCCGAGCAGGAGGCGGCGTCGAAGGGCGAGGCCGAGCGGCGGTTGCGCGAGGCGGCGGAGGAAGCCGCGCGCGTGCGTGCCCAGATCGCGCAGGAGCAGGCCGCGTCGAACGCCGAGGCGCAGCGCTTGGTGCGCGAGGCGACCGAGGAGGCCAACCGGCGTCGGCACGACTCCGTCAGCGAGGCCACGGCCCGCGTGCAGGAGGCGACCGACGAGGCGAACCGCCGGGTGCGCGAGGCGACGGAGGAAGCGAACCGCCGCGTCACCCAGGCGACCCAGAAGGTGGACGCCCTCCGCCAGCTCCGCAACCGGCTGTCCCAGCAGCTGCACGCCGTGAGCTCCGCCCTGCACGACGTGACCCCCCTCCTGGACCCGCTGGAGGAGGAACGCCCAGCGCCGCCCGCTCCCGCCTCTTCTCCCACCCCGGCGGCCACCGCCACCCCCGCTTCCGCCCCCACCCCGGCTGCCGCCCCCACCGGCGGCGCCACCGCCGCCAAGCCCCCCGCCTCCGCCCCTTCCCCCTCTCCCACCTCTTCACCTTCTCCGGCCCCGGACGGCCCGACCCAGAAGATCGCGCGCCCCAAGGCCCAACCCACCAAGCGCTGATCCTCGGCGCCCTACCGCTCTCACACGCCGACGCGCCGTCGCCAGTCCACAACGGCGGCGGCGAACGCGTCCGGCGCCTCCAGCGGCGTCAGGTGGCCGACGCCCGGCAGCTCCACGTACTCGCCCTGCCGCAGCACCCCGGCCAGCTCGCGGGCCAACGCGGGCGGCGTGAGCGCGTCGTGCTCCCCCACCAGCACCAACGCGGGCACGTCGACCTCCGCCAGCACCCCGGTCGAATCCGGCCGCGCGGCCATCGCCCGCTGCGCCCACACGACCTCCGCCGGGTCCTGATCGAGGATCAGCTCACGCACCCGCCCGACCACGGCCTCGTCCGGCTCCGGTCCGAGCAGCCCGCTCACGACCGTGTCCGGCACCCAGCCGAGCCCTTCCGCCTCGACCCGTGCGGCCATCGTCAGCCGGTTCGCCCGCGCCTCCTCCGTGTCGGCGCCGGCCCGCGTGTCGGCCAGCACGAGCCCGGCCACCCGGGACGGGTCGCGCCGCAGCACGGCCATCGCCACGTACCCGCCCATCGAGCACCCGCCGAGCACCGCGCGTTCGATCCCGCGCTGGTCGAGCAACCGCAGCACGTCGTCCGCAACAGCCACCAGATCGGGTGAACGATCGCCGCCCCGCTGGTCGGGCGTGATCGATTTCAGCAGGTCACGCACCCCGTCCCACATCCGTGAGTCGAACGGGAAGGCGTGCAGGAGGACGAGCGGAGCAGTTTCCATACCCGGAATTGTCGGACCCCGGAGCTAGCTTCGTCGCATGACCTCCACGCCCGAACCGGACGAGATGCGCACCGACCGCCTCCTGCTCAGACGCGTCGGCCGCGCTGACGTGCGCGCGGCGATCGCGGTGCTGTCGGATCCGGGGACGAACCGCTTCAACCCGGCGGGGCCACCGTCGGCGGAGCAGGCGGCGAAGATGCTGGCCGAGTGGCAGGTCCACTGGGCGCGCGACGGCATCGGGTACTGGGCCGTGGAGCTGCCGGAGACCGGCGAGGTCATCGGCTTCGGCGGCCTGCGGCACCACGAGCTGGACGGCGAGCGGACGTTGAACCTGTTCTACCGGTTCCGCCCCCGGCACTGGGGGCGCGGCTACGCACCGGAGATGGCGCGCGCGGCCATCGACTGGGCACGCCGGGCGCGACCGGACCGTCCGGTCACGATCATCACCGACCCCGGCAACACGCCCTCCCAGCGCGTCGCGGAGAAGCTGGGCTTCGCGCACGTGGGCGACAGCCGGGCCGCCGGGGATCCGGTGCTGGTCTGGCGGCGTCAGGAGGTCGCGATGGCCGTCTGATGCTGCTCGTGAGGGCCGGACCAGGTGCGCGGCAGTGGCGTGGGCACCTCGGGTACGGCCGCGGACACGATCGCGTCCAGCACCTCTTCGGTGTACCCGACCATGAGGTGCTTGGCGCCGGGGAAGTCGATGACGTCCGCGGTCGGGAGCTCCGCGCCGAACCGCCGCCTGGCCTCGGCTGGTGGCAGGTAGGTGTCGAACTCGGGCACCAGGCACACCACCGGCTTGCCCGCACGCGCCCAGGTGCGCAAGTGCTCGGCCTTGCTCCACCGCAGGGGAGGTGAGATCAACACGGCGCCCTCGACCACCGGCTCGCACCCGTGCATGAGTGCGAGGTCGGTGCCGAACGACCAGCCGACGAGCCACACCGAGGGCAACCCGCGCTCGGCCACGAACGCCAGGGCGGCAGCCACATCGAGCCGTTCGCCCACGGCGTGGTCGAACGCGCCCTCACTGCACCCGGCCGCACTGGCCGTGCCCCGCGTGTTGAACCGCAACACCGCAAGGCCGGCCAGCGCGGGCAACCGCCAAGCCGCCTTGCGGTAGAGGTGGGAGTCCATCATCCCGCCGTGCGTCGGCAACGGGTGCAACAAAACCACGGTGGCCAACGGCTCCCGGTCGACCGGCAACGCCAACTCACCAACCAACCGAAGCCCATCCGCCGTCGACAACCTCACCGCTTCCCGGCGTGCCGGCAGCACGGTGTTGGCCCTGATCGGCACATCACCACCCACAGCCACATCGTGCCACCACCCAACCCGACCACTGCCGAGTCACGGCTCGAACCGGACCGAGCCGAACCGGGCTGAGCCGGGTCGGGCTTGGTCGGGCTGACTTGGCCGGGCTGGGCTGGACTCAGCCGAGCCGAACTGGGCTCCGCCGGGCCGGGCCGAGCCGGGCCAGGCTGAACCGTCCACCGGCCGCCCCGGCATCCATCCAGCCGCCCGGCCCGGCCAGCCGCCCGGCCCGGCCAGCCGCCCGGCCCGGCCAGCCGGCCGCCCACTGCCGTCCGGCGGCCGCACTCCCCGGCCGGCAGCCCCCACTCCCCAGCTGGCAGCCCCGCTGTCCGGCTGGCGGTCTTGGGGTCCGGCTGGCGGTCGCGCTGCCCGCCCGTCCATCCGGCGGCTCCGGCGGCGGGCGGCCGGTGATCCGTCCCGCCCTCCCGCCCTCACACCCGCCCACCCGCGCCCGCCCCTGCCCGTCCGCCAGTACAGAGCGTTACCAGCGGCGGGTGGTGGGGCCTCGGCGGCGGCGGGAGGTCCAGCAGCCCTGGTGCCAGTGGCGGCGGTCTTCTACCGAGCCGTAGTCGCCGGCGGGCCAGGCGACGATGTGCGGGGTGCCCGGGCGGATCTCGTGGTCGCAGCCTGGGCAGCGGTAGGTCTTGGTGGTGGAACTGCCGGAGACGGTGCGCACCAGCCACTCGCCGTCCGAGGCGCTTTCGGCGCGCGCCCAACCGTGCCCACCGATGGGTGAGGGCTCGTCGGGGCGTTGCGGGCGGTTACGACGTGGCACGAGAAGCGAGGGTATCCGGGCTCGCCCTGGGTGATCGCCTACGGTCCACTGGGTGAGCAAGTGGCAACGGGTCGTATTAACCCTGCTCCTGATGATCGAAGTGGCCGTGACCTTGGTGCCGGTGGTGCGCGGGCTGCTCTTCGAGCCGTCCCCGCCGGACATCGTCGCCGGTGACGAGGCGCGGCAGGTCCTGCACGAGGGGGACGTGCCGGTCGGCCAGCCGCGCTGGCTCCGACAGGGCGTGCTGCTGAGCACGACGATGTTGATGCTGGTCACGGCACTGTCGGCGTTGGCTCCGGTGTGGTTGCGGCCCAGCTCGCGGATGTGGGTGGCGACGTTCGCCGGCACCCACCTGGCCGCCGCCGGCCTGGGCTGGGTGCACGGCCTGCCGCTGTTGACCCTGCTCGCCGCGGTGTCAGCAGTTGGGGTGCCCTTGCTGGTGCTCGCACCGCCGCGCCAGGGACAATGAGCGACGTGCCAACCTACGAATTCCGTTGCAAGGCGTGCGGCTCGACCTTCGACGTGAAGCGCTCGATGGATGAGGCCTCCGCGCCCGCGCCGTGCCCGAACGGCCACGACGACACCGTGAAGCTGCTCTCCATGGCCGGTCTGGGCGGCAAGGCCAACGCGCCCGCCGGTGGCGCCGGTGGTGGGGGCGGGTGCTGCGGCGGCGGCTGCTGCAGCTAACCCGGTCAGACCAGTGGCCAGTGGCTAAGGGCCGGTGATTGCCGGCCGGTGGCTGGTGGGCGGTGGCTGAGGGCTGGTGGCCAGGGGGTAGTGGCCGGAGACCTGGGCGGGTTCGAGCCCAGGTTCGAGCCCAGGTCCGGGTCCAGGCTTGAGCCGAGGCCCGAGTGCGCGCTCGGGCGCGCGAGCACCGCGATCACCACCGCCGTCGCCGCACGCCAAGGTGCGGCCGGTCGAACGCGCGTCGAACCCGCTCGACCTTCGCCTCGCCTCGGCCGGTCCTGCGCCTGCTAACCGACCGAGCGAGCGAACCGCGCCCAGCGAGCCAGGCCGGCGAACCGGTGGTCACCCGAGCAAGCCGGACACCGGGGACAGGCACGCGGGGACAGGCAGGGACCACCGCAGCAAGCCGAACGCGGCTCAGACGGTCGGTTCCTTCTCCAGCAGCACCTCGGCCACCTTCTTGCCCTGATCGCAGATCGCGCCGAAACGAGCCGACCCGTCGATCACGATGATCCCGAGCCCGCCACCGGCGTAGTCCATCACCAGCACGCACGACGGCTGCACGGACGTGTCCGTCGTCCGGTCGAAGTAGGTCACCTTCCGGTCACCCAGGTCGAACTCGCCGTTGTTCTGCTCCAACGTGATCGACCGCCCCTCGCGGAACCGCAAGGTCACGCCCACGTCCAGCGAGCCGACCGACGTCTGCCACTTGCACGACTGGTCGAACTCGGAGTCGTAACCGGTCTCCGTCGGCTCGGCGCCCTTGTCCGGCACGTCGTAGGGCAGGTCCTTCCACCCGATCAACGCGCAGATGTCGCCGACGTCCCCGCTCGGCTCACCGGACGGGTCCGGGGACCCCGTCGGCGTGCGCGGAGCCGACGTGAACGGCGGGTCGACGTCGAGCAACTGCTCCGCCACCGGGGTGCCGTTGACCGTGTACGCGCAGGCGCTCGTCAGACCGAACGCCGCCACCAGGAGCGAGATCACCACACGCCGCATGGTGACCACGATGCCAAACGCCGAAACCCGACACGCCATCAGCCCGCACAAACGTGCCCCTCAGGACACGTAATCGCGGAAACCCTTGCCCGTCTTGCGCCCCAGCCGCCCGGCCTTCACCAGGTGCTCCAACAGCGGCGCGGGCGCGAACCCGGCCTCGCGGAACTCCAGGTACAGGCTCCGCTCGATGGCCAGCGACACGTCCAGCCCGACCACGTCCAGCAGCTCGAACGGCCCCATCGGCAACGAGCAGCCGACCTTCATCGCGTTGTCGATGTCGTCGGCCGTCGCGTAGTGCGCCTCCAGCATCTTCACCGCGTCGTTCAGGTACGGGAACAGCAGCGCGTTCACGATGAACCCGGCGCGGTCGCCGCAGTGCACCGGAACCTTGCCCAGGTCGAGGCACACCCGGCGCGCCGTGGCCACGACATCGGCCGACGTCGAGATCGTCTCCACGACCTCCACCAGCTTCATCACCTGCGCCGGGTTGAAGAAGTGCAGCCCGACCACGTCACCGGGACGCGCGGTCGCGGCGGCGCACTCGATCACCGGCAGCGAGGACGTCGTGGTCGCCAGCACCGCACCCGGCTTGCACACCTCGTCCAGCGCCTCGAACACCGCCTTCTTGATCGACAACTCCTCGGCCACCGCCTCGACCACCAGGTCGCAGTCGGCCAGGCCCGCGAAGTCGACGACCGGCGTCACGCGGGCCAGCGCGGCGTCCCGGTCCTCCGCCGACAACCTGCCCCGCGAGACCGCCTTCTCCAACGACTTGCGCACCTTGCCCACCGCCGCGTCGGCCTTCTCCTCCGAACGCGCCCGCAGCACCACGTCGTACCCGCGCTTGGCGAACACCTCGACGATCCCCGTGGCCATCGTCCCGGTGCCGATCACACCGACCCGCTGCACCTCGCGCGCGGGCTCGCCCTCCGCCGACGCGACCGGCGTGAGCACGTCCGGCACGACGACCGGCGAGTCCGGCCCGTCGTAGGTGTAGAAGCCGCGCCCGCTCTTGCGCCCCAGCAACCCCGCCGTGATCATCTGCTTCAGCAACGGCGCCGGCGCGTGCAGCCGGTTGCGCGACTGGTGGTACATCGTGTCCAGGATCTCGTACGCCGTGTCCAGCCCGATGAGGTCGAGCACGGCCAGCGGACCCATGGGGTAGCCGCACCCGTACCGCATGGCGGCGTCGAGGTCTTCCCTTGTCGCGTAACGGGACTCGTACATCCGCACCGCGTGGTTGAGGTAGCCGAACAGCAGCGCGTTGGCGATGAACCCGGCCCGGTCCCCGATGACGACCGGCGACTTGCCCAGCCCTTCGGCGAACGCGACCACGTCGGTCACCACGTCCGGCTCGGTGACGACCGTGCGGATCACCTCGACCAGCTTCAACACCGGCGCGGGGTTGAAGAAGTGCAGGCCGACGACCTTGCCCGGCCGTCCGGTGTGGACACCGATCTCGGTGATCGACAGCGACGAGGTGTTCGACGCGAACACCGTGTCCGGGCCGCAGATCCGGTCCAGCTCCTCGAACACGGCGGCCTTGAGCTCCATCCGCTCCGGCACCGCTTCGACCACCAGGTCGACACCGGCCAACGCGTCCAGCGACGTGGCGTAGGAGATGCGGGCCAACGTCGCGTCACGCTCGTCCGACGACAGCTTGCCGCCCGCCACCGCGCGGTCCGTCGAGTGGTCCAGGTGGCCGCGACCGCGAGCCAGGCCCGCCTCGTCCACGTCGACCGCCACCACGGTGATGCCGGTCCGCGCGAGGACTTCGGCGATGCCGGCGCCCATCGTGCCGAGACCGACGACACCGACCGTGTTGAACTGGCGCGTCACTGTTGACCTCCCACTCACCGGAGTGGCTACCGGACGGTAACTTGACCGCGACTATCCCACGGCCGTCACGCTTCGTGCGCGTGAGCTTCACCATCGGTATCGAGCAAGTAATCGGTCCAGGCGCGTCTCAACCGCTCATTCGTCGAACCCCCGCGCGGCCAGTTCCTCCACCCTCCGCACGGCCTCCGCCGCGTCGACGCCCGACGCCACCACCTCCACCCGCGCACCGCCCGGCGCGCCCAACCCCATCAACGCCAGCACGCTCTTGGCGTCCGCCGACTCCTCGCCGAACCGCACCACCACCGACGCGTCCAACGAGTCCAACGCCCGCACCACCAGCGCCGCCGGCCGCGCGTGCAACCCCACCGAGTTCGTCAGCTCCACGTCCGCCCGCACGACATCGCCCTCCGCCACCGACGCCGGCGTGACGGTCCCGGCGGTCGACGCCGCCGCGGCCACCTCCGCCAACCCGGCCCCGCCCTGCGCCCGCACGGCCGCCGCCACCGCACCCTCGACCAACGGCGCGTCCACCACGACGACGGACCCCTCCGCCTCCTCGGCGGCCATGTCCGCCACCATCTTCGCGCTGCCGAGGTCGAACAGGACCACGACCCCTGACCCGGAATCGGCCTGCGCGATGGCCTCCCCGACGGCCACGTAATCCGTGCCCAGGCCACCCGACCCGTCACCACCGGACGGCACGATCGCCACCGTCGGCGCCATCTGCCCGGCCAACTCGGCGACACCCGCGGCCAACTGCCGGCTGTGCGACACCACGACGAGCCCGATCACCGCGCCCTCCCCGCCAACGTCCGCAACACCAGCGCCGTCGACCGCGCGCCCGGGTCCAGGTGCCCCGCGCTGCGCTCACCCAGGTACGAGGCACGGCCCTTCCGCGCCACCATCGGCACCGTCGAGTCGGCGCCCAGCTCGGCCGCGTCGGCAGCCGCCGCCAGCACCTCCGCCACCCCGCCGCCGGTCGCCGCCACGGACTCCGCGGCCGCCACCGCGGGCGTCAGCGCGTCCACCATCGTCTTGTCGCCCACAGACGCCTTCCCCCGCGCCACCAGCCCCTCCAACGCCGCGTGCAACGCCGCCGCCACCGCCGCGCCGTCGATCGCGGCGACATCGCCCACCGACGTCGCCGCCCGCAGGAACGCCGTCCCGTACAACGGCCCCGCGGCCCCGCCCACCGTCGAGATCAACGTCGTGGCCGCCAACCGCAGCACCCCGCCGGGCGACGACGGCACCTCGTCCAGTTTGGACTCCAACGCCCGGAAACCCCGGGCCATGTTCTCGCCGTGGTCGCCGTCGCCGATCTCGCGGTCCAACCGGATCAGCTCCTCGCGGTGCTCGACCACCACCGCCGCCACCGCCCGCATCGCCTCCGCGACCGACTCCGCCGTGCAGTCCATCAGACGCCCCACCGCAGCGCCGGGGTGTGCACGGGCGCGTCCCACAACTCGATCATCTCGTCGTCCAGCTTCAACACCGTCAAGCTCATCCCCTGCATCTCCAGACTGGTGATGTACGGCCCGACCAACCGCCGTTCCACGACGATGCCCCGCTCCGCCAGCAGCCGCTCCGCGATCCCGTGCGCCAAGTACAACTCGATCAACGGCGTCCCGCCCATCGAGTTCGTGAACAGCAGGACCCGGTCGCCCTCGCCGAACGGGAGGTCCTCCAGCACCGGGTCGAGCAGGGCCTTCACCATCTCGTCCGCCGAGCCCACCGCGACCCGGCTGCGCCCCGGCTCGCCGTGGATCCCGATCCCCAGCTCCATCTCGTCGTCGGCCAACGTGAACGACGGCTCCCCCGCGTGCGGCACCGTGCAGGCCGTCAACGCCAACCCCATCGACCGCACCTGCCCGACGACCCGCCGCGCCAACGCCTCGCAGCCGTCCAGGTCGACCCCTCGTTCGGCCGCGGCCCCGACGATCTTCTCCAGCAGGACCGTCCCACCCACACCACGCCGCCCGGCCGTGTACAGCGAGTCCTTCACCGCGACGTCGTCGTCGATGACGACCGTCCGCACGTCCACGCCGTCAGCCGCCGCCAGCTCAGCGGCCGTCTCGAAGTTGAGCACGTCACCCGTGTAGTTCTTCACGATCAGCAACGCGCCCGCGCCGCCATCGGTCCGCGCCACGGCCGCCGCCACCTGATCGGGTGTGGGCGACGTGAACACCGGGCCGGGACAGGCCGCGTCGAGCATCCCCCGCCCGACGAACCCGCCGTGCAACGGCTCGTGCCCGGAACCCCCGCCCGAGATGACGGCCACCTTCCGCGACACCGGCGCGTCCGCCCTCAGCACCACCGCCGGGTCGTACTGGATCTCCAGCAGGTCGGCGTGCGCGAGCGCCATGCCGCGCAACGCGTCGACCACCACGGTCGCCGGATCGTTGATGACCTTCTTCACGGGTGGACCTCCCGATCGACGCTGATCACCCCATTACTACTCCACCGCGAGCGGCCCCGAAAGCGGAAGCTACGGTGAGGCAACCCTAAGAACAGCAGGTCAGTGACCTGGAGTAGTGGAGGAACCCCGGAGTGTCGAACACCAGGATCGCGGCGCTGCTAGCAGCCGCCCTCACCCTCGCCGCGTGCGGCCAGACCGAGACGCCCGCCGACAAACCCGCGGTGGCCCAGGGCGGTTCGGAGTTCGGCAAGGCGGGCGAGAAGAGCGCCGGCTTCGGCACCGACGCCCAGCCCGGCCAGTTCCCCCGCACGATCAAGCACGCCATGGGCGAGACCGTGATCGAGAAGCGCCCGGAACGCGTCGTCGTCCTCGACGGCGGCGAGCTGGACAACGTCGTCGCCCTGGGCATCAAGCCGGTCGGCGTCGCCTACCCGGACGGCGCGCCCACCATGCCCGGCTACATCGGCGACAAGGCGGGCAACCCGGAGAACGTCGGCGGCATCACCAGCCTCAACCTGGAGACGATCGCCAAGCTCCAGCCCGACCTCATCATCGGCTCCCAGCTGCGCGCCGAGCAGCAGTACCCGAAGCTCTCGGAAATCGCACCGACCGTCTTCGCCGCCCGGCCCGGCTACACGTGGAAGGAGAACTTCCGCCTGAACGCCGCCGCCCTCGACCGCTCCACCGAGGCCGAGAAGCTCATCGGCGACTACGAGGCCCACGCCAAGCGCGTCGGCGAGACCATCGAGTCCAAGGCGGGCAAGCGCCCGACGATCACCATGCTCCGCTTCATGCCGGGCAAGATCAGGCTCTACGCCAAGAAGAGCTTCATCGGCACGATCCTGATCGACGCGGGCCTGCCCCAACCCCCGGCCAGCCAGGTGGACGACCTGGCCGTCGAGGTCAGCACCGAGCAGATCGCCCAAGCGGACGCCGACTGGATCCTCATCGGCACCTACGGCGACCAAACCAAAACGGCCCAAAGCCAGGTCCTCGGCGGCCCGCTCTGGCAAACCCTGAACGCCGTCAAGTCCAACCACGCCAAGCCGGTCCACGACGAAACCTGGTTCCTGGGCCTGGGCGTCCTCGCCGCCGAAGAAGTCCTCACCGACCTCGAACAAACCCTCACACCCTGACCCCCACCGCACACAACGGCCCCGCAGCTCACCCACCGAGTCCACTTGCCCCAACAGACCCCACAACGGACCCGGAACCGCCGCACCCAGGCCCGATTTGACATGGGTTCGGGTGCCATAGGGGTGCCCGTAAGGGCCCCATGTCAAATCGAGCCGAACGAGACCACCACCGCCCCGCCCAACCCCACCGTCAGCGGCCGTACAGGACTCGGACCAACCGCACGACGTGCCGCAGAGTCCGCGACCCGCGGTCATACGTCATCGGGTTCAGCAGGGCGCCGAACCGCTTCCGAGTCACCGAGTGGGCGTAGGCGAACTCCCGCAGCCCGTCCTCCCCGTGAATCCGCCCGAACCCCGAATCCCCCACCCCGCCGAACGGCAACCCGGGCACGGACGCGTACGCCAACACCGAGTTGATCGACACCATCCCGCACCGCAGCCTGTCCGCCAACTCCTCCCCCCGGTTGCGCGAGAACACCGACGCGCCGAGCCCGTAGGCCAGCGAGTTGGCCCGCCGGACCGCCTCGTCCGCGTCGGCCACCCGCGTGACCACCAACGTCGGCCCGAACGTCTCCTCGGTCACCGCGGTCGAATCGTCGGGCACGTCCACCAGCACCACCGGCTCGACGTACGGCGGCCGGATCGACTCCAACCCGCCGACCACCGCCCTGCCGCCCCGCTCCAGCGCGTCGGCCACGTGCGACTGGATCACGTCGACCTGCTTGGGCATGGTGATCGGCCCGAAGTGCGCATCGGCCTCGCCACCCGGCCGCAGCTTCTTCGCCTTCTCCACCACCAACCCGATGAACTCGTCGTACACCGCGTCGGCCACGTAGACCCGCTCGACCCCGGCGCACGTCTGCCCGGAGTTGAAGATCCCGCCCCACACCGCGCCGTCCGCCGCCGCCCGGACGTCGGCGTCCTCGGCCACGATCAGCGGATCCTTGCCGCCGCACTCCACCAGCACCGGCGTCAACGACGCGGCACACGCCGCCATCACCTTCTTGCCCGTCGCCGTCGACCCGGTGAACGCCAGCTTGTCCACCCCGGAGGTGCACAACGCCGCGCCGGTCTCACCGAACCCGGTCACCACCTGCAGCACCGGGAACTCCGGCACCACCTCGCCGAACGTCGACGCCAGGAACACCCCGACCCCCGGCGTGAACTCCGACGGCTTGAACACCACCGCGTTCCCCGCCGCCAGCGCGTACGCGATCGACCCCATCGGCGTGAACGCCGGGTAGTTCCACGGCCCGATCACGCCGACCACGCCCAGCGGCCGGTACTCCAGCGTCGCCGCGTGGTTGTACATCAACATCCCGGGCGAGACCTTGCGCTTGCCCAACACCCTGGGCGCGTGCTTCGCCGCCCAGTGCAGGTGGTCGATCACCAGCGCCAGCTCGGCCCGCGCGTCGTCGGCCGACTTGCCGGTCTCGGCGCTGATCAGCACCTGGAACTCGTCCAACCGCTTGAGCAGCACCTTGCGCCAGGCGTCGAGCCGCGCCCGCCTGCCCTCGAAGCCCAACCCCGCCCAGAACACCGAGGCGTCCCGAGCCACCCGCACGGCCTCCCGGACCTCCTCCGCCGACTTCACCACGTGGTGGTCGACGACCTCACCCGTGCGGGGGTCGAGCGAGGCGAACCTCCGCTGCCCGTCGTCGGCCCGCGCCGGAGTGGTGGGAACGGTCTGCGTCATCGGACCCTCCTAGCACAAGCACGAACACGGGGGTTACTCGACAGTAACGGGTAACGGGGGGTGATGTCAGCCCCCGTTCAGCCCTTCGGGATCTTGCCGAGGACGGACTTGGCGAACGCCACGGCGGCCGCGCACCGGTCGAACTCGGTCGCCTTCGGCGCGCCCGACTTGACCTGGACGATCTCGCCCTCGTTGTCCGAGCCGGCCAGCTGCACCCACTTGACCTCGCACGACGGGAACGCCGTGCTGTTGGACACCTGGTAGCCGACCACGCCGCCACCCAGGTCGACCTCGGTCTGCTTGTCGTCGAACGAGCGGTCCTTCGGGATGTAGGTCTCGCGGAACGCCAGCGACAGCTCGCGGTCGTCGCCGACCCAGGCGCAGTTGTGCAGCCCGTACGGGTACACACGGTAATCAGGGCCCGCCGCCGCGTCGACCGCCGCCTTGTCCGCCAGGGCGCACGGGTCGAGCGTGATCAGCGAGCCCTTGGCGGGCGTCCGGGTCGCCGAGCGCTCCTTGATCTGCTCGACCACCGCCTCGGCCATCTCACGCCCCGGCGCGCACGCGTCGCCGTCCTCGTACCCGATCTGCACCGTGAGGCCCAGCCCGGGCTCCTCCTGCGTGATCACCGAGACGAAGCACGCGCTGTTCTCCAGCACCTGCTCGTAGCTGCGCAGGCCGGCGAGCTGCTTGTCGGCCTTCTTCAGCTCGCTGGTCATGGTCTGGCCGACCTCGACCGTGACGGCCAGGTCCTTGCCGCCCTTGTCCTTCATGAAGTTCGAGCACCGGCTGAACCCGCTGCGCGACCGGTCGCCGGGCGTGCCGAACCGCTTCAGCACGTCCTCGTCGAGCAGCTCGCACGGGTCGATCAGCCGCAGCTTGTCCGGCGCGAACGCCGGGTCGACCGGCTGGCCGTTCGCGGGCGGCGGCGACTTCTGACTCGACCCGCCCGGGTCGGAGACGTTCTCGGCGTCGGCCGGGATCGTGGTGCGCGGGAACTTCTGCTTGGCCAGATCCGCCCCGGCACAGCCGGCCAGCAGCAGGATCAAGCTCAACACGGCGACGAGACGGGGCACGAGGTGCACGGTAGCGACCGAGTGCTCCATTCGTGGCACGAACCCTGTGTCCGTCCTCACGACAGTCATCGGGAACGATTCAGAAGATCGACGCGCTGAACCTGGTGGACCCGATGAACCGAACCGAGAGGACCACCGCATGCGCACCCGAATCCGACCCGGCATCCGCCGCGCCGTCCGCTGGCTCGACACCTGGACGGTCGAGGCGTTCAACCCGGTCTACCCGAAGCGCTGACCGGGGCTTCACCCCTCCGTCCCCGGCGGCTGCCCGGACGGCAGGTCGGACGCGTCGGGCCGGTCGGGCACCACGACCGGCCGCCACGTCGCCCAGGCGGCGAACACCGCCGCCAGCACGACCATGCCGACGCCCGTCCACAGGTTGATGTTGAGCCCGTCCGCCTTGGCCAGGTCGGCCTCCTCGGTGAAGCCGAGTCCGACCACCAGCAGCACGACGCCGTAGACGGCGAACAGCACCGCGATCACCAGTCGCAGGTCGAACAGACCGGCCTTGTGCGCCACGACGACCTCCCTCAGCCGAAGATGATGTTGAGCACGGCGGTCAGCACCAGCACGCCGATGCCCAGCAGCAGCGGCGACCGGTACCACCCGGCGTCCTCACCCGTGGTGGAGTGCTTGCGGTCCGCCTTGGGCGTCAGGCTGTAGACCAGCCCGACCAGCCGCTCCTCCGGCACCGGCCGGGTGAACGTGGTCACGACCACGCTGACCACGATGTCGACCACGAACGCCACGCCCGCGCCGAGGAAGCTCGCGCCCTGCCCCGGCAGGTCCAGCACGCCGGTCTCGGCGAGCACGAACACCGCCACCGCGCCGAGCGTGCCCGCGACCAGGCCCGCCCACCCCGCCGCCGCCGACATCCGCTTCCAGAACATCGCCAGGATGAACGTGGCGAACAGCGGCGCGTTGAAGAACGAGAACAGCGCCTGGATGTAGTCCATGATGTTGCCGTAGCCGGCCGCGAGGAACGCGGTGCCGATGGCGACCACCGTGCCGCCGATCGTGGCCAGCCGCCCGATCCGCAGGTAGTACTCGTCCGGGCGGTCCTTGCGCACGTAGTCCTGCCACAGGTCGTACGTGAACACCGTGTTGAACGACGACACGTTCGCCGCGACACCCGCCATGAACGACGCCAGCAGACCCGTGATCGCGATGCCCAGCATGCCGTTGGGCAGCAGCTCGCCGATCAACGCGGGCAGCGCGTTGTTGTAGACGACGCCGCCGCCCTCCTCGCCGGCCTTGAGCGCGGCCATCTCCGGCACCACCAGCGCGGCGATGATGCCCGGGATGATAATCACGAACGGGATCAGCATCTTCGGGTACGCGCCGATGATCGGCGTGCGCCGCGCGGCCGACATGCTCTTCGCCGACAACGCCCGCTGCACCTCGGCGAAGTTCGTCGTCCAGTACCCGAACGACAGCACGAAGCCGAGGCCGAACACGATGCCGATCACGCTGAGCACCGGGTTCTGGATGCCGGTCAGCTCGGTCGCGGGCCACGCCGAGAGCTGCTCGGCGCCGCCCGGACCGCCGGTGACCTTCTCGACCAGCCCGTCCCACCCGCCGACCTTGTGCAGGCCGACGATCGTCAGCGGCAGCAGCGCGGCCACGATCACGAAGAACTGCAGCACCTCGTTGTAGATGGCCGCCGACAGGCCGCCCAGCGCCGTGTACGTCAGCACGATCGCCGCGGCGATGACCACCGACAGCGGGATCGGCCAGCCGAGCATCAGGTTCAGCAGGAACGCCAGGGCGTACAGGTTCACGCCCGCGATCAGCACCTGCGCGACGGCGAAGCTGATCGCGTTGACCAGGTGCGCGCCCTTGCCGAAGCGTCGGCGCAGGAACTCCGGGACGCTGCGCACCTTCGAGCCGTAGTAGAACGGCATCATCACCAGGCCGAGGAACACCATGGCCGGGATCGCGCCGATCCAGTAGTAGTGCACCGTCGCCATGCCGTACTGCGCGCCGTTGGCCGCCATGCCGAGCAGCTCGATCGCGCCGAGGTTGGCTGAGATGAACGCCAGACCCGTCACCCACGCGGGCAGCGAGCGGCCGGAGAGCAGGAAGTCGAGGCTGGAGGAGACGGATCTGCGGGCCAGGAAGCCGATGCCGAGGACGAACACGAAGTAGACCGCCAGCAAGGTGTAGTCCAACGGACCGGCATCCAGCCTGAGGTCCACCTGGGCCAGTACGGGCACCTCCGCCCACCTCCCCTGATCCGAACAACCCCGAACACAATCCCGCGCCACCACGCGTGACCAGGCACTACCGCACAGCCGATCAAGCCGACGGTAGTGCACCTCGACGCGCTCCGCCGGTTTGAACTACCCAGGGCTAAACCTCAGGTGGGCAACGCGGCCGCGTCAGCGGGTGAGGACGAACGGCGTCTCGGCGTAGACGGGGCCGGAGGTGGCGCCGATGGTGAACGGCGTGCCGGGGGCGGAACTGCCGAACGCGTCGGGCACGCGCACCGGCACCTCGACGAACCGGCCGATCGCGTCCGCGGTGGTGTCGCCGACCCGGTGACCGTGGAAGGTGAACACCACTCGACCGTGTGCCGGGTAACCCTGGCCGCTGAGCAGGACTTCACCACCCGCGTGGCCGGAGAGGGGGTGCGCCGCGAGGTGCGCGGCGGAAGAAGGTGCGGCGGTCGAGCTCATCACCGCGAAATCGGGCGGCGACAACGCGGGCGTCTGCGACGCGCAGCCCGCCGCCGGCAGGGCCAGGAGAACCGACAGGACCAGGGGTGAGCCGGATCTTCGTCTTCGCGATCTTCGCACCACGCGCCTCCAAGCCCGTTGAGGGGGGAAGTCAGCCTATATCGCGAAAACCGGCCTGCCACGCGCCCGAACGGCTTACCGCCGACCCCGGGAACCGCCGCTGGAACACCGCGCCTCTGGGCCGCTCGACGTGAACCGACGATGCGATTCACCGCCGGGTGATCGACGCGCGACCAGAACCCGGCGACCGGAACCGGGCGACCAGAACCCGGCGATCAGGACCCGGCGACCGGAACCGGGCGATCAGAACAGGCGGAACTCGTCGGACTCGATGCCGCGCAGCGCGTCGTAGTCCAGCACGACGCAGCGGATGCCGCGGTCCTCGGCGAGGGTCCGCGCCTGCGGCTTGATCTGCTGCGCGGCGAACACGCCCCGCACCGGCGCCAGCAGCGGGTCGCGGTTGAGCAGTTCCAGGTAGCGGGTCAGCTGTTCGACGCCGTCGATCTCGCCGCGGCGCTTGATCTCCACCGCCACGGAGGCGCCGGACGCGTCGCGGCACATCAGGTCCACCGGCCCGATCGGGGTCGGGAACTCGCGCCGCACCAGGGTCCAGCCGTCGCCGAGGGTGGTGACGTGCTCGGCCAGCAGCTTCTGCAGGTCCGCTTCGACGCCGTCCTTGACCAGGCCGGGCTCCGGGCCGAGCTCGTGCTTGGAGTCGTGCAGCACCTCGGCCAGGGTGATGATCAGCTTCTCGCCCGCCTTGTTCTGCACGACCCACATGTCCGGGTCCTCGATCAGCCAGCACGGCGGGCTCATCCAGTTCAGCGGCTTGTACGCGCGGTCGTCGGAGTGGATCGACACCGAGCCGTCCGCCTTGATCAGCAGCAGCCTCTGCGCCATCGGCAGATGGGCGGTGAGACGTCCGACGTAGTCGACCTGGCAGCGAGCGATGACGAGGCGCACGGCCGACAGGCTACGGGGTGCGGACCCCGGCGCACCGGCAGGGACCGTCGGCCGACGTGTCACCGCGGCGGCCGCTCCCGCGCGCCGGGACCGTCGCCCCTGATCACCGGCGAGAGCGCGCACACGCCGCCGCGCCGCGTTCCGGCCGCACGGGGTGCCGCCCGGCGAGGTGGTCGGCGTCCGGTCGGCCACGCGGCTGGTGGTGTACTTCGGGTAGGGGCGGCGTCGGTCGGTAGTGGCCCGGTCGCGCCGCGGCCCGGAGCATTCGGCACAGGGAGAGTGATCGTGGAGACCCTCGGATCGCGTGAGGTGTACGCGAACCAGTGGATGGTGGTCCGGGAGGACGCCATCGGGCGGGCGGACGGGACCACCGGCATCTTCGGCGTGGTGGACAAGCCCGACTTCGCGCTGGTGATCCCCCTGGACGGCGAGCGGCTGCGGCTGGTCGAGCAGTTCCGCTACCCCATCGGCATGCGGCGCTGGGAGTTCCCGCAGGGCACCGCGCCCGAACGCGCCGTCGAGGACCCATTGGTGCTGGCCGAGCGCGAGTTGCGGGAGGAGACGGGCCTGCGGGCGGGCAAGCTGGTGCAGCTCGGCATGCTGGACGTCGCGCCGGGCATGTCCAGCCAGCGCGGCCGGGTGTTCCTGGCCACCGACCTGCGCGAGGGCTTCCACGAGCGCGAGCACGAGGAGCAGGACATGCGCTCGGCGTGGTTCCCGCGCGCGGAGTTCGAGGCGATGATCGCGCGGGGCGACATCACCGACGCCCAGTCGATCGCCGCCTACACCCTGCTCCTGCTCCACGAGCACGCGCAGCCGTGACCGCCGTGATCGCGGAGCTGACCTCCGCCGAGGTGCTGGCGTGCGCGGAGGCGTTGGCCGACGTGCTGGCCGACGCGGTCGAGGGCGGCGCGTCCGTCGGCTTCGTCAAGCCGCTGTCGCGCGTGCAGGCGCTCAAGTGGTGGCGGGCCAAGGCCGCGCCGGTCGCGAACGGCGTGCTGGCGCTGTGGGTCGCGCGGGACGGCGAACGCGTGCTCGGCACCGTCCAGCTGCGGTTCGCCGACACGACCAACGGCGCGCACCGCGCCGAGGTGGCCAAGCTGATCGTGCGCCGCGACGCCCGCGGCGCCGGGCTGGGCCGGGCGCTGCTGGACGTGGCCGAGCAGGAGGCCGCGAAGCGCGGCGCGACCCTGCTCGTGCTGGACACGCAGACGGGGTCGGCCGCCGAGCGGCTCTACCGGCGGGCCGGCTGGACGGAGGCGGGCGTCATCCCCGACTACGCCGCCGACCCCGACGGCGTGCCGCGGCCGACGACGTTGTTCTACAAGCGGGTGGGCTGACCGGTCACCTCCCGCGGCGGCGGCGCGTCGAGCAGGTAGAGACCACGCACCGCCTGGAGGTTCCCGTGCCCACCGCGCACGTCGTCGTCACCGTCCTCGCGATCCTGGCCAACGCCGGCATCGCCGTCGCCGACCTGCTGAAGGCCGAGTTCGTCCTGGCGAACTCGGCCGAGGTCGACGTGCCGCCGTCCTGGCTGCCCGTGCTGGGCGTGCTGAAGGGCGCGGGCGCGGTGGGTCTGCTGCTCGGCTTGGTCGGCGTGCCCGTCGTCGGAGTGGCGGCGGCGGTCGGGCTGACGGCGTTCTTCGTGGGCGCGGTCGTCGCCCACGTGCGGGCCGGGGTGTGGCACAACATCGCCTTCCCCGGCGCGTTCCTCGCCCTCGCCGCCGCTTCCCTGGTGCTCGGCCTCGCGCGTTAGTCGGTCCACACCGGCGGGCGCTTCTCCAGGAACGACGCCATGCCCTCCTTGGCCGCCGGGGTCTGCGACGCCGCCGCCATCACCTCCACCGCGATGCCGTAGGCGTCGGCCTCCGGCCGGTCGAGCTGGGCGTAGATCGTCTGCTTGCCCAACGCCTTGGCGGCCCGGCTGCCGCGGGTGGCCCGGCGCATCAGCTCGTCCACGGCGTCGTCCAGCTCGGCGAGCGGCACGACGCGGTTCACCAGGCCCCACTGCTCGGCGGTGCGCGCGTCCACCGTGTCACCGGTCAGCGCCATCTCCATCAGCCGCTTGCGCCCGATCGCGCGGGCCACCGGCACCGCCGGGGTGTGGCAGAACCAGCCGCCCTTGCCGCCGGGCAGGGCGAACCCGGCCTCCTCGGCGGCCACCGCCAGGTCGCACGACGCCATCAGCTGGCAGCCCGCCGCGGTGGCCAGGCCGTGCACCCGCGCGATCACGACCTGCGGCACGGACTCGATCGTGCGCATCAGGTCCGTGCACAGCGTCAGCAGCTCGCGCACGCCCTCCAGGTCGCGGGACGACACGTCGGCGAAGTCGTGCCCGGCGGAGAACACCGGCCCCTCGCCCGCGAGCACCACGCCCACCGCGTCCGACGCGGCGACTTCGCGGAACGCGGTCAGCAGCTCCGCCAGGTGCTCGGCGGACAGCGAGTTGCGCCGGGCGGCGCGGTCCATGGTGATCCGCACGACGTCATCCGTGTGGTCGACGCGGATGTGCTGGTATTCGGCCATGTTCCGACGGTAACCGGCCGGGCGACCGCGCGCCGGTGGACGTCCGCGGCAACCGCGCGTGCAACCGCTTGCCGGTGGGCTTCCGTCCCGGTGGCATGAGACTTCGCCCGTTAGTCGTGGTCCTCGGCCTGGTGGTCGCCGGTTGCGCCGGCGGTGGGGAACCGGCCGCGCCACCCGTGTCGATCGGGTCCGACCTGCCCGCCGCCGCTCCCGCCGGGCCAGGGGTGGACTTCCCCGTGACCGCCGTCCCCCGGCCGATCGTGCTGACCGGCCCGCAACGGGAGACGGTGGAGAGAGCCGAGGGGGAGAAGGTGAAGGCGGAGGAACTCGGCTTCGCCGGCGAGTTCCGGTTCACCGGCGTCGCGCCGCCGTCGCCCGGTTCGGCGCCCGTGGTGCTGCCCGACGGCCCGGCGACGCTCCCGCTGATCGGCGTGGCCGACGCGGTGGCCGCGATGTCCGCGGAAGGGCGCGGTGGCGTGCCGCTGGACCTCGTGAGCGTCGAGCTCGGCACGGCGTCGTTCCACACCGACCGGGGTCCGGTGCAGTTGCCCGCGTGGCGGTTCCGCAGCGTGTTCGGGAGCGTGTTCGCGTGGCCCGCGATCACCCCCGAGGCGTTCTGGAAGCCGGGCGGGGTCCCGCACTCGAACCGGTCCGCCACCACGTCGGACGGGGTGGAGCTGTCGGTGGAGCTGGGCGCGCCGTTCGAACCCTGCCCCGGTGGCAAGCCCGTCTTCAAGGAGCCGGTGGCGGTCGAGAGCGAGACGTCCGTGCGGATCACCGTGCGGATCACCGGCGGGCCGCTCGGCGACTGCCTGCACCGCCTGCTCCCCCGGTCGCAGTCCTACCCCGTGAAGCTGGCGGCGCCGCTGGGCTCGCGGCTGTTGCTCGACGAGGACAACGGCGTGATCCCCGTGGTGACGCGCTGACCGGGTCGGCGCCGTTCGGCCACGGGGCGCGCGTCGATCCGACCCCGGTCAGGCGACCGGGTCGCCGTCCCCGGAGGCGCGGCCGGGCAGCACCGCGGCCCGGACCACCGTCACGATCTCGTCCATGATCTGGGTCAGCTCGTAGTCCTTGGGCGTGAACACCCGGGCCACACCGCGTGCGCGCAACTCGTCGGCGTCGTCGGGCGGGACGATCCCCCCGACGACGACCGGCACGTCACCCGCGCCCGCCGCGCGCAGGCCGTCGACCACCGCGGGGACGACCTCGAGGTGCGAGCCGGACAGGATCGACAGGCCGACCACGTGCACGTCCTCCTGGACGGCGGCGGCCACGATCTGCGCGGGCGTGAGCCGGATGCCCTGGTAGACCACCTCGAAGCCGACGTCGCGGGCGCGCACGGCGACCTGCTCGGCGCCGTTGGAGTGCCCGTCGAGACCGGGCTTGCCGACCAGGATCCGCAGCCGCTCACCCAGCTCCTCGCCGGTCGCCCGCACGCGTTCGCGCACCCGCGCGATCTCCGCGCCCGCCTCACCGGACGCCGACGCCGCCGAGACCCCGGTCGGCGCGCGGTACTCGCCGAACGTCTCGCGCAACGCCTGCGACCACTCACCCGTCGTCACGCCGGCCTTCGCGCACGCGATCGTGACCTCGACCAGGTTCCGGTCGGTCTTCGCCGCCGCCCGCAGGTCATCCAAAGTGGACTTCACCAGCGCGTCGTCCCGAGAGGACCGCCACGCCCGGATCGCCTCGACCGCGTGCTGCTCGACGATCGGGTCGATCTGCTCGATCGCGTTCGCGCCCTCGGCCTGCAACGGCGACGGCTCGGTGGTGGCGAACTTGTTCACGCCCACCACGACGTCCTCGCCGGACTCCACCCGCCGCCGCCGGTCGGCCAACGACGACACCAGCGCCGACTTCATGTAGCCGGACTCGACCGCCGCGACCGCGCCGCCCATCGCCTGCACGCGGTCGATCTCGGCCCGCGCGCCCTCGACGAGCTCGTCCACCTTGGCCCCGACGACGTGCGAGCCCTCGAAGATGTCCTGGTACTCCAGCAGGTCCGTCTCGTAGGCCAGCACCTGCTGCATCCGCAGCGCCCACTGCTGGTCCCACGGCCGGGGCAGGCCGAGCGCCTCGTTCCACGCGGGCAGCTGGATCGCGCGGGCCCGCGCGTCCCGCGACAGCGTCACGGCCAGCATCTCCAGCACGATCCGCTGCACGTTGTTCTCCGGCTGCGCCTCGGTCAGCCCGAGCGAGTTCACCTGCACCCCGTACCGGAACCGGCGGTGCTTGGGGTCCGCGATGCCGTACCGGTCGCGGGTGATCTCGTCCCAGAGCCGGACGAACGCCCGCATCTTGCACATCTCCTCGACGAACCGCACGCCGGCGTTGACGAAGAAGGACATGCGGGCGACGACCTCGCCGCGCCGTTCCTCGGGCACCTGGCCGGAGTCGAACACCGAGTCCAGCACCGCGATCGCGGTGGACAGCGAGTACGCGATCTCCTGCACGGGCGTCGCGCCCGCTTCTTGGAGGTGGTAGGAGCAGATGTTGATCGGGTTCCACTTCGGCACGTTCGACACGGTCCACGCGACCATGTCGGTGATCAGCCGCAGGCTCGGCCCGGGCGGGAACACGTACGTGCCGCGGGACAGGTACTCCTTGATGATGTCGTTCTGCGTGGTGCCCGCGAGGGTGGCGCGGTCCGCGCCGTGCTCCTCGGCCACGCTCACGTACAGCGCGAGCAGCCACATGGCCGTCGCGTTGATGGTCATGGACGTGTTCGCCTCGCCCATCGGGATGCCGTCGAACAGCTGCCGCATGTCGCCGATGTGGCTGACGGGCACGCCGACCTTGCCGACCTCGCCCTTGGCCAGCTCGTCGTCCGGGTCGTAGCCGGTCTGCGTGGGCAGGTCGAACGCCACGGACAGGCCCGTCTGGCCCTTGGCGAGGTTGCGGCGGTACAGCGCGTTGGAGGCGGTGGCGCTGGAGTGGCCCGCGTACGTCCGCATCACCCAGGGGCGGTCGCGCTCTCGGTCGGCCGGGTACGGCACGGCAACCTCCTGTGTTCGATGGCCGCGGCTTGCGCCGGTGGAACGTTCGCGACCTCGCGTTCCCCGTAGCGTACTGACGAGTAACACGACCCGCGCGTGCCGTTGCTCACTGAATCGTGACTGCGGGAGGATGGGCGGCGTGACCGCGCTCACCACCTTCCTGCTGCTGGTGATCGTGTTCGGGCTGCTCGCCCTCGTGCTGTTCTGGGCGTTCGGCATCGACCGACGGGCCGTGCCCGACTACACCGGCGACGACTTCGGCCTGCTGACCGAGGTGTCCGCCGTGCCCACCCCCGAAGCCGCGGCCGTCCTCGCCGGACGCCTGCGCGCCGCCCGCATCAAGGTGACCGTCGTGCGCCGGGGCGACCTGCACCGGCTGCTGGTCTTCCCGGCCGACGTGCCCGACGCCAAGCTCCTGCTGCGGGGCAACGGCTAACCGCCTCGGCCGTGGCCGTCCCCGCGCCGGTGATCGGCCAAGCGCTTGCGCGCCGCGCGCGTCGAGGTGACAGTGGTGCGGCGGACGGCGCCGGACGAGGTGCCCTCCGCCGACACGCCCCACGCCGACTTCCTCCCGCGGAGCAGCACATGACCATCGGACTGTCCCGGATCGCCGCCGACGACGAGGACATCTCGATCGACGAGCTGCGGCTCGCCGCGCGCAACCACGGGATGCCGCTGGAGGCGCTGCGCTACGACGAGACGCCGGCCGGCCTGCACTACCTGCTGATCCACTACGACATCCCGGACGTCACCGGGTGGTCGCTGGACGTGCTCGGCCGCACGTGGACGCTGGAGGAGCTGCGCGCGCTGCCCGCCGTGACCGAGCAGGTGACGCTGGAGTGCGCGGGCAACGGCCGGGCCAAGCTGCACCCGAGGCCGGTGAGCCAGCCGTGGCTGGACGAGGCGGTCGGCTGCGCGACGTGGACCGGCACGCCGCTGGCGCCGCTGCTGGCCGACCTGCCGCCGGACGCCGTGGACGTGGTGTTCACCGGCCTGGACCACGGGCTGGACCGGGGCGTCGAGCAGGACTACGAGCGCGCGCTGCCGGTGGCCGAGGCGTTGCGGCCGGACGTGCTGCTGGCCTACGAGATGAACGGCCAACCGCTGCTGCCGCAGCACGGCGCGCCGCTGCGACTGGTCGTGCCCGGCTGGTACGGCATGGCGCACGTGAAGTGGCTGCGCTCGATCACCGCGCTGAACCGGCCGTTCGACGGGTTCCAGCAGGCCGTCGCCTACCGGATCACGCACGAGGCCGACGACGAGGGCACGCCGGTGACCCGGATCCTGCCCAAGGCCCTGATGGTCCCGCCCGGCTTCCCCGACTTCATGACCCGCCGGCGGTTCGTCGACGCGGGCCGCGTGCTGCTCACCGGTCGCGCGTGGAGCGGACACGCGCCCGTGGCGAAGGTCGAGGTCGAGCTGGACGGCGCGTGGGTGCAGGCCGACCTCGGCCCCGCCGGCGACCGGTACGCGTGGCGGCGCTGGGAGTGCGCGTGGGACGCGACGCCCGGCGAGCACGTGCTGCGGGTGCGGGCGACCGACGCGGACGGCCGCACCCAGCCCGTGGACCAGCCGTGGAACCGGCAGGGCATGGCCAACAACACCGCCCAGCGGGTGCCGGTCACCGTGCGGCCCTGAGCCGGCAGGCGCCGCCGCGCTCCGGGGTCGGGCGGGTCGGAGTCGGGCGTGTCGGGCCCGCGGGTCAGTAGTCGTAGCAGCGGCTGCGGTCCGGCGTCAGGAACTTCATCCGGTCCCGGGTGTTCGGGCCGTAGATGCCGTCCGCGGCGGTGCCGATGTAGCGCTGCACCGCCTTCAGCGCGGCCTCGGAACGCGGCCCGAAGCTGCCGTCCGCATCGAGGTCGCCGACCTTCTCGTCCGAGTACGGCCAGGCCAGGTTCAGGCTCGCGTAGCACCGGTTCATGGTCAGCTGGAACCGGCCCACGACCGTCGCGTTCGCCGCGTAGTCGCGGCCGATGTGGCACGAGGTGCTGCTGATGCTCACCGGCACCACGATCGTGTGGCCCGACCGCACGACCTCCGAGGTCGAGGTGCAGCGGGGCAGGGTCGCGGCCGACGCCGGCGCGGCGAGCCCGATCACCGCCGTGCCCACCGCCAGGGCGACCAGTCCGATCGCCCTGCTCCGCAGACCCCTGCCACCCGTCGACCGCCTCATGCGCTTCCCCCCGAGATCACCGGCATCACGATGCCCCGACTCTAGGGAAGTCGCTGCTCACGCGGTGTCCGGCGAACTCCCGACACCGGGGTGCGGGGTCAGGCGACGACACGCGGACAGCCCTCCTGACCCGGTTGGTCAGGAGGGCTGTCCGGTGCGCGTCGCCCAGCTCAGTAGGCGTAGCAGTAGCGGTTGCGGTCGTCGATGAACCTCATCCGATCACGGGTGTTGGGCCCGTAGGACCCGTCGACCGTGGCGCCGATGGACCTCTGCACCGCCTTCAACGCGGCCTGGGTGCGCGGGCCGAAGCTGCCGTCGGCGTCGAGGTCGCGGATGAACTCGTCCTCGTACGGCGACGCCAGCCGGAGACCGCCGTAGCACTTGATCATCGTGGCCTGGAACAGCGTCACGATCTTGTAGTTCGCCACCAGGCCGCTGCCGATCAGGCACGTCTGGCTGTTCGCGCTGCTCGCCGGAACCATGATGCTGATGTTGCTGCCGACGTAGCGCGGCACCATCTTCACGCACAGGTCGGTCGCCGCGGACGCCGATCCCCCCGACACGGCCATCCCGGTGACGGCCATGAGCACGGCTGCCACACCCACGCCGAACCGGCGCAAGCCTGAACCTTCCCTCATGCTGATCCCCCTCGAACTCAGTAGCCGTAGCAGTAGACGCGATCCGGCGTCGTGAACTTCATCCGATCGCGGGTGTTCGGGCCGTAGATGCCGTCCGCGGCGGTGCCGATGTAGCGCTGCACGGCCTTCAACGCGGCCTCGGTGCGAGGCCCGAAGCTGCCGTCGGCGAAGAGGTCGCCCACCTTCTCGTCCGAGTAGGGCGACGCCAGGTTCAACGTCGGGTAGCACCGGCGCATCGTGAACTGGAACCGGGACACGAGCGTCGCGTTCGCCGCGTAGTCGCGGCCGATCTGGCACGAGGTGCTGCCCTTGGCCGTCGGCACGGCGATCGTGTGACCCGACCGCACCATCTCCGTCATCGTGGTGCACCGAGGCGGCTCCGCGGCCGACGCCGGTGCGGAGAACGCGATGGCCGCCGCTCCCACCGTCAAGGCGACCAGGCCGAGCGCCCTCCCGCGCCGGCCCGACCCGCCGAAGAATCCTCTCACGTGCCTTCCCCCTGAAGTCGGCCAACGCGCACTGACTCTAGGGAGGTCGCTGCTCACGCAGTATCCGGCGAACACCCGACACCGGGTGCGGGTCAGGCGTTGACGCGCTCCACGGTCGCGCCGAGCTTGCGCAGGTTCTCCACGAAGCCCGGGTAGCCGCGCTCGATGTGGAAGATCTCGTACACCTCGGTCGCGCCGTCCGCGCACAGCCCGGCCAGCACCAGCCCCGCGCCCGCGCGGATGTCCGAGGCCCACACCGGCGCGCTCGACAGCCGCTCGACACCCCGCACCACCGCGTGGTGGCCGTCGGTGCGCGCGTCCGCACCCAGCCGCACCATCTCCTCGATGAACCGGAACCGCGCCTCGAACAGGTTCTCGGTGATCATCGACGTGCCGTCGGACACGCTCGACAGCGCGATCGCGAACGGCTGCAGGTCGGTGGCGAAACCGGGGTACGGCAACGTCACGAAGTCCACCGACCGCGGCCGGTCGGTCTGCACCACGCGGAAGCCGTCGTCGAGCGTGGTCACGTCCGCACCCGCCATCCGCAGCTTCTCCAGCACCAGGTCGAGGTGGTGCGGGTCCACGCCGCGCACGGTGATGTCACCGCGGGTCATGACGGCCGCGAACGCCCAGGTGGCGCCGACGATCCGGTCGCCGATCACCCGGTGCTCGGTCGGCTGGAGCGACTCCACCCCGTGCACGGTGAGCGTGGACGTGCCCGCGCCCTCGATCTTCGCGCCCATCTGCTGGAGCATCACGCAGATGTCCACGATCTCCGGCTCGCGGGCGGCGTTGTCGATGACCGTGGTGCCGTTGGCCAGCACCGCCGCCATCAGGATGTTCTCCGTCGCGCCGACGCTGGGGAAGTCGAGCCAGATCTGCGCGCCGTGCAGGCCCTCGGCCTCGGCGATCACGCAGCCGTGCTCGATCTCGCTGTGCGCGCCGAGCTTGCGCAGGCCGCTCTGGTGCATGTCCAGCGGCCGGTTGCCGATCGCGTCGCCACCCGGCAGCGCGACGACGGCCCGCTTGCACCGGCCCACCAGGGGACCGAGCACGCACACGGACGCGCGCAGCTTGCCCATCGCCTCGGAGTCGGCGCGGTGGTTGAGCTCCTTCGGGGTGGTGATCGTGACGACCCGGCCGTCGATCGCCACCTCGCAGCCGAGGCTGCGCAGGACGTCCGCCATCAGCGGCACGTCCAGGATCTCCGGGCAGTTGGTGATGGTGGTGGTGCCCTCGGCCAGCAGTGCCGCCGCCATCAGCTTGAGCACGCTGTTCTTCGCGCCTACGACGGCGACCTCGCCGACGAGCCGCCCACCGCCCTGAACCCGGAAGTGCTCACTCACGTAACGGACTCCTTGCTCGTTGTGCCGCAATCCTACGTACGGTCTGAATCGTGCCCGTCCGTGGTGGGCCACCGCGGTGTCTACAGTGCTTCGCATGGCCGTGCACCTGACGAAGATCTACACCCGCGTCGGCGACGACGGGACCACCGGCCTCGGCGACTTCTCCCGGGTGCCCAAGACCTCACCCCGCATCACGGCGTACGCCGACGTGGACGAGACCAACGCCGCGCTCGGCGTCGCCCTGGCGCTCGGCGCGCTGGAACCCGACGTCGCCGACGTGGTGCGGCAGGTCCAGAACGACCTGTTCGACGTCGGCGCCGACCTCTGCACGCCGATCGCCCCCGACCCCAAGTACCCGCCGCTGCGGATCACCCAGGCCTACGTCGACCGGCTCGAGTCGTGGTGCGATGCGTTCAACTCCCGGTTGGGCAAGCTGGAGTCGTTCATCCTCAACGGTGGCACACCCGGCGCGGCGCTGCTGCACCAGGCCCGCACCATCGCCCGGCGGGCCGAGCGGGGCGCGTGGGCGTTGATCGAGGTCGAGGCCGAGCAGACGAACGCGCTGACCGCGAAGTACCTGAACCGGCTCTCCGACCTGCTGTTCATCCTGGCCAGGGTCGCCAACCCGGACGGCGACGTGCTCTGGCAGCCGGGCGCCAACGCCTGACCCCGGGAGGTAGCGCTTCCTGTTTTTGAAGTCTAAGCTTCGAAAACAGGAAGTTCGCCTACCCGGAGGTCGACCATGACCACTTACGTCCTCGTCCACGGCGCGTGGCACGGCGGCTGGGCCTGGGAACGGGTCGCACCCCTGCTCACGGCGACCGGCGCGCACGTCGTCACGCCCGACCTCACGCACGACCGCGACGTCGGACTGTCCGACCACGCCGACGAGGTGGTGGCCGCGGTCGACGCCGTCGCGGACCCGGACCTGGTGCTGGTCGGCCACAGCTACGCGGGCCTGGTGGTCCGCCAGGCCGCCGACCTCCGCCCGCACCGGGTGGCCCACCTCGTGCTGGTCGACGGCTGGGCCGGGCCCGACGGCGCGAGCCTGACCGACCTGGCGCCGGACTGGTTCACCGCCAGGGTCACGGCCGCCGCGAACGCCGACGGCCTGATCGCACCGCCCGCAGCCGAGTCATTCGGCGTGACCGACCCCGACGACGCGCACTGGCTCGACCAGCGGCTGCGCACCCACGCGCTGCGGACGTTCACCGAGCCGACCCGCCTCACCGGCGCCGTCGACCGCGTCCCCGGCACCGGCGTCCACTGCGTGCCGGAGACGTTCCCGTTCGCCCGGTTCGCCGCCGACCTCGGCTACCGGACCGTGCCGGTGGACGGGCCGCACGACGCGCCGCTGACCCACCCGCGCCGCATCGCGGACGTGCTGCTCGCCGTCGTGGGCCGGGGGGCGGCGACCCTAGGATGAGCCGGTGGACCAGCGGACGTACAACCAGTACTGCGCGACCGCGCGGACGCTCGACCTCGTCGGCGAGCGCTGGACGCTCCTGCTGGTCCGCGAGCTGCTGACCGGGCCGAAGCGGTTCGGCGACCTCCAGCAGAGCCTGCGCGGCCTCGGCACCGGGCTGCTCGCGGCCCGGCTCAAGCACCTCGAACACGAAGGCCTCGCGCACAAGGTGACGCTGCCCGCGCCGGCCCGGACCCCCGCCTACGACCTCACCGAGGCAGGCCGGGAGCTCGGGCCGGCCGTGCTCGCCCTGGCCCGCTGGGGCACGAGGTGGGCCATGGGCGAACGACGCCCGGGCGAGGCGTTCCACCCCGGCTGGGCCGTGCTGGCGATGGAGGCGTTCTTCGACGCCGAGGCCGCCGCGGGCGTGCGGGCCGTCTACGAGTTCCGGGTCGGCGACGAGGTGTTCCACGTCCGCGTGGACGACGGCGAGGTGGACGCGGGCCACGGCCCCGCCGGGCGGCCCGACGCGGTGGTCGAGACCGACGAGGACGTCTTCGCCTCGCTGGCCGACGGCCGGTCGAGCCTGGCGGACAAGATCGCCTCCGGCGCCGCCTCGGCCTCCGGCGACCAGGAGGCCCTGCGCAGGCTGGGCACCCTGTTCCGCCGGCCGAGCCCCGCCGAGCGGGTGCCCGCTCAGGACGCGTAGACCACCTTCTCGGCGCCGATGCGCTCGATCCGCGCGGTGCCCCACACGCCCAGCGCGGCGAGCGCCTCGTTGAGCGACACCCCGTGCTCGGTCAGCTCGTACTCCACCCTCGGCGGCACCTCGGGGAACACCTCGCGGTGCACGAGGCCGTCCTCCTCCAGCTCGCGCAACTGCTGGACCAGCATCTTCTCGCTCACGCCCGGCAGGCCGCGGCGCAGCTG
Organism: Actinosynnema sp. NPDC049800; assembly: GCF_040656635.1. NCBI lineage: Bacteria > Bacillati > Actinomycetota > Actinomycetes > Pseudonocardiales > Pseudonocardiaceae > Actinosynnema > Actinosynnema sp. NPDC049800. The sequence continues at coordinate 176,590 of NZ_JBFAMT010000009.1, read as the reverse complement.
GGCGAACCGCCGCACGCCGTGCTCGGCCAGCTCCCACAGGATCAGCGACTTCCACTTGCCGGACACCACGTCCATCGCGGCGTCGATGCCGCAGAAGTAGGGACCACGTCGAGCCGCCATCGGCCCCTCCCGGGGGTGCTTACCAAAAGGTGGGTACTGCACAAAATAGTCCGTACTGGTCAACCGTACCGGTACGAGTGACGATCTCGGCATGACCAACACGAAAGCGACCGTCCTCGGGCTCGGCGCGATGGGCGCCGCCCTCGCCACCGCCCTGGTCCGCGCCGGGCACGTCACGACCGTCTGGAACCGCTCGCCCGGCAAGGCCGAAGCCCTCGTCGACCTCGGCGGCACGGCCGCCGGCTCCGTCCGCGACGCCGTGACCGCGTCCGACGTGGTGATCGCCTGCCTCTTCGACGCCGACTCGGTCCACGAGGTGCTCGACCCGGTGGCCGACCTGCTCACCGGCCGCACGCTGGTCAACGTCACCACGACCACGCTCGACCAGTCGAGGGAGTTCGCCGGCTGGGCGGCGGCGCACGGCGTGGTGTACCTCGACGGCGGCATCATGGCCGTGCCGGACATGATCGGGCGGCCCGGCTCGTCCGTCCTCTACAGCGGCTCGGCCACCGCGTTCGAGCGGCACCGCCCGCTGCTGGACCTGTGGGGCGAGAGCGCGTACTTCGGCGAGGACGCGGGCCTGGCGTCGCTGTACGACCTGGCCCTGCTCGCCGGCATGTACGTGATGTTCGCCGGTTTCCTGCACGGCGCCGCGATGGTCGCGGGCGCGGGCGTGACGGCGACCGAGTTCGCCGGGCGGGCCGCGCCGTGGCTGGCCGCGATGACGGGTGGGTTCGCCGGGTTCGCGGCCGTGGTCGACGGCGGCGACTACACCGTGCCGGGACAGCAGAGCCTGGAGTTCTCCGACCTCGGCGACATGCTCGACGCCAGCGCCGCGCAGGGCATCTCCACCGAGGTGGTCGGCATGGTGCAGAACCTGATCCGGCAGCAGGTCGACGCCGGTCACGGGAAGGAGGGCTTCGCCAGGATCTTCGAGAGCATCAGGCAGCCCGCCTGACTCTGTCCGGGTGACGTCCCCGGACCGATCGAGTGTCCGGACCACCGATGGGCCACCACGACCGATCGTCCTTGTGTTCACTCTGCCGGGTCCGGACGCCGAGGAGCGTCCACTCGACGTGGGGGTACCCCGCCGTGCGCGGAACACGAAGATCCGGATCGGTCGTGGTGGCCGTCCTCCTCGGTCTGCTCGTCCCGGGGATCGCGCACGCCGCGCCGCCCGCGAACGACGACTTCGACCGGGCGACGCCGATCACTCGGCGCACACCGGGTTCCGCGGCTCGCTCACCCCGATCGCCTGCAACGACGACCGGAACGGCAGCCACCAGTCGCGCGTCGAGGTCGCGGTCACGGCCGGCACCAGCTACCACTTCCTCGCCGGTTCGTACCACGCCGGCTCGGGCGGGTCGCTGACGTTCGCGGTGAGCGGGCTCGCCGCGCTCCCGAACGACGCGTTCGCCGAACACGACGCGACCGCACCACCGCTACGCGGCCGACGGCGACTACACCGTGACGCTGACCCACACCACCGGGGACGGCCGCTCGGCCACCACGTCGCGAGTGGTCCAGGTCCGCACGCACGACGTCGCGCTCGGGAAGGTGACCTTCCGGGCCGTGGCGTCCCTGCCCGAGGGCGACGACCACCTGCTGGACAACGAGGCGATCAGCTCGACGACCGCGGTGCGGCCGGCCGTCACCGGAGGCCTCGACCTCACCTGACGGTGGTCGCTAGGAGGCCCAGGGAATGGATCGGCCCGGAGGCGCTGACTCCAACCAGGACAGGAATCCTGTCAGCGCGTCCGGGCCCATCGCGATCTCGACCTCGCCCTTGTTGCCGCGACAGCGGAGCACCACCGCGCCCGCGGGCATCGCGTACGCCTCCGGTGCGGTGGGCTCGCGGCGGTCGTCGATCTCGAAGCCCTCGCGGGAGATGACCATGTCCGGGCCGGGGCTCAGGCTCAGCACGCGGAACCAGGTGAACTCGTCACCCCGGTAGTGCCCGACGCCCAGGTGCCAGCCCCGGCCGGAGCCCTTGAGCCTGGACCTCAGCGCGACGTGCACGCCGCCCGCGCGCAGCAGCCGGACTCGCCGCCACGCCAGGTACGCGAGGACGACCACCGCGCCGAACAGGACCAGCCCCACCAGTTCGGCGATCCCCACGGCGTTCGTCCGCCCGTCCGCGTCAGGCCGAGTGCCCGGCGGCGCGGAGCCGCGCGATCGCCCGGGCCCGCTGTACGTCGTCCGCGTTCTGCACGTCCGAGCGAGCCTGCTCGACGTCGATCTCGTGGGCGAGCTCCGCGGCCTCCGCGAGGATGCTCACGCCGTCGCCGGTCACGGAGAGGAACCCGCCGTGCACGGCCGCCGTCACCAGCTCGTTGTCCGTGGTGCGGATCCGGACCACGCCGCCCTCGACCAACTGGCCGAGCACCGGCTCGTGGCCGGGCAGGATGCCGATCTCGCCTTCGAGGGTCTGCGCGACCACCGAGGTGGCCGTGCCGGACCACAGGCGGCGTTCCACCGCGACCAGCTGGACGGTCATCTCGGCCACGCGCATCTCCCTGAGTCGACTGGAGTCCACCGCAGTCTAAACGGTGACCGGTGCACCCCGCCGCACCAGCCACCCTCAGTCGTTCCCACGGCCCGCGGCTACCCGCCCGGAGACCGCTCCGACGGCGGTCACCGCGACCGCGCCCAGGGCCGCCACCAAGGCGAACGCGTAGAAACCCCACGGGTGCGCGAGGCCCGCGGTGAGCAGCGCCCCGCCCAGCACGGGCCCGCTGACGGCCCCGATCCGCCCGACGCCCGCCGTCCACCCCAGACCCGTGGCGCGGTTGCCGTCGTCGTACACGCGGCCCACGTACGCGTACACCAGGACCTGCGCGCTGAACACGAAGCACCCGGCCACGAACACCGCCGCGTAGACGCCCGCGGTCGGCAGCCGTGCGCTGAGCAGGCCCAGGGCCGCCGCCGACGCGGCGAACCAGCCGATGGTCGACGGCCGCACGCCGACCCGGTCCGCCACCGCGCCCGCGACCAGCAGCCCGACCACCGCGCCGACGTTCAGCGTGAGCAGCAGGCCCAGCGCCGCGCCCAGCGGGTACCCGGCCGCGCGCATGATCTGCGGCAGCCACGTGTTCAGGCCGTAGACCAGCAGCAGCCCCATGAACGACGCCGCCCAGAACGCCACCGTGGCCCGCCGCAGGCCGGGCCGGAACAGCGAGCCGACCAGCCTCCCGGCCGACACCGGCGCCGAGCGGAACGCCCGCGACTCCGGCAGCAGCAGCACCATCAGCGGCACCAGCACGAGCGCGGGCGCCGCGCCGATCACGAACAACGCCCGCCACCCCAGCGACGGGATCACCGCCATGCCCAGCAGCGCGGTGAGCACCGCCCCGACGTGGTAGCCGGTCATGACCAGCGTGGTGGCCCGGCCGCGCCGCCGCGCCGGCGCGAACTCGTCGACCAGCGCGATGGCCGTCGGCAGGCAGCCGCCGAGGCCGAGGCCGGCGAGGAACCTCAGCCCGCCGAACACCTCGATCGACGGCGCCGCCGCGCACAGCACGGTGAACAAGGAGAAGCCGCACACGGACGCGATCAGCGCCTTGCGCCGCCCGACCAGGTCGGTGACCGTGCCGATCGCCATCGCGCCCAGCATCATGCCGACCAGGCCCGCCGTGGAGACGACCGACGCGGACGCCGGCGTGAGGCCCCACTGCCCCGTGTCGAGCAGGACCGGGAGGACGGTGCCGAGCACCACGAGGTCGAAGCCGTCGAGCAGTACCGCCGTCCAGCCCAGCGGGAGCACCCATTTGTTCATACCGGGAGGGTGGTGTGGGTCACCCTGGCCGGGGCAGGGCGGTTTCCGATGAGCGGAAGGCCGTTGGGAGACTGGGCCGGTGCCCACCCCGAAGTCGCTGCTGGAGCGCGCGTTCTCGCTGCTGTCGGTGTTCACCGTGGACCGGTCGGCGGTCACGCTGTCCGAGCTGAGCCGCCACTCGGGCCTGCCGCTGAGCACCACGCACCGGCTGGTGGCGTCCCTGGTGGAGCTGCGCGCCCTGGACCGCGCGCCCGACGGCCGCTACCGCGTGGGCCTGAGGCTGCTGGAGCTGGGCGCGCTGTCGCCGGGCAGCCTCGACCTGCGAGACCGGGCCCTGCCGTTCCTGGAGGACCTCTACGAGGTCACGCGGCACAACGTCCAGCTGGCCGTGCGCGACGGCACGGAGGTCGTGTACGTGGAGCGGATCTCGGCGCGGGACGCGGTCAACGTGGTGACGCGGGTCGGCAGCCGGATGCCGACGCACTGCACGGGCGTCGGCCTGGTGCTGCTGGCCGCCGCGCCCGTCGCCGTGCAGGAGGCCGTGCTGGCCGCGCCGCTCAAGCGGTTCACGCCCAGGACGATCGCGTCGGCGCCGGAACTGCGCGAGGCCCTGGCCCGCGTGCGCCGCGACGGCTACGCCATCAGCGACCGCCAGATCGAGATGATCACCTACTCGGTCGCCGCCCCCGTGCGCGGACCGGACGGCGACGTGGTGGCCGCGGTGTCCGTCGTCGTGCCCACGGGCACCCGCACGGACACCGTCGTGCCCGCCGTGCGCACGTGCGGCCTGGCCATCTCCCGCGCCCTGGGCTGGGCCTCCCACTGAGCCCCGCGACGGCCGAAGGGCCGTCCCCCGAGCGGGGAACGACCCTTCGGCAAAGCCCGGCCCTACTTGCCGGCGAGCTTCTTGGCGTTGGCCTCGACGTCGTCCAACCCGCCGCAGGAGAAGAACGCCTGCTCCGGGTAGTGGTCGAACTCGCCCTTGCAGACGCGGTCGAACGCCTCGATCGTGTCCTTGATCGGCACGAACGAACCCGGCTGGTCGGTGAACTTCTCGGCCACGATGAAGTTCTGGCCGAGGAAGCGCTCCAGGCGACGGGCGCGACCGACGAGGACCTTGTCCTCCTCGGACAGCTCGTCCATGCCGAGGATGGCGATGATGTCCTGCAGCTCCTTGTACTTCTGCAGGATCCGCTTGACCTCCTGCGCCACCCGGTAGTGCTCCTCGCCGACGATCGACGGCTCGAGGATCCGGGAGGACGAGGACAGCGGGTCCACCGCCGGGTAGATGCCCTTCTGGGAGATCGGACGGGAGAGCTCCGTCGTCGCGTCCAGGTGGGCGAACGTGGTGGCCGGCGCGGGGTCGGTGTAGTCGTCCGCGGGCACGTAGATGGCCTGCAGCGAGGTGATCGACTTACCGCGCGTCGAGGTGATGCGCTCCTGGAGCTCACCCATCTCGTCTGCCAGCGTCGGCTGGTAACCCACGGCGGACGGCATGCGGCCCAGCAGGGTCGACACCTCCGAACCCGCCTGGGTGAACCGGAAGATGTTGTCGATGAACAGCAGCACGTCCTGGCCCTGCACGTCGCGGAAGTACTCCGCCATCGTCAGCGCGGACAGCGCGACGCGCATGCGGGTGCCGGGCGGCTCGTCCATCTGACCGAACACCAGGGCGGTGTCGCCGAGCACGCCCATCTCCTCCATCTCGAGGAGGAGGTCGGTGCCCTCACGGGTGCGCTCGCCGACGCCGGCGAACACCGACGTGCCGGAGAACTCGCGGGCGATACGGGTGATCATCTCCTGGATGAGCACCGTCTTGCCCACGCCCGCGCCGCCGAACAGGCCGATCTTGCCGCCCTTGACGTACGGGGTCAGCAGGTCGATGACCTTGATGCCCGTTTCCAGGATCTCGGTCTTGCCCTCGAGCTGGTCGAAGGCGGGCGCCTTGCGGTGGATTGCCCACTGCTCGCCGTCGCGGCCGAGGCCGGGCTCGTCGAGGCAGTCGCCCAGCGCGTTGAACACGTGGCCCTTGACGACGTCGCCGACGGGCACGCTGATCGCCTTGCCGGTGTCGGTCACCGCCGCGCCGCGGACGAGGCCGTCGGTGGGCTGCATCGAGATGGTGCGGACCAGGTTGTCACCCAGGTGCTGGGCGACCTCCAGGGTCAGCGTCTTGGCCACCGCCTCGGCGGTGACCTCGGCGTGCAGGGCGTTGAACAGCTCCGGCACCGCGTCGCGCGGGAACTCCACGTCGACGACGGCACCGATCACCCGGACCACACGGCCGGTGCGGGTGGTGGTGGCAGTAGCACTCATGTCACTCATCACTTCCTGCGCCACCGGTAAGCGCGGAGGCGCCACCGACGATCTCGCTGATCTCCTGGGTGATCTGGGCCTGACGGGCCTGGTTCGCCTGGCGGCTGAGGTTGCGGACCAGTTCGGTGGCGTTGTCCGTCGCCGCCTTCATCGCGGTCCGTCGCGCCGCCGACTCCGAGGCCGCCGCGTCCAGCAGTGCCGAGAAGAGCCTGGTCTTGACGTACTTGGGCAGCAACGCGCCCAGCAAGGTCTCCGCACTCGGTTCGAACGAGTACACCGACTGGAGCTTCTGCGGCTCCGGCTCGAAGTCGACGACCATCGGCGCGATCCGCTTGGCGACCGGCGTCTGGCTCAGCATCGACTTGAACTCGGTGTAGACCACGTGCAGCTCGTCCACGCCGAGCACGCCGTCGGGGCCGGGCTGGTCGCCCTCGTCGTCGCTGCCCGCGACGAACGCCTTGACCAGCGCGTCACCGGCCTCGACCGCGTTGACGTAGTGCGGCAGCTGCGAGAAGCCGGTCCACTCGCCCGCGATGGCGCGCTTGCGGAACTTGTAGTAGCCCACGCCCTTGCGCCCGATGACGTAGAGGACGGGCTCCTTGCCCTCGGACCGCAGCAGCGAGAGCAGCTCCTCCGCGGCCCGCAGCACGTTGGCGTTGTAGCCGCCGCACATGCCCTTGTCGCTCGTCACGACGAGGACCGCGGCGCGGCGCGGGTTCTTGCGCTCGGTCAGCAGCGGGTGGTCGAGGTTCGCGGACGCGGTCGCCAGCGCGGAGAGGACCGAGGTGATCTCCTCCGCGTAGGGGCGCGACGCCGCGACCCTCGTCTGCGCCTTGGCGAGACGGGACGTGGCGATGAGCTCGTACGCCTTGGTGATCTTCTTGGTCGAGTTGACCGAGCGGATCCGCTGGCGCAGCTCCCGGATCTGTGCCGCCATGCCTACGTCACTTCTCGGTCGGAGCGGGCCGGTTGACCTTCACCGACTCCTGCCCGACCTTGTCGGCGTCCATCGCGTCGGCGGGCACGTCGACGACCGACGCGCCGTTGGAGGCGGTGAACTGCTGCTTGAACGCGGCGACGGCGTCGAGGATGCCCTTCTCCGTGTCGTCCGACAGCTTCTTGGACTCGCGGATGTCGGACAGGATCACCTCGTGGCTGCGCCGGACGTGGTCCAGGAACTCCGACTCGAAGCGGCGGACGTCGCCCACCGCGATGTCGTCGTAGTGGCCCTTGGTGCCGAGGTAGATCGAGACGACCTGCTCCTCGACCGGGACCGGCGAGTACTGGCCCTGCTTGAGCAGCTCGACCAGGCGCGCGCCGCGCTCCAGCTGGGCGCGGGACGCCGCGTCGAGGTCCGAGGCGAAGGCGGAGAACGCCTCCAGCTCGCGGAACTGCGACAGGTCCAGGCGCAGCGAGCCGGAGACCGTCTTCATCGCCTTGATCTGCGCGGCGCCACCGACGCGGGACACCGAGATACCCACGTTGACGGCCGGGCGCACACCGGCGTTGAACAGGTCCGACTCCAGGAAGCACTGGCCGTCGGTGATCGAGATGACGTTGGTCGGGATGTACGCCGACACGTCGTTGGCCTTGGTCTCGATGATCGGCAGGCCGGTCATCGAGCCGCCGCCCATGTCGTCGGACAGCTTCGCGCAGCGCTCCAGCAGGCGCGAGTGCAAGTAGAAGACGTCGCCGGGGTAGGCCTCGCGGCCCGGCGGGCGGCGCAGCAGCAGCGAGATGGCGCGGTACGCCTCCGCCTGCTTGGTCAGGTCGTCGAAGACGATCAGGACGTGCTTGCCCTGGTACATCCAGTGCTGGCCGATGGTCGAGCCGGTGTAGGGCGCGAGCCACTTGAAGCCGGCCGAGTCGGACGCGGGGGCGGCGACGATGGTGGTGTACTCCAGCGCGCCCGCCTCCTCCAGCGCGGCCTTGACGCCCGCGATGGTGGAGCCCTTCTGGCCGATGGCCACGTACACGCAGCGCACCTGCTGCTGCGGGTCGCCCGAGTCCCAGGCCTTCTTCTGGTTGATGATCGTGTCGATGCAGACCGCGGTCTTGCCGGTCTTGCGGTCGCCGATGATCAGCTGGCGCTGGCCGCGGCCGATCGGGGTCATCGAGTCGATGGCCTTGATGCCGGTCTGCATCGGCTCGTTCACCGGCTGCCGCTGCAGCACGGTCGCGGCCTGCAGCTCCAGCGCGCGGTTGTCGTCGGCGACGATGTCGCCGAGGCCGTCGATCGGCTGGCCGAGCGGGTTCACCACGCGGCCGAGGAAGCCGTCGCCGACCGGCACGGAGAGCACCTGGCCGGTCCGCTTGACCTCCTGGCCCTCTTCGATCTTGTCGAAGTCGCCGAGGATGACCGCGCCGATCTGGCGGACTTCCAGGTTCAGGGCCACGCCGAGCACGCCGCCGGGGAACTCCAGCAGCTCGTTGGTCATGGTGCCGGGCAGACCCTCGACGATGGCGATGCCGTCGTAGGTCTCCGCGACGACGCCGACCTCTTCCCGGCTGACTTCCGGGGAGTAGGTCGAGACGTACTTCTCGATCGCACTGCGGATCTCGTCCGACGAGATCGTCAGCTCCGCCATGTCGTTCCTGCTCTCACTTCGTTCTGGGAAAGGGGCTTGTGGGCCGCGGTTCCGGTCGGTCAGCCGGCGAGGTCGCGGCGCAGTGACGCCAGGCGACCGGCCACGCTTCCGTCGATGACCTCGTCGCCGATCTTGATCAGCAGACCGCCGCGCAGCGTGGGGTCGACCTCGACGTGCAGCGCGATCGGCCTGGAGTAGATCCGGGTCAGCGTGGCCTCGAGGCGGTCCTGCTGCGCCGCGTCGAGCTCGACGGCGGAACGGACGTAGGCGACGGAACGTTCCCGGCGCTTGGCCGCGAGCGACGCGAGGTCGCCGAGGCCGTTGACGACGCCCTGGCCGCGCGGCTCGCGGACGAGCTGGTCCACCAGGGTCTTGGTGGTCCCGTCGACCTTGCCCGCCACAAGGCTGTCGACCAGCGCGACCTTGCCCGCGGGCTCGGCCGCCGGGTCGGACAGCGCCAGCTCCAGCTCGTGGTTGCCCGCGATGATGCGACCGAGTCGGAACAGCTCGTCCTCGACGGCGTCGAGCTTGCCGTCCCGCTCCGCCCGCACCAGCAGCGTGGTGCGGGCCAGCGACTCGATGCCGTCGACCAGCTCGCGCGGGCTGGACCAGCGCGCGGTGACGACCGTGGCCAGCACCTGCACCGTCGCGTCGTCGACCTTGCCGTCGAGCAGGCCGTGCAGCAGCTGCTCCCGGGACTCGGGGCCCGAGGAGTTGTCGGCCAGCGCCCGACGCAGCGCGGGCTGCGCCGACAGCAGGCTGACGACCGCGAACAGCTCCTCGCCCAGCTTGCCCAGGGACTCGCTGGCGGTGGGGCCGGTCGTGCCGTCCACGACCTCCAGCAACCGCAGCTCGGCGGCGGCCAGGGCGTCACGGCTAGCGGCGTGCAGCGTCATCGGCGTTCCCTCACTTGGCGGCCGGAGCCGACGTGCCGTCGAGCTCGGAGAGGAACCGGTCGACGGTGCCCCGACGGCGCACCTCGTCCTCCAGCGACTCGCCGACGACCCGGTCAGCCAGGTCGATGGCCAGTCGGCCCAACTCGCCACGCAGCTCCGCGACGATCTGCGCGCGCTGCGTCTCGAGCTGGGTCTGCCCCTGCGCGACGATCCGCGCGGACTCCTCCTGCGCCTTGGCGCGCAGCTCGCTGATGATCTGCTCGCCCTCGATGCGGGCGTCGTCGCGGATGCGGGCCGCCTCGGCACGTGCCTCGGCGAGCTGGGCCTTGTACTGCTCCAGCGTGGCCTGCGCCTGCGCCTGCGCCTGCTCGGCCTTCTCGATCCCGCCCTCGATCTTGGCGGCGCGTTCCGCGTAGACCGCCTCGAACTTCGGCGAGACGAACTTCTTGATGACGAACAAGAGCAGCAGGAACGCGATCAGGCCGATGATGATCTCGGAAGTGTGCGGGAGAACCGGGTTGATCGGTTCCCCCTCCGCCGCCGCCACGATGAGGGTTTTCATCACAAACCTCTCTTATGCGATGAACGGGTGCTCAGGCTGCCGACGCGAGGAAGTACACGACGAAGCCGAGCAGCGCGAGGACCTCGACGATGGCGAAGGTCGTCCAGGCGAGGCTCAGCAGGACGCCGCGGGCCTCGGGCTGGCGGGCGGTCCCGCTGATGACCGAGGAGAAGATCAGACCCACGCCGATGCCCGGGCCGATGGCCGCGAGGCCGTAGCCGATCGCGGCGAGACCCGCGTTGGTCACACCGGAGGCGGCTTCCTGAGCAAGAACGATGGATGCGCTCACTTGTGCTGTTCCCTTTCCAACTCGGTCCGCGAAAGGCATCGCGGATCGGAGGCTTGAATGTTTTTCAGTGCTCTTCCGCCAGCGCGGCGCCGATGTAGTTGGCGCTCAGCAGGGCGAAGATGTAGGCCTGAAGGACCATGATCAGCGCTTCCAGGAACGTCAGCGCGATGGCGAAGAGGAAGGCAATCGGGGCCACCACCACCGTGATGCCGCCGTTGAGCAGCAGGAACTCACCCGCGAGGGTGAACACCAGCAGCAGGAGGTGACCCGCGAACATCGCTGCGAAGACTCGGATGGCGAGCGTGAGCGGGTTCAGGACGAACTTCTGGAAGAACTCGATCGGGATCAGCAGGATGAGCACGAACCAGGGCGCGCCGGGGGGCATGGTGGCGTGCTTCAGGTAGCCGACGAAACCGTGGCGCTTGAACCCCACGAAGTGGTAAACCGGGTAGATGACCAGGACCGAGACGGCGAGCGGGAAGCCGATGTGCGCCATCGTGGGGAACTGGACGAACGGGATGAGCCCGAACAGGTTGTTCACCAGGATGAACGTGAAGACGGTCAGGATCAGCGGAACGAAGGGCTTGAAGTCCTTGCCACCGATCTGCTCACGCGCGATCGAGTTGCGCCCGATGTCGTAGGCCGACTCGGCGAGGAACTGGAACTTACCCGGGACGAGCTTCATGTTTCGGGTCGCCAGGATGAAGAACGCCCCGATGATGAGGACCGACAGGACCAGCAGCACCATCGGCTTGTCGACCGAGCCGAAGATCGCCGGGGGGAAGAAGTCCTTCACACCGGGTGCGACGAACTCGCCACCCGAGGCCAGCACCAACGTGGTCACTGTGTTCCTTCCGGTTCTCCCGGCCGGCGTTCACTCCGCCGGGGGAATCGTCACGATCGGGACTTAACGTACCTTACGGACCGCAAGCGCCCGCGAGAGGCACCCCACCTACCTGGGTGTCCCGTCCTGCGCGCACCGTACCAGCCGGTAGATCAGGTGTTTCCAGGGGTCGGGATGACGATCTGACTGCGACTGCGCTTGGAGGCGCGCACCTCCATGGCGGTGGCCACCAGGATGGTCGCGGCCATGGTCAGGGCCAGCGCGTTGGTGTGCAGCACGGGGAACTGGCGCAGCAGCATCATCACCGCGAACAGCAGGATGAGCTTGCCCAGGAACCCGGCGAACGCCGCGACCATGATCACCTGGAGCGGCATCGCGGCGGTGCGGTGCATGAGCAGCAGCGTCGCGGCCGACGACAGGCACGCCATGGCACCGCCGATCAGCGCCGCGACCAGGCCGGGGACCCCCGCCAGCACAGTCCAGAGGATCGCGCCCGCGACCACCGTCGCGAGCGCCGCCCACAGCGCCGCGCGGTACATTTCGCCCGCGAGTCGCTGCACGACGGCTTCGTGGGTCCACTCCGTCTTGTCCTGGCTCATGTCACCCCCAAAGGGTCGAACACCGTCCACTGGTCGAGACCGAGTGTAAAGAAGCCTTGGTCCTCACCCCACCATCGGGGGTCATGTGCGGCGCACTTCGCGAAGTCTGGGTATCGCGGAGACCAACAGCGCGAGAACAAGCCCGATGGCCAGGCACCACACCACGACGACGACGTCGAACAGCGTCAACGCGACCGCGCCGAACGCCAGCACGCCCGCCCACAAGTAGATCAGCAGCACCGCGCGGCGCTGGGAGTGCCCGATCTCGAGCAGCCGGTGGTGCAGGTGCATCTTGTCCGCGGAGAACGGGCTCTCGCCCCGCCGGGTCCGCCGGACCACGGCCATGAGCAGGTCCAGCAACGGCACGAACAGGACCGCGGCGACCACGACCAGCGGCGACAGCAGGCCCAGGACGTCCGTGGCCCGCACCGACTCGTAGTTGATCTTCCCCGACGCCGAGATCGTCGCCGCCGCGAGCATCAGCCCGATCAGCATCGACCCCGAGTCGCCCATGAAGATCCGCGCCGGGTTGAAGTTGTGCGGCAGGAAGCCCAGGCACGCGCCCGCGAGCGTGGCCGCGATCAGCGCGGGCGGGTACGCGCCCACGTCACCGCCGTTGTTGGCCAGCAGCCCGATGGAGAACACGCAGGTGGCCGCCGCCGCGATCAGCCCGATGCCCGCGGCCAGGCCGTCCAGGCCGTCCACGAAGTTCATCGCGTTGACCATGGTCACGGCCAGCAGCACGCTCAGGATCGCGCCCTGGTTCTGGTCCAGCGAGAGCAGCGAGCCGGTGCCCTCGCCGTCGTCGCCCCACGGCACCCAGAACAGCAGCCACTGCAGGCCGAACAGCACGAGGATGCCCGCCGCGGTGACCTGGCCGGCGAGTTTCGTCAGGGAGTCCAGCTCGAACCGGTCGTCCAGCACCCCGACGAGGACGATCACGCCACCGCCCACGATCACCGCGTACGGGTCGTAGGAGAAGTCGAACGCCGAGCGCAGCACCGGCAGCTGGTGCGCCAGGAGCATGCCGCCGAGCACCCCGCCGTACATCGCGAGCCCGCCCATCCGCGGCATGGGTTGGACGTGCACGTCGCGCTGGCGGGGGTAGGCGACCGCGCCGATCCGGAACGCCAGCGCGCGCACCAGGCCGACGAGCAGGAACGTCACGACGGCGGCGGTGAGCGCGACGAGCAGGTACTCCCGGACGGGGAGGACGTTGGACACGGCAGGCAACTGGCCCACGGCAGGCTAGCCCCTCGGCGATGGGGTGTCGGGTGGATCTTGCTGCAGCTGATCCAGTCGGGCTGGTTCGGGCGACGGGAGTACCACGCTACTCCGATCGGGAAGATCCACTAGCGGGCGACCTCGACTTCGACGCCGAGGGCCTTCGAGACCTCGCCGATCGGCACCGCGCCCTCCCGCAGGACCACGGGGTCCGGTCCGGTCAGGTCGACGATGGTGGAGGCGGTGTTCTCGGTGGCCGGTCCGCCGTCCAGGTAGACGCCGACCTCCTCGCCGAGCTGGTCCCAGGCCTCCTGGACGGTGCCCGCCGGCGGGAAGCCCGACTTGTTCGCGCTGGAGACGGCCATCGGACCGACGTCGCGGAGCAGCTCCAACGCGACCGGGTGCAACGGCATCCGCAGCATCACGGTGCCGCGGGTGTGACCGAGATCCCACGCCAACGAGGGCGCGTGCGGCAGCACGAGCGACAGCCCGCCCGGCCAGAACGCCTCGATCAGCGCGCGGGCCTGCCGGGGCACCCCGAGGACCAACCCGTCGATCGTGGTCCACGAGCCGACCAGCACGGGGACCGGCATGTCGGGCCCGCGCCCCTTGGCCTCCAACAGGGCACGAACGGCCGCCGCGTCGAACGCGTCACACCCGATGCCGTACACGGTGTCCGTGGGCAGGACGACCAGCCGCCCGCCCCGCACCGCTCCCGCGGCGGCTTCGAGGCCCGCCGCGCGATCGGTCTGGACACCACAATCGTAGATCGTGCTCACCCTGCTGATCCAAGCACAGCGCGACCGGGCCCAGCGGCCGAGGTCACACCCGGACGGCGAGCGGCGGGCACGGAGCGGCGGGCGCGTTCCGCGGCCCGGTCACGAACCACCGCGGCCGAACGCCGCGTCCGCGTCGACCGCCCACTTCCGCTTCCGGTGCGCCACCACGAACCCGAACACGAGCGCCGCGCCCACCAGCACACCGGCCGCGGTCACCGCCGGGTTGCCGATCGCGCTGCCCACGAACGGCAGCACGAGCACGGCCAGCCCCACCACCGCCGCCGTCCACACGTCCGGCTCGACCCACCGCCACCGCCGCGCCTCGTCCAACCTCCGGCACAGGTCGGTCGCGAACGCGATCAACTCCGGGTGCGGGCTGAGCGCCAGGACCTCCTCGGCCAGCGCACGGCACTCGGCCGCCTGACGCGCGCCCGTCACGACCAGCGCACCCCCCGGCGTGACGGCGCGCACCTCCGCCGTCCGGGCCGCGAGCGCCAGGGCGAGGTGCGTGCGCAGCACGTCGTCCGCACGGGGCGCGCCGCCACGGGCCAGCTCCGCGCGCACCACGGCCGCGGCCAGGTGGCTCTCGCCGTCGTGGCCCTCGCCCAACGCCGACGTCAGCGCGGTCAGCGCGCGGGACAGGCGCACCCGGTCGGCATCGCCGAATTCGGTCAGGTCGACGCGGGTGATGCGCGCCGCCAGCCATTCCCGCAGTTCGCTCCACTCGTTCGGCCCATTGACAGCCATCGCGGGTTCTCCGATTTACTCGGCGGAGCGTTGACGTCCAGATTATCCCGATGGCGAGGCGTCCGGTGAATGCGAGAAACCCGATGGGCGCCCTCCCCCTGGCGCTGTCGGCCGCCGCCGCGTACGCCGTCCTGGCCGGAACCGCGGGCTACCTGACGCTGGACCGGAGTCCCCCGACGACCGCACCCGGCACCTCCGCCGCGGCGGCGCCCACCCTGCCCGTCATCACCACGACCACCACCGCGCCACCGCCCACGACCACCACGACCACCGCCGCCCTCCCGCCGGACCTGCGGCGGGTCGAAGCGCCGGGCGGCCTCACCACCGTGATCCCGGCCGGGTGGGCGGTCGCCACCGGCACGGTCGCCACCACCCTCGTCGTCACCGACCCGACGTCACCGCGCCGGGAACTGCGACTCGGCGGCGCGCCGGTCACCGACCCGTCGACACCGCTGCTGGACCGCATCGCGCGCGCCGCCGCGGACCGGGAACGCGAACCCGGCCACCGCCGCGTCACGCTCACCGCGACGACGATCCGCAATCACCCGGCCGTCACCTGGGAATTCGACGAGAACACGCCGTCGGGCGCGAAACGGGTCGCCACCGCGTTCTGGGAAACCGGCGGCGTCGAATACGTCCTCTACGCCGCGGGCCCGCCCGAGGAGTGGGAGCTGACCCGGTCGCGCCTGGCCGGGATGGTCGAGCGCGCCACCCCTTAGACCCGGCGCGCGGTCGCGAAGCGCGGTCGCCACGCCAGGTCGCGGTGGTCGGCGACGTCGGTGAGCACCCGGCGCGAGGAGAGCAGCGAGGGCACGACCACGCCGTGGCTGTCGTCGTGCTCGATCGCCACGTGCCCACCGGGCTTGAGCAACCGCGCGGCGACCGCCACGACGTGCCGGATCACCTCCAGCCCGTCCGGACCGCCGAACACCGCGTGCCGCGGGTCGTGGTCGGCGACCTCCGGCTGCACCTCGGTGCCGTCCGGCACGTACGGCGGGTTGCACAGCACCAGGTCCACCTGTCCGTCCAGGTCGGACAGCAGGTCCGGCTCGGTCACGTCGCCCGCGTGCAGGGTGATGGGCGTGTCGCCCGCGGCGGCGCGGGCGTCCGCGTTGCGCCGCGCCCAGGCCAACGCCGAGGGGTCACGCTCGACCGCGTGCACGGACGCGGCCGGCAACCGGTGCGCCGCGGCCAGCGCCAGGGCGCCGGAACCCGTGCACAGGTCGACCAGCACCGGGTCCTTCGACTCCAGAGTGGACAGCGCCCACTCCAGCACCAGCTCGGTCTCCGGGCGCGGGATGAACACGCCCGGACCGACCTCCAGGTCCACGCCGCCGAGGTGGGCCCGGCCGGTGATGTGCTGCAACGGCACGCGCGTCGCGCGCTCCCGCACGGCCTTGTGCAGCGCGTCGACCACCGGCGGGTCGACCAGCGGGATCAGCGGCAGGCGCGAGCGCTCGACGCCGAGCACGTGGGCGGCCAGCAGCTCGGCGTCCACCCGGGGACTGTCGACACCCGCCGCGGCCAGCAGGCGCTCGGCTTCGTTGATGGCCGTCCGCAGCGGGTGTCGGGTCATGGACCCAGCCTAAGCCGGTCAGAAGTTGATCATGTGCCCGGCCAGGCCGTGCACGGCTTCCTTGACCGCCTCGCCCAACGTCGGGTGCGCGTGCACGTTGCGCGCCACCTCGTGGACGGTGAGGTCCCACTGCTGGGCCAGCGTCAGCTCGGGCAGCAGCTCGGTCACGTCCGGTCCGATCAGGTGACCGCCGAGCAGCTCGCCGTACTTGGCGTCGCTGATCAGCTTCACGAACCCGGCGGAGTCGCCGATGCCGTGCGCCTTGCCGTTCGCGGTGAACGGGAACTTCGCGACCTGTACGTCGAACCCGCGCTCGCGCGCCTGCGCCTCGGTCCACCCGAACGAGGCGATCTGCGGCTGGCAGTACGTCGCCCGCGGGATCATCACGAAGTCCAGCTCCATGGTCTCCGCGCCCGCGATGGTCTCCGCCGCGATGATGCCCATGGACTCGGCGGCGTGCGCGAGCATCAGCTTCGCCGTCACGTCGCCGATCGCGAAGATGTTCTCCACGTTCGTGCGGCCACGACCGTCGACGGCGATCGCGCCGCGCTCGGTCAGCTGGACGCCGGTGTTCTCCAGCCCGTAGCCCTCGACCCGCGGCTGGAAGCCGATGGCCTGCAGGACCTTGTCGGCCTCCAGGACCTCCTCGGCGCCGTCCTTGGACACGGTCACCCGCACGCGCGGCCCGGAGTCGTCGATGGACTCGACCCTCGTGGACGTCCGCACGTCGATCCCGAGCCGCTTGTACCGCTTGGCCAGCTCCGCCGACACCTCGGCGTCCTCCAGCGGCACCACCCGGTCGAGGAACTCGACGATGGTGACCTTCACGCCGTAGTTGTGCAGCACGTACGCGAACTCGACGCCGATGGCGCCCGCGCCGGCGATGACGATGCTCTCCGGCAGGTCCTGCGACAGGATCTGCTCCTCGTACGTCACCACCCGTTCGGACAGCTTCGTGCCCGGCAGGAGCCGGGTCGTCGCGCCCGCCGCGATGATCGCGTGCGTGAACGTGACCCTCTCGTCACCCACCTGGATGGTGTTCGCGTCGAGGAACGTGCCCCGGCCGTTGTACTCCGTGATGCCGTTCTTCTTCATCAAGAAGTGCACGCCCTTGACGCGCCCGTCCGCGACCTTGCGGCTGCGGTCGTAGGCGACGCCGTAGTCGAACTTCACCGTGCCGTCGACCTGGATGCCGTAGGTCTTCTGCTCGTGGGTGAACAGGTGCGCGAGCTCCGCGTTGCGCAGGAGCGCCTTCGACGGGATGCAGCCCACGTTCAGGCACACCCCGCCCCAGTAACGCTCCTCGATGACCGCCGTCTTCAGCCCCAGCTGGGCCGCCCGGATCGCGGCGACGTACCCGCCTGGCCCCGCACCGAGGACCACGACGTCAAAGTGTGCGCTCATGAGCGACACATTAGGTGCCCAGTTGGTCCGACAAGAACTCAACCGTCCGACGCCACGCGTCGGCGCGAGCGGCGGCCGTGGCGGCGGGCGTGCCGCCCATCGCGAAGTCCACGCCGGGCCCCGGGACGACGACGTCGGTGGTGGGCCGGTGCGGCGGCCCCGCGATCAGGTGTCCTGCCTCGGGGTACACCACGCGCTCGTGCCGGTGCGCGTGCCCGCGGTCGGTCAGCCGGCGCCAGGCGACCTCGCTCAGCTCCGCCGACGGCCACGACCGGTCCTGCCCGGATGAGAGCAGCAACACACCGCCCGCGATCCGCTCGACCGGGATCTCGGTGTCCTCCGGGATGCCGTCGGCGAAGTCGAACGCCGAGCTCAGCCGCACCGGCTCGCCCGAGACGACCTGCTCGCGCAGCTCGTCGGGGACCGAGTACGGCAGGTACGGCAGCGGCCTGCCCTGCCACGTCCACGACGCCGCCTCGTGGTCCAGCTTCCGCAACAACCGCGAGCCGGGCCCGATGCACTGCGTGACCACACCACTGCCCACCACGCTCACCACGGCCTTGACCTGCGGGAACGTCGCACCGACCAGCAACGCCGCCTCGCCGCCGCGCGACCCGCCCACGACACCCACCTGCCCGGCCCGCGCGCCGAGCCACTCCAGGGCCGTCCCGAAGTGCTCCAGCGGGATCTCGACCAGGTCGTCCGGCACGCCCGGCACGCCGAAGTACGCCGTCGCCAACGCCGCGAACCCGTGCCCGGCGAGCAGGGCCGCGTCCAGCTCGTGCACCCCGCCCTCGGACCCGCCCAGCACGAGCACCCCGGGGTGGACCCGGTCGTCGTCGGGCTCGAACAGCACGCCGACCAGGCCGTTCTCGCGCACCTCGGTCCGCCTGACCCCGTCGGGCACGGTCAACCGGTCCACTTCCACCTTGTCGACCCCGACGACCTCGACCAGCGTCGGGCCGCTCGGCTCACCCGTCCGGGTCATCGACCAGAACAACCCCATCGGGTCGACGCCGGAGTAGCCGCCCTCGACGGGCGCGTGCCGGGTCAGGTCCACCACCCCGCGCTCGTCGGCCACGAACACCGCGGACGACGACCAGTCGCCCGTCGACGCGCGCACCTCGACCCGTTCGTCCGGTGGCAGGTCGACCACCCGGACCTCCAGCACGGCGTCGAGCGGGGCGCGCCGCGGGTTCACCAGGATTTCCGCCATCGCGCGCCCCCTCGTCTCGCCTCACCCGGCGGCTAGTCGCTCCGCGCGGTCGGCCGCCGCCAGGGCGTCCAGCACCGCGTCCAGGTCGCCGTCGAGCACTTGGTCCAGGTTATGGGCTTTGTACCCGACCCGGTGATCGGAGATGCGCGATTCCGGGAAGTTGTAGGTCCGGACCCGCTCGGAGCGGTCCACCGTGCGGATCTGGGTGCGCCGGGCGTCCGACGCCTCCTGCTGCTGCTTCTCCTCGGCCAACGCGGTCAGCCGGGCCTGGAGCACCTGCATCGCGCGCGCCTTGTTCTGCAGCTGGCTGCGCTCGTTCTGGCAGGACACCACGATGCCGGTGGGCAGGTGCGTGATGCGCACCGCGGAGTCGGTCGTGTTGACGCTCTGCCCGCCCTTGCCGGAGGAGCGGAACACGTCGACGCGCAGGTCGTTCTCGTCGATCTCGACCTCGACCTCGTCGACCTCGGGGAACACCAGGACGCCCGCGGCGGAGGTGTGGATGCGGCCCTGCGACTCGGTCACCGGCACCCGCTGCACGCGGTGCACGCCGCCCTCGTACTTCAGCCGCGACCACACGCCGTCCGGGGTGTCCACGCGGCTCTTGATGGCCACCGTGACGTCCTTGTAGCCGCCCAGGTCGGAGTCCGTGCCGTCGAGCACTTCGGCCTTCCACCCGTGCCGTTCGGCGTACCGCAGGTACATGCGCAGCAGGTCGCCCGCGAACAGGGCCGACTCCTCGCCGCCCTCACCGGACTTGATCTCCAGCACGACGTCCGCGCCGTCGTGCGGGTCGCGCGGCAGGAGCAGCTCGGTCAGCTTGGACTCCAGCGCCGGCACGGTCCTGGCCAGCTGCTCGGCCTCCTCGGCGAACACCGCGTCCTCGGCGGCCAGCTCGCGGGCCGTCTCCAGGTCGGACCTCGCCTGCTCCAGCTCACGGGCGGTCTTCACGATCGGGGTCAGCTCGGCGTAGCGCTTGCCGAGCTTCCGCGCGCCCGCCTGGTCGGCGTGCACCGAGGGGTCGGCGAGCCTGGCTTCCAGCTCGGCGTGCTCGGCCAGCAGGGCGTCCAGCGTCACGATCTTGCTCCGGTCTCAACGTCTGGCGAGGGTGCTTCGGGGTGTGGAGACGACAACGGCGCCCACCCGCGGATTCGGGGTGGACGCCGTCGGGGCAGCTACTTGGCGCGCTTGCCGTAGCGGGCCTCGAAGCGCGCGACCCGGCCACCGGTGTCCATGATCTTCTGCTTGCCCGTGTAGAACGGGTGGCAGTTCGAGCAGATCTCGACGTGGATGGCGCCGGACGTCTTGGTGCTGCGGGTGCTGAAGGTGTTGCCGCAGCCGCAGGTGACCTCGGTCGTCACGTACTCGGGGTGGATGCCGGTCTTCAACGTCTTGTCCCTTTCCTCGATTGGCCGCCGGGTCCTCGTCGGGATCGTGCGAGGTGAACCGGAGCCGGGCTCGACCAGACAGTGTGCCAGATCGGCCGTCACGGACTGCAACGCGCGGCTTCGCACGCTTGTTCCCCGTGGCCGGGGTCACAACCGCTCGCCGATGGTGGTCGACCATTTGGCGCACGAGGTAACCGCTGAACTACAGACAGCAGCGGCCCACGCTGCGTGGACGCAACACTGTCGGTGTGTTCTGCACTGTCGGGCGTCCCCTGTCGCTGTCCTCGTGGCTGGCCGTGCCGTTCCTGTTCAGCATCGCCGTCCTGGGCCTCACCGGGCTGGGTGGCCTGCTGGTGGGCGCTCCGGGGCAGCCCGCCCTGTCGAGCCCCGTGGTCGGCGCGGGCGTCGCCGTCGCCGTCGCGACCTCCGGTGCGGTCGGGTGGACCGCCCGGTGGCAGCGCGGGTGGCTGCGCTGGCCGTACCTGACGTCCGTGCTGGTGGTCGGGGTGCTGCTGGACGGCGTGCGCGTGCCCGTGGCGGCCGTCGTCGGCCTCGGCGTGCCGGTCGTGGCGCTGCTGGTCGCCCACTACTTCCTCGAACGCCGCCGCACCGCCGCGCTCGTCGAGGCGGGCGTCGCCTCGCCCACGCCGCCCTGCTGAGGACCACCCCGGACGCCCGAAGGCCCGCCCGGCGTGGGTGCCGGACGGGCCTTCGGAGGTCGGACGGGGTCAGTCGTTGTCCCCGCCCGGGGTGGTCTTGGCCACCTGCATCAGGAACTCGATGTTCGTCCGGCTCTTGCGGAGGCGGTCGAGCAGCAGGTCGATGGCCTGCTGGCTGTCCAGGGCGTGCAGCACCCGGCGCAGCTTGTGCATGACCGCCAGCTCGTCCGGCGAGAGCAGCAGGTCTTCCTTGCGGGTACCGGACGAGTCGACGTCCACCGCCGGGAAGGTCCGCTTGTCCGCGATCTTCCGGTCGAGTTTGAGCTCGGCGTTGCCGGTGCCCTTGAACTCCTCGAAGATCACGCTGTCACCCGCGGACCCGGTCTCGACCAGGGCCGTCGCGATGACGGTCAGCGAGCCGCCGCCCTCGATGTTGCGGGCCGCGCCCAGGAACCGCTTGGGCGGGTACAGCGCGGTCGAGTCGACACCACCGGACAGGATCCGGCCGCTCGCGGGGGCCGCGAGGTTGTAGGCACGACCCAGCCGGGTGATCGAGTCCAGCAGCACGACCACGTCGTGACCCATCTCGACCAGGCGCTTCGCCCGCTCGATGGCCAGCTCCGAGATCGTGGTGTGGTCCGACGGCGGGCGGTCGAAGGTGGAGGCGATGACCTCGCCCTTCACCGACCGCTGCATGTCGGTGACCTCTTCCGGGCGCTCGTCCACCAGCACCACCATCAGGTGGCACTCGGGGTTGTTCTTCGTGATCGCGTTCGCGATCGACTGGAGCACCGAGGTCTTGCCCGCCTTCGGCGGCGACACGACCAGGGCCCGCTGGCCCTTGCCGATCGGCATCACCAGGTCGATGACGCGCGTGGTGAGGATGTGCGGTTCCGTCTCGAGGCGCAGGCGCTCGTTCGGGTACAGCGGCGTCAGCTTGGTGAAGTCCGGCCGGTTGCGGGACTCCTCCGGGTCGAGGCCGTTGATCTTGTCCACCCGCACCAGCGGGTTGAACTTCTGCCGCTGCTGCTCGCCGTCGCGCGGCTGCCGCACGGCGCCGATCAGGGCGTCGCCGCGGCGCAGCCCGTACTTGCGGACCAGCGACAACGAGACGTACACGTCGTTCGGCCCGGCCAGGTAGCCCGAGGTGCGGACGAACGCGTAGTTCTCCAGCACGTCGAGGATGCCCGCCACGGGCAGCAGCACGTCGTCGTCGCGGACCTCGGTGTCCGTGGCCGGACCGCCCTCGTCACCGCGGCCGCCGCGACGGCGACGGTCGCGGAAGCGGCGACCGCGACGGCCGCCCTCTTCGTCGTCGTCGCCCGGACCGCTCTGCTGGCGGTTGCGGTTCTGGTCGCGGTCGCGGCCACCCCGGTCGCCGCGGTCGTCACGCCCGCCCCGGTCCTGCCGGTCGCCGCGGTTGCCGCGGTCGCCCCGGTCCTGGCGCTGTTCGCGCTGCTCGGAGCGGTCCTGGCGGTCACCGCGGTCCTGCCGGTCACCCCGGTCCGACCGCTCGCCGCGGTCCGGGCGCTCGGCGCGCTCGCCCTGCTGGCGGCCGTCGCCCTGCTGGCGGTCGGCCTGGACGCGGTCCGCCTGAGCGGGCCGGTCGGCCACGGCCTGCGCCTGCTGGGCGTCCGCGGCGGGAGCCTCGGGGCTGCCCGCCGGCCGGTTGGAGGAACGGCGGCGGCGGTTGCCGCGACGGCCGCCCTCCTCCTCGGCGGGACGGTCGGTCACGTCGAGCTGCTGCTGGGTCGGCTTCTCCACCGGAGCGGGGGCCGCGGCGGCCTTCTCCACCACGGGCGCCTTCTCGACGACCGCCTTGGGAGCCTCGGCCTTCTTCTCGGCCTTGGGCGGCGTCGCGGCACTGCCCCGACCGGAGGTGCCGCCCTGCCGCTCCTTGATGGCGGCGATCAGGTCGCCCTTGCGGAGGCCGGCCGTGCCGGTGATGCCCAGCTGACCTGCGAGTTCACGGAGTTCGGCCAGCACCATTCCAGAGAGGCCCGCGCGCTTGCGCGGCGTGGCGCTGCCGTTCGAAGGGGTGGTCAGAGCGTTCTCCTCGGCTCCGGAACTGGCAGCGGGGTTGGGAGCAGCAGGAGCTTGGCTGCTCAGTACATCGGTGTTGGTCACACATGTCCTTCCTGACCGGAGCGCGCCTCCTACGCGTTCCAGCGGACCTGCCGTCCGACGGAATGCGGTGCGGCAGTTTCGTCCCGGTTCAGGCGGACCTGGCGACGGCGCGGAACGCGCACGAAAGCGGAGTCCTCCGGTACCGGACTTCGGTCACACGGCGAGCGGGTGCCTTCCAGCGTCGGCCCCGTCCATACGGCACAGAGCCAGGTCACTGGAGGAATGCGACCCGGAACGAACGTCCGGGCACCACACCGGCGCCCGTGCGCGCGGTGACTGATGGCCCCGAGGGTAGACGCCGGTCCGGCCGGGTGCAACAACCGGGGTGCGGCGCGTCGCATCACTCAGCCGAGTGGCGCAACCCGGACTCCGGCCAGGTCGACCGGCACCCGACGCGCCTCGAACCCGGTCGTGTCCACCCGGGGCGGCAACACCCCGTCCGGTGGCAGGGCCAGGACCGTGGGTCCCGCACCGGACACCGCGGCGGCCACCCCGGCCTCGCGCAAGGACCGCACCAACCGCGTCGTCGCAGGCCAGGCGGGTTCCCGGTAGGGCTCGTGCAGCCGGTCGTCCAACGCCTCGACCAGCAGCGACGGGTCCGCCGTCAGCGCGTGCACGGCCAGCGCGGACCGCCCCGCCGCGAACGCCGCGTCCTCGTGCGGCACCTTCGACGGCAGCAGACCGCGGGTCGTGTGGGTGGACGACTCCTCCGAAGGCACCAGCACGACCGGCGTCACACCGGGGTGCGGGTCCACACGGACCGCGCGGTAGCGGTCACCCTGCGTCCACGCGATCACCACGCCGCCGAACATCGCCGCCGCCGCGTTGTCGGCGTGCCCCTCGAACTCCGCGGCGAGTTGCAACGCGCTCGTGTCCGACTCGCGACCGGCGAGGGCGAAACCGGCCGCCACACCGGCCACGATCGCCGCCGCGGACGAGCCGAGGCCACGCGCGTGCGGGATGGCGTTGCGGCACGTCAGCCTCAGCCCCGGCGCCTGGACCCCGACCAGCTCGCACGCCGCCCGGAACGCGCGCACGACCAGGTGGCGCTCGTCGGTCGGCACGTCGGCAGCGCCCTCGCCGGACACCTCCACCACCAGGCCGCCGTCGGTCACGGCGAACTCCAGCTCGTCGTGCACGCCCAGCGCCATGCCCAGCGCGTCGAACCCCGAGCCGAGGTTCGCCGTGGACGCGGGCACCCTCACGCGGACGCAACGGGCCGCCAGGGCCCTCACGCCAGCTCCAGGGCGGTCGCCACGGCGCCGGGGTCCACCGGCACCGGCTCGACCTCGGGCATGCCCAGCAGGGCCGTGTCCGGGTCCTTCAGGCCGTGGCCGGTGACCGTGCAGACGACCGTGGAGCCCTTCGGCAGCCGACCGTCGGCGACCGTGGCCAGCAGGCCCGCCACGCTGGTCGCGGACGCGGGCTCGACGAAGATGCCCTCGGTCGAGGCCAGCAGCCGGTAGGCCTCCAGGATCTTCTCGTCCGTCACGGCCTCGAACAGCCCGCCGGACTCCTCCTTGGCGGCCACCGCACCGGTCCACGACGCCGGGCTGCCCACCCGGATGGCGGTCGCGATGGTCTCCGGGTCCGCCACCGGCTGCCCGAGCACCAGCGGCGCGGAGCCCGCGGCCTGGAACCCGAACATCCGGGGCGCGGAGTCGGTGACGCCGTCCCTGTAGTAGTCCGAGTAACCACGCCAGTACGCGGTGATGTTGCCCGCGTTGCCGACCGGCAGGCAGTGGACGTCGGGCGCGCGGCCCAGCACGTCGCAGATCTCCCAGGCGGCGGTCTTCTGGCCGATCAGCCGCACCGGGTTGACCGAGTTGACCAGCGTGATCGGGTACTCGGTCGCGGTCTTGGACGCCAGCTCCAGGCAGTCGTCGAAGTTGCCGTCGATCTGCAGGATCCGCGCGCCGTGCGCGACCGCCTGGGCGAGCTTGCCCAGCGCGATCTTGCCCCGCGGCACGAGCACCGCGGCGGTGAGGCCCGCCTTGGCCGCGTACGCCGCCGCGCTGGCGGAGGTGTTGCCGGTCGACGCGCAGATCACCGCGCGGATGCCGCTGGCCAGCGCGTGCGTCATGGCCACGGTCATGCCGCGGTCCTTGAACGAGCCGGTCGGGTTCGCGCCCTCGACCTTGACGTAGACCTGGCAGCCGGTCAGCTCCGACAGGTGCCCGGCGGCGACCAGCGGCGTGCCGCCTTCGTGGAGGGTGACGACCTTGGCGCCCTCGGGGAGTTCGATCCGGTCCGCGTAGGCGTGGATGATGCCGGGCCACCCCGGTCGCACGCCTGCTTGGATCGTCATGTTTCTTCGCCTTCCACCCTCATCACGCTGACCACTTCCCGAACCACGGGCAGCCCGCCGATTTTGTCCACGGTCGACCGCAGTGCCGCGTCGGTCGCGGCGTGGGTGACGATCACCAGGCTGGCGTCGTCGACCCGGCCCTCCTGCCGCACGGCCGCGATGCTCACGTCGTGTTCCGCGAACACCGCCGCCACCTGCGACAACACGCCCGCCCGGTCGGCGACGTCGAGGCTGATGTGATAACGCGTGGGCGTCTGGCCCATCGGTCGCACGGGCAGCGCCGCGTAGGCCGACTCACGCGGCCCGCGCCCCTGGTGCACCCGGTTGCGGGCCACCGCGACGAGGTCGCCGAGCACCGCGCTGGCGGTCGGGGCGCCGCCCGCGCCCTGTCCGTAGAACATCATCTCGCCGGCCGCGTCGGCCTCCACGAACACCGCGTTGAACGCGCCGTGCACGCTCGCCAGCGGGTGGGAGGTGGGGATCATCGCCGGGTGCACCCGGACCGAGATCCCCTCGGTGGCCGGGGCGCCGTCGGCGGTCGGCCGGTCCTCGGCTCCGTTGACGGTCGTCTGGTCCTCGGCTCCGCCCACGGCTACCCGCTCGCAGATCGCCAGCAGCTTCACCGTGCGGCCGAGCGCCTTGGCGGCGGCGATGTCGGCGGCGCTGACCGAGGCGATGCCCTCGCGGTGCACGTCGGCGGCCGTGACCCGGCTGTGGAAGGCCAGGGACGCCAGGATCGCGGCCTTGGACGCGGCGTCGAACCCGTCCACGTCGGCCGTCGGGTCCGCCTCGGCGTACCCGAGCCTGGTCGCCTCCTCCAGGGTCTCGGCGTAACCGGCGCCGGTGGAGTCCATGCCCGACAGGATGAAGTTCGTGGTGCCGTTGACGATGCCCATCACCCGCGTGATGCGGTCGCCGGCCAGCGACTCGCGCAGCGGGCGCAGCAGCGGGATCGCGCCCGCCACGGCGGCCTCGAAGTACAGGTCGGCGCCGGAGCTGTCGGCGGCCTCGAACAGCTCGGCCGAGTGCTCGGCCAGCAGCGCCTTGTTCGCGGTCACCACCGACTTGCCCGCGCGCAGCGCGGCCAGCAGCAGCGTGCGGGCGGGCTCGATGCCGCCGATGACCTCCACGACCACGTCCACGTCGTCGGAGGCCACCAGCGCCTCCGCGTCGGTCGTCAGCAGCTCGGCCGGCACGTCCCGGTGCTTGTTCGGCCTGCGCACGGCGATGCCGGCCACCTCGACCGGCGCGCCGACCCGCGCGGTGAGGTCGGCCGCCTGGTCGGTGAGCAGCCGGACCACCTCGGTGCCGACCGTGCCGCAGCCCAGCAACGCGACCCTGATCGGTTTGCCCTCGTGGCTTGCCACTTCTCATACCTCCAGGCGGAACAGGTCTTCCTCGGTCTCCCGGCGCAGCAGCAACCGGGCCTGGCCGTCCACGACCGCGGCGAGCGCGGGGCGGGGGAGCCGGTTGTAGCCGCTGGCCATGGAGTAGCAGTACGCGCCGGTGGCGGCGACCGCGATCAGGTCGCCGGGCGCGAGGTCGTCGGGCAGCCAGCAGTCGCGCACGACCACGTCGCCGGACTCGCAGTGCTTGCCCACGACGCGGCACAGCACGGGCCGGGCGCCCTCCCCCGCGGCGCGCGAGACCAGCTTGCAGTCGTAGACCGCGTCGTAGAGGGCGGTGCGGATGTTGTCGCTCATGCCGCCGTCCACGCTCACGTACCGGCGGACCACGCCGGCGTCGAGCTGGACGTCCTTGATGGTGCCCACCTCGTACAGCGTCACCGTGCCGGGGCCGACGATGGCCCGGCCGGGCTCGACCGCGATCTTCGGCGCGGGCAGCTCGGCGTGCTCGCACTCCTTGGCCACGATGTTGTGCAACTGGCGGGCCAGCTCGGCGGGCGGCGGCGGGTCGTCGTCGGCGGTGTAGGCGATGCCGAGGCCGCCGCCGAGGTCCACGGTCGTGACGTGCTCGAGGATCCCGGCGCCGTGCTCGTCGCGCAGCTCCGCGAGCAGCCCGATGACCCGGCGCGCGGCGACCTCGAAGCCGCTGGCGTCGAAGATCTGCGAGCCGATGTGGCTGTGCAGGCCGATCAGCCGCAGCCCGTCGGACTTCAGCACCCGGCGCGCCGCCTCGGCCGCGTCGCCCGAGGACAGCGAGAAGCCGAACTTCTGGTCCTCGTGCGCGGTGGCGATGAACTCGTGCGTGTGCGCCTCGACGCCGACCGTCACCCGGATCATCACCGGCTGCACGCGTCCGCGTTCGCGGGCGACCTGGTCCAGGCGGGCGATCTCGTAGAACGAGTCCAGCACGACCACGCCGACGCCGGCCTCGACCGCGGCGGTCAGCTCGGCCACGGACTTGTTGTTGCCGTGCAGCGCGATCCGCTCGGGCGGGAACTCCGCGCGCAGCGCCACGGCCAGCTCGCCACCGCTGGCCACGTCGATACTCAGGCCCTCCTCGGCGACCCACCGGGCCACCGCGACGGACAGGAACGCCTTGGACGCGTAGTGGACCCGGGTCGGGTCGCCGAACGCCTCGGCGTGCTCGCGGCAGCGCGCGCGGAAGTCGCCCTCGTCCATCACGAACAGCGGGGTGCCGTGGTCCTGGGCGAGCTGCCGCACGTCCACGCCCGCCAGGCGCACCGCGCCGTCGTCGCCGCGCTCGGCGTGGCGCGGCCACACCTGCGGGTGCATCGCGTCCAGGTCGGCGGCCGTGGCGGGGCGGTTGCCCGCGGTGTTGGAGGGGATGAGGACGTCGGCGTGCCGGGGACCGGCCGGGTGCGCGCGCATCACATGCGCTCCGGCGCGGTCACGCCCAGCAGCGCGAGGCCGTTGGCGAACACCTGGCGGGTCGCCGCGCACAGGCTCAGCCGCGCCCGGTGCAGCTCGGTCGTCTCCTCGTCGCCCCTGGGCAGCACGCGGCAGGCCTCGTGGAACCGGTGGTAGGTGCCCGCCAGCTCCTCCAGGTAGCGCGCGACGCGGTGCGGTTCGCGCAGCTCGCCGGCGGTGGCGACGACGCGCGGGAACTCGCCGATGGTGCGGATCAGGTCGCCCTCGCGGTCGTGCGTGAGCTCCTCGACCGCCTCACCGGGCGTGACGCCCAGGTCGGCGGCGTTGCGCAGCACCGACGACAGCCGCGCGTGCGCGTACTGGACGTAGAAGACCGGGTTGTCGTTGCTCCGCTTGCGCAGCAGGTCGAGGTCGATGTCCAGGGACGAGTCCGCCGACGAGCGGGTCATCGCGTACCGGGCCGCGTCCACGCCGACCGCGTCCACCAGGTCCTGCATCGTGATCACGGTGCCCGCGCGCTTGCTCATCCGCACCGGCTTGCCGTCGCTGACCAGGTTCACCATCTGGCCGATCAGCACCTCCACCGACGCCGGGTCGTCGCCCAGCGCCGAGGCGGCGGCCTTGAGCCTGCCGATGTAGCCGTGGTGGTCCGCGCCGAGCATGTAGATGCACAGGTCGAAGCCGCGCGACCGCTTGTCCACCAGGTACGCGATGTCACCGGCGATGTACGCGGGGTCACCGTCGCTCTTGATGACCACGCGGTCCTTGTCGTCGCCGAACTCGGTGGACCGCAGCCACCACGCGCCGTTCTCGAAGTACAGCGCGCCGGAGTCCTTGAGCTGCTCGACGGCCTTGGTGACGGAGCCGGACTTGTGCAGCGAGTCCTCGTGGAAGAAGACGTCGAAGTCCGTGCCGAAGTCGTGCAGGTCCTTCTTGATCTCCTCGAACATGAGGTTCACGCCGATGCGGCGGAACACCTCGTGCGAGTCCTCGGCGGACAGCGCGCCGGGCTCCTGCCGCAGCACCTCGGCGGCGATGTCGCCGATGTAGCCGCCCGCGTAGCCGTCCTCCGGCGCGGGCTCGCCCTTCGCGGCGGCGATCAGGGACCGGACGAACCGGTCGATCTGCGCGCCCGCGTCGTTGAAGTAGTACTCGCGGGTGACGTCGCCCCCGTTGGCGGCCAGGACGCGGCCGAGCGCGTCGCCGACCGCGGCCCAGCGGGTGCCGCCCAGGTGGATGGGGCCGGTCGGGTTCGCCGAGACGAACTCCAGGTTGATCCGGGTGCCGGCGAGCTGCTCGCCGCGGCCGTAGGCCTCGCCGGCCTTGAGCACGTCGCGCACGATCGCGCCCTGGGCGTCCGCGGCGAGCCGCAGGTTCAGGAAGCCGGGGCCCGCGACCTCGACCGAGGAGATGGCGTCGGTGCCGGTCAGCGCGTCGGCGAGCCAGCCGGCCAGGTCGCGGGACGTCACGCCGACCTTCTTGGCGGTCTGGAGGGCCACGTTGGTGGCGTAGTCACCGTGCTCGGGGTTGCGGGGGCGCTCGATCGTGACCGCTGTGGGCAGGGCGGCGGGGTCGAGGCCGCGGGTGGACAGCACGTCCACGGCCGTCGCACGGACCAGTTCAGCGAGCGCAGCGGGAGTCACCCGACAAGTCTAGGGAAGCGTTCTCGCTGGTCTCGACCGGGATGCGCGTCCCGCGAAGTGGGATGGCAACTGTTGACGGCCACCCGCTGTGACGGCCAGTTGACGGTGATCAGACACGGTATCCCTACACTGGCCCGCGGCATGGGCGTATGACGAGACTGAGGCGGACATGACCAGCGGCAAGAAGACGAAGGCCGCGCGCTCCAGCGTTGCGGCGGCGCGCTCCTCGGTGGTGGCCAAGAAGCCGAAGCCGTGGGGGACCATCATCGCGGTGGTGGCCGTGCTGGCCCTGGCCGGCACCGTGTTCGGTTACGCGTACAGCCAGATCGCGGACCGCAACGCGAAGGAGCAGGCGCTCGCCAAGTGGAACCCGACCGAGGAGAACAAGGACCCCTCGGACCAGATCGCCGGCGTGGTCAAGGTCGAGTACGAGGCCAGCAAGCACGTCGACGCCACGCAGCGGGTCGCCTACGACCAGTCACCGCCGTTCGGCGGTCCGCACGACAACGTGTGGGCCGACTGCACCGGCACGGTGTACGACAAGGCCGTCCGCAACGAGAACATGGTCCACCCGCTCGAGCACGGCGCGGTGTGGATCGCGTACAACCCGGACCAGATCACCGGTGAGGCGCTGGACAAGCTGAAGGCGCGGGCCGAGGGCCAGCCGTTCACCATGCTGTCGCCGTACCCCGGCCTGGACAAGCCGATCTCGCTGCAGTCGTGGGGCCACCAGCTGAAGCTGGAGAGCGCCGACGACGAGCGGATCGACCAGTTCATCCAGTCGCTGCGGCGCAACCAGTACACCTACCCCGAGGTCGGCGCCACGTGCGACGCGACCCAGTTCGACGTGACCAACCCGCCGCCGTTCGTGGCGGAGGCGCCCGGTCCCGACGCGGTCCCGATGTCCGGTGGCACCGCGGACAGCACCGAGCCGACCGGCGACCCGTCGGCCCCGCCCGCGTCCGACGCCCCCGCGGCCACCACGACCGCGAGCAGCTGACCTGTGGCAGGCGTCGGGCAGGAGGACGAGGCACCCCCGTCACGCGGGGTGACCGCGACCAGGACGATCGTCGTGACCGTCGCGGTCGTCGCCGTCCTCCTGCTCGGCGCCGCCATCGGCCTGCTGATCAAGCTGCCGGGCGCGGACACCAGTTCGACGCCCGCGCGCGACTCGGTCGACGTGGGGTTCACCCAGGACATGTCGACCCACCACCTGCAAGGCGTGACGATGGCCAACATCGCGCGCGAGAAGACGGCGGACCCCGCCGTCCGGCAGCTCGCCTTCGACATCGCCTCGACCCAGTTGGAGCAGGTCGGGCGGATGAAGGGCTGGCTGTTCCTCTGGGGCTACCCCGAGCAGTCGGTCGACGGCAGGCACATGTGGTGGATGACCTCCGGCACGCACGGCCACGACGCGCCCGGCTCGGGCTCGGGCTCCGGTGACGCCGAGCGGATGCCCGGCATGGCGTCGTCCGAGGAGATCACCAAGCTGCGCTCGCTGACCGGCGTCGAGTTCGACGTGTACTTCCTGCAGCTGATGCTGCGGCACCACAAGGGCGGCGCCCCGATGGCCGAGTACGCCGCCACGCGCGCCGGGCAGTCGGTCGTGCGGACGCTCGCGGACAACATGCTCAAGTCGCAGACGGCCGAGAGCACGTACATGCAACAGCTGATCACCGAACGCGGCGCCGCTCCCCTGCCGAGCTGACCTCACCCAGCCGACGCCGCTCGGCCGCCCCACCTGGCCGGCCCCCTCTGGCCGACCCGGTCGCGTGATCGGCCGCGCACCGCCGGTAACAGTGCTCCCACCGCCCGACCGTCAGCTCGGCGGAGTTCCCCGCCGCCTCCAGCGGCAAGTGGCGCGAAGGGTCCTTCACGTTCACCGCGAACCAGGCCGGCGCGACGGCGTTCGAGTACACGGTCGACGGCGTCACCACCACCGTCCCGATCGGCCCGGACGGCACCGCGACGATCCGCTGGACGTCCACCCACACCGAGGACCAGCAGCTGCGGGTGGTCAGCCGCACCGCGGCGGGCGTGAAGTCGACCCACACCGACCACCGGTTCCGGATCACGCCCGAACGGGTCGCCCGCGCGGACGTGCCGGAGCGGAAGACCCCGTCGCACCGCCGATGAGCCCTCGGCACAGCAGGACCCGCTGACGGCGGGTGGGTCGCCCGGCGCCGGGCGACCCACCCGCCGTTTCGCGTCACCCGACTGGGGCTACCCGCCGGTAGTAGCGTGGTAGGCCCAGTCCGCGAGGTCGCGTCGACCGTTCCAGGCGACCGAGCCGCCGTCTGCGGAGCAGCGGCAATCCGACACGGAGGTCAGCGATGACCGCAGTGGATCCCGATCGGCACGTCGACGAGCGCACCGCCCGCAAGGTGGCCGAACAGGCCCGCGAGACCCGGTGGCGGCACCCCAGCTTCGGCCGCGAGCTCTTCCTCGGCCACTTCCGCCTCGACCTGATCCACCCCCACCCCAGCGGCTCGGCCGAGGACCGCGAGCGCGGCGAGACGTTCCTCACCGCCCTGCGCGAGTTCTGCGAGCACTCCGTGGACGGCGCGGAGATCGAGCGCGACGCGCTCATCCCCGACCACGTGCTGACCGGCCTCAAGCAGCTCGGCGCGTTCGGCATGAAGATCAAGCGCGAGTACGGCGGCCTCGGCCTGTCCCAGGTCTACTACAACCGGGCGTTGATGATGGTCGGCTCGGTCAGCCCGGCGCTGGGCGCGATGCTGTCCGCGCACCAGTCCATCGGCGTGCCGCAGCCGCTGGCGATGTTCGGCACGGACGAGCAGAAGCGGGAGTACCTGCCCCGCTGCGCGACCGGTGAGATCAGCGCGTTCCTGCTCACCGAGCCGGACGTGGGCAGCGACCCGGCCCGCCTGGGCACCACGGCCACGCCCACCGACGACGGCTACGTGCTCGACGGCGTGAAGCTGTGGACGACCAACGGCGTGGTGGCCGACCTGCTGGTGGTGATGGCGCACGTGCCGGACAAGGGCATCAGCGCGTTCGTGGTCGAGGGCGACTCGCCCGGCATCACGGTGGAGAACCGCAACCGGTTCATGGGCCTGCGCGGCCTGGAGAACGGCGTCACCCGGTTCCACCAGGTCCACGTGCCCAGGGCCAACCTGATCGGCAAGGAGGGCGCGGGCCTGAAGATCGCGCTCACCACGCTCAACACCGGCCGGCTGTCGTTGCCCGCCCTGTGCGCGGGCGCGGCGAAGTGGAGCCTGAAGATCGCCCGCGAGTGGTCGGCGCACCGCGTGCAGTGGGGCCGGCCGATCGGCGAGCACGAGGCCATCGCGGGCAAGATCGCCTACATCGCGGCCACCGCCTACGCGCTGGAGGCCGTGCTCGACCTGTCCAGCGAGCTGGCCGACGCGGGCGGGCACGACATCCGCATCGAGGCGGCGCTGGCGAAGCTCTACGGCTCGGAGATGGCCTGGCTGGTCGCGGACGAGCTGGTGCAGCTGCGCGGCGGGCGCGGCTACGAGACCGCGGCGTCCCTGGCCGCCCGCGGCGAACGCGGCGTGCCCGCCGAGCAGATGCTGCGGGACCTGCGGATCAACCGGATCTTCGAGGGCTCGACCGAGATCATGCACCTGCTCATCGCCCGGGAGGCGGTGGACGCGCACCTCGCCGTCGCCGGTGACTTCATCGACCCCGAGGCCGACGCCAAGCGCAAGGCGCAGGCGCTGGCCAAGGCGGGCGGCTTCTACGCGAAGTGGCTGCCGACGCTGGTGGTCGGCAAGGGCCAGGTGCCGCGCGCCTACGCCGAGTTCGGGCCGCTGGCCGGGCACCTGCGGTTCGTCGAGCGGTCCAGCCGCAAGCTGGCCAGGCAGACGTTCTACGCGATGTCGCGCTGGCAGGGCCGGCTGGAGCGCAAGCAGCGGTTCCTGGCGCGGATCGTGGACATCGGCGCGGAGCTGTTCGCCATCAGCGCGGCGTGCGTGAAGGCGGCGGCGGACGGCGACCGGGCGGTCCGGCTGGCGGACGCGTTCGCCGCGCAGGCGCGGGTGCGGGTGGACGAGCTGTTCGACCGGTTGTGGCGCAACTCCGACGACTCGGACGCGAGGCTGGCCCGGCACGTGCTGGACGGCCGGTTCACGTGGCTCGAGGAAGGGGTGCTGGACCCGTCCGGCCCGGGGCCGTGGATCGCGGACTCGACGCACCGGGCGTCCACCGCGGAGAACGTCCACCGCACGACGTAGTTAGTACACGGGGCAGGTGTTTGCGGGCGCGGCACCTGCCCCGTGGCACGGTCGAAAGGGGACCACGTCCCCCGTACTCCCCTTTCGACTCCCCTAACTACAGCGGAAGGAACAACACCCTCCAGGAGGAGGTTCCTGTCACGCTACGTCGTTACTGGCGAGTTGAGACCTACAACTTTCGAGTGAATCAGCAGGTGAGAGTCACTCGACTACTCTCAGAGAGTCACGCTGCCTCGCCGGTCGAACACGAGCTCGCGCGCCGACCGCAACCCGATCGCGATGGCGCCGCTGAGCACCGCGCCGTCACCCAGCTCGCCCGCCACGATCCGCGGCGCGAGCGGCGTCATCCGCCGCAGCGCGGCCTCCATCGGCTCCTGCAGCAGGTCGGTGTTGCTGCCGATGCCGCCGCCGAGCACCACCAGCTCGGGGTCGACCACCGCCACCACCGACGCCACCACGAACGCCAGCCGCTCCGCCTCGTCGCGCACCGCGAGCAGCGCCCGTTCGTCACCGGCCTTCGCCGCCGCGAACACCTCCCGCGCCGACCGCGCCGCCAGACCGCGCTGCTTCGCCAGCGCCACCACGGATTCCGCCGCCGCGGCGGCCTCGACCTGGCCGCGCTGCCGTCCGTCCTCTTCGGACTGACCGGTGTACGGCAGGTAGCCGACCTCGCCCGCCGCGCCGTGCGCGCCGCGGAACAACCGGCCGTCCACCACGATCCCCATCCCTATCCCGGTGCCCACGGTGACGCACACGAACACGTCGACGTCGCGCGCCACCCCGTAGGCCTGCTCGCCGACGGCGGCGAGGTTCGCGTCGTTCTCCACGACCAGGCCCGCGCCGAGCGCGGCCTCCAGGTCGTCCAGCAGGCCCGGTCGTTCCCAGCCGGGAAGGTTCGGCGCGTGGTGCAGGGTCCGGTCGCGCGGGTCGGGCACGCCGGGCGTGCCGACGACCTTCACCACCAGGTCGGCCGGCGTCAGCCCGGCGTCGGACACCGTGCGCTCGGCCAGCTCCCGCACCGTGCGGACCAGGGCCGTCGCCGAGCGGCACCGGTTGCGCTCGTCGGACCGCGCGATCACCGAACCGGCCAGGTCCGCCACCGCCACCCGGATCCGCTGCCTGCCGATGTCGACGCCGAGCACGTGGCCCGCCGCGGGGTTCGGCTCGTAGACCACGGCCGACCGGCCCGGTCCCGCCGACGTGCGGCCGATGGGGCGCACCAGGCCGTGCTGCTCCAGGTCGAGCAGCGCCTGGCCGATGGTCGGCTTCGACAGGCCGGTGTCCTTGGCGAGCTGCGGCCTCGTCGCCGGACCGCCCTCCCGCAGGCGGTCGAGCACCGCGCGCTGGTTGAGCACGCGCATCCCCGCGGGGGTGCCCACCTGGGGCGAGTTCGGGGCCGTCACGGTGAGTGAGTGTAGATCGGGTGGAGCAGCACCCGGACAGGCTTGCGGACAAGTTGCGCGGCCACTCTTGACAACGATGTCAGCTGGCCCTTTGCTTCGCTAAAGATCGGGTCGGTACGGCGAAGGGCGTGCGCAATGGGGCACATGCGGGGCAGGAGATCGCTGGTGGTCGTCTCGACCATCGCACTGGCGCTGGGGAGCGTGGGAGGCTGGAGCTCCGCGACCGCCGCACCGGGGGAGCCAACCGTGAGCGAGACGCTCTTCGCCACGTCGTTCGAGGACGGGCAGCCGCAGCCGACCTGGACGAGCACCGTGGAGACCGGCCCGGACGGCACGCCGAAGACGTCGGGCGTCGACGGCTCGGACTCCACCGGCATCCCCGGCAACGTCACCGACCGCGTGGTCGACGTCGTGGCCAACTCCGAGAACTCCGGCGCCGGCGAGGTGGCGGCCAACCTGGTCGACGCCAACGTGGCCTCGAAGTGGCTCACCTTCACGCCGACCGGCTGGGCGCGGTTCACCTTCAACGAGCCCGTCGCGGTCAAGCGCTACGCGATGTCCTCGGCCAACGACGCGCCCGAGCGCGACCCGAAGGACTGGACGCTGCGCGGCTCCCACGACGGCACGACGTGGACGCCGGTCGACGCGCGCACCGGCGAGGCGTTCGCCGAGCGGTTCCAGACCAAGGTCTACGACCTCGCCAACACCGAGGCGTTCAAGCACTACCAGCTCGACATCTCCGCGACCGCGGGCGGCGTGAACCTCATCCAGCTGGCCGAGGTGCAGTTCTCCGACGGCTCCACCACCCCGCCGGCGAAGAACATGCGCACCACCGTGGGCAAGGGGGCCAACGGCGGGTACAACGCCAAGGCGGGCGCCGGGTTCACCGGCGTGAAGGCGTTGCGCTACCAGGGCACGCACGTCGCCGAGGGCCGCGGCTACTCCTACAACAAGGTCTTCGACGTCGACATCCCGGTCACGTCGACCACCGAGCTGTCGTACCTGATCTTCCCGTCGTTCACCACGGACGACCTGAACTACCCGGCCACGTTCGTGTCGATCGACCTCGCGTTCGCCGACGGCACCTACCTCAGCGACCTCGGTGCGCGCGACCAGCACGGCTTCGAGCTGTCACCGCGCGGCCAGGGCGCGGCGAAGTCGCTGTACACCAACCAGTGGAACCGGATCGCCTCGGTCATCGGCGCGGTGGCCGCGGGCAAGACGATCAAGCGGATCCTGGTGGCGTACGACAACCCGAAGGGACCGGCCGGTTTCAACGGCTGGGTCGACGACGTCCAGGTGAAGTCCGCGCCGGTCGTGGTCGAACGGCCGCGCCCGTCGGACTGGGTGCTGACCAACCGCGGCACGAACTCCAGCGGCTCGTTCTCGCGGGGCAACAACTTCCCGGCCACCGCGGTGCCGCACGGCTTCAACTTCTGGTCGCCCATGACCAACGCGGGCTCGATCAGCTGGCTGTACGAGTACGCGAAGAACAACAACCGGGACAACCTGCCGACGTTGCAGGCGTTCACCGCGAGCCACGAGCCCAGCCCGTGGATGGGTGACCGGCAGACGTTCCAGGTGATGCCGACCGCGGGCACGCCGACCGTCGACCGGGCGGTGCGCGCGCTGCCGTTCAAGCACGAGAACGAGGTCGCCAAGGCGCACTACTACGGCGTGCGGTTCGAGAACGGGATGCGCACCGAGATCGCGCCGACCGACCACGCCGCGCTGTTCCGCTTCACGTTCGTGGACGACACCTCGAACCTGGTGTTCGACAACGTCAACAACAGCGGCGGGCTCACCCTCGACCCGGCGTCCGGCGTGGTGACCGGCTTCTCCGACGTCAAGAGCGGCCTGTCGACCGGCGCGACGCGGCTGTTCGTGTACGGCGTGGTGGACAAGCCGGTGAAGTCGAGCGGTCGGCTGACCGGCGCGGGCCGCGACGACGTGGCGGGCTTCTTCCAGTTCGACACCTCCGGCGACAAGACCGTGACGATGAAGATCGCCACGTCGTTGCTGGGCGTCGACCAGGCGAAGCGCAACCTGGAGCTGGAGGTGTCCGCCTCGGACACGTTCGACTCGGTGCGCGACCGGGCGCAGCAGGCCTGGGACCGGGTGCTGGGCATGGTCGAGGTGGAAGGCGCCTCGGAGGACCAGCTGACCACGCTGTACTCCAACCTCTACCGGCTCTACCTCTACCCGAACTCGGGCTTCGAGAACACCGGCACCGCCGACGCGCCCGAGTACCAGTACGCGTCGCCCGTGCAGCCCGCCGGGCCGTCCACGCCCACCAAGACCGGCGCGAAGGTCGTGGACGGCAAGGTCTACGTCAACAACGGGTTCTGGGACACCTACCGGACCACGTGGCCCGCGTACAGCCTGCTGACGCCCGGCAAGGCGGCCGAGCTGGCCGACGGGTTCGTGCAGCAGTACCGCGACGGCGGCTGGATCTCGCGCTGGTCCTCGCCCGGCTACGCGAACCTGATGACCGGCACGAGCTCCGACGTGGCGTTCGCGGACGCGTTCGTGAAGGGCGTCGACCTGCCCGACGCCAAGGCGGCCTACGAGGCGGCGGTGAAGAACGCGACGGTCGCGCCGCCGAACGCTGGCGTCGGCCGCAAGGGCCTGGACACCTCGATCTTCACCGGCTACACGTCCACCGCCACCGGCGAGGGCATGTCGTGGGCGATCGAGGGCTACGTCAACGACTACGGCATCGCGAACATGGCGAAGGCGCTGCACGAGAAGACCGGCGAGGCGCAGTACCTGGCGTCCTACGAGTACTTCTCGAACCGGGCGCAGAACTACATCCACATGTTCGACCCGTCGACGGGCTTCTTCCAGGGCCGCAACCCCGACGGCACGTGGCGCGTGCCCACCGACGAGTACGACCCGCGCGAGTGGGGCCACGACTACACCGAGACCGACGGCTGGAACATGGCGTTCTCGGTGCCGCACGACGGGCAGGGCCTGGCCAACCTGTACGGCGGCCGCGACGGGCTGGCGAAGAAGCTCGACGAGTTCTTCGCCACGCCGGAGACGGCGAAGTTCCCCGGCTCGTACGGCGGCGTGATCCACGAGATGACCGAGGCGCGCGACGTGCGGATGGGGCAGCTGGGCCACTCCAACCAGGTCTCGCACCACATCACGTACATGTACGACTACGCCGGTCAGCCGTGGAAGACGCAGGAGAAGGTGCGCGAGATCCTGTCCCGGCTCTACCTGGGCAGCGAGATCGGCCAGGGCTACCCCGGCGACGAGGACAACGGCGAGCAGTCGGCGTGGTGGCTGTTCAGCGCGATGGGCTTCTACCCGCTGCAGATGGGCAACGCGACCTACGCGATCGGGTCGCCGCTGTTCAAGAAGATGACCGTGCACCTGGACAACGGGCACTCGCTCGTGATCAACGCGCCGGCCAACTCCGCGAAGAACATCTACGTGCAGTCGTTGAAGGTCAACGGGAAGACGTGGGACAAGGCGTACCTGCCGCACGCGGAGATCGCGAACGGTGGCGTGCTGGACTTCGACATGGGCTCGTCGCCGTCGCGGTGGGCCACGGGTCCGGACGCCGCGCCGCCGTCGTTGACCACGGGTTCCGCGCCGCCTGCTCCGCTGCGGGACGTGACGCTGTCGGGGACGGTGACCGGGGCGCCCGCGTCGTTGGTGGACAACACCTCGCAGACCTCCGGCGCGCTGTCGTGGTTGCAGGTGGACCTGCCGTCGAAGAAGGAAGACGCGACGTTCTACACGTTGACGTCGGGCAAGGCCGCCGGCGACCCGACCTCGTGGGTGCTGAAGGGCTCGTACGACGGGACGAACTGGACCACCGTGGACGAGCGGTCCGGTGAGGCGTTCGCGTGGCGGCAGCAGACGCGGGCGTTCAAGATCGCCCGACCGGGTCACTACCAGCACTACCGGCTGGAGTTCCCGGGCTCGGTGACGGTGGCGGAGTTCGAGCTGCTGGCCAAGCCGTTCGTGACGTGCTCGAAGTCGGTGACCGGTGAGCACGCCGGGGCGTTGCGCGTGGAGTCGGGCGTGACGTGCGTGGACGGCGCCACCGTGACCGGTCCGGTGACGGTGGCGGCGGGCGCGTCGCTGTACGTGTTCGGCGGGAAGGTCGAGGGTCCGGTGAACGCCACCGGCGCGGCGGCGGTCGTGCTGGTGGAGACCTCGGTCGGCGGACCGGTGAACGTGACCGGCGCGACCGGCCCGGTGTCACTGGAACGGGTGTCCGTCGGCGGGCCCGTGCGGCTGGTGGACAACAAGGGCGGCACGGTCGTCGCCGGCAACACCGTCGGCGGGCCGCTGTCGTGCACCGGGAGCACCCCCGAACCGGTGAACAACGGATGGGTGAACTCGGCGAGCGGGCCCAAGACGGGTCAGTGCGCCGAGTTGTAGGTCCTTCAGGGTCACCAGGAGATTTCGCGGCACCTGCGCGCGGAATCTCCTGGTTCGACCTGGAGCGTGGCGTGCTCGATGTGGTACCGCTCGGCCAGCAGCGCCTGCGCGGCGCGCAGCACGTCGGCCGGGTCCACGTGGTCGCGGGTGGTGAGGTGCGCGGAGGCGACCTCCATGCCCGACGTGAGCGTCCAGACGTGCAGGTCGTGCGCCTCGGCCACGCCGGGCAGGCGGCTCAGGTCGGCCTGCATCTCGGCGACGTCCAGGCGTTCGGGCGCGTGCTGGAAGAGGATCCGCAGCGCGCTCGCGGCCAGCTTGTACGTGCGCGGGAGGACGAAGAGGCCGATCGCGACACCCATGATCGGGTCGGCGTAGCGCCAGCCGAAGACCAGGGTGACGACGCCGCTGACGAGCACGCCGACCGACCCGATGAGGTCGGCCAGGACTTCCAGGTACGCGCCGCGCACGTTGATGCTGTCCTTCGCGCCCTGGCGGAGCAGGAAGAACGAGACGACGTTGGCCGCGAGGCCCGCGGTGGCGGCCAGCACGACGGGCAGGCCGGGCACCTCGGGCGGGTTGCCGAACCGCCCCACGGCTTCGTACACCACGTAACCGGCCACGCCGAACAGCAGCACGGCGTTGGCCAGCGCGGCCAGCACCTCGGCCCGGTAGAGGCCGAACGTGCGGCTGCCGCCCGTTCGCGCGCGGCGGGCCAGCATGATGGCGGCCAGCGCCATGCCGACGCCCAGGACGTCGGTGAGCATGTGGGCCGCGTCGGAGATCAGGGCCAGCGAGCCGGTGGCGATGCCGACGACGAACTCCAGCACCATGAACGCCGCGCCGATGCCGAAGGCGATCCACAGCCGGCCGAGGTGCTTGGCGCTCCCCGACGACACACCGTGGCCGTGTCCGTGACCCATGAGCGGAACATATAGTCACATGCGCATGAGTGCAACTCGACTGTCAGGGGCGCCACAACCGGCCCAGGGCGCGGACCAGGTCGGGTGCGATGCGGTTGCCCAGGTGCGCCGCCTTCGCCTCCATGGTGACGGGTACCACCGCTTTGTGGTGGTCCACCACCTTGAGGACTTCGGCCGCCACCTTCTCCGGCCCGAAGCCGCGCCGCCGGTAGGCCTTCGTCGCTTTCCGGCGCTGTTCGTCCTGCTCGGCCGGGGTCGCGCCGGCGAACGTGAACGTCCGGGTGATGTCGGTGTCGACGATGCCGGGGCAGATCGCGGTGACGGTGACGCCGTGCTCGCGCAGCTCGGCGTCCAGGCACTGGGCGAGCATCAGGACGGCGGCC
The DNA here is from genome assembly GCF_040656635.1 of Actinosynnema sp. NPDC049800. Taxonomy (NCBI): domain Bacteria; kingdom Bacillati; phylum Actinomycetota; class Actinomycetes; order Pseudonocardiales; family Pseudonocardiaceae; genus Actinosynnema; species Actinosynnema sp. NPDC049800. Next base: position 135,408 of record NZ_JBFAMT010000009.1, on the reverse strand, counting down.
TTCGTGGTCGAGTAGGCCGACAGGGCGGCGGTCGGGAAGTAGCCCGCCGCGGACGCCGTGACGACGAGGTTGCCGCCTTCGCCCCGGTCGACCATGCGCGGCGCGAAGGCCCGCAGCGTGTGCACGACGCCCCAGAGGTTGACGTCCACGACCCGCCGCCAGTCCTCCTCCGACGTGCGGAGGAACGACCCGGCCAGCCCGATGCCGGCGTTCGCCATCACCACGTCGGGCACGCCGTGCCGTGCCTCGATTTCCGCCGCCACCGCCGTCATCGCGGTCGAATCGGCTACGTCGACCCGGTACGCGTGCCCACCGACCAGCTCGGCCGTCTCCCGCGCCTTCTCGTCGTCGACGTCGAGCACGACCACCTCGGCGCCCTGGTGGGCGAAGGCCACCGCCGTGGCCCTGCCGATCCCGCTACCGGCACCCGTGATGACCACCAGCCGCTTCCGCCGCTTGCCGTCGATGGCGTCCTCGATGTGCCGTGCGACCAGCTCCGGGTGCGTCCGCGGCGCCCAGTGCCCGGCGCGGATCCGGCTCCGGGTGAGCTCCTCGACCCAGGGCTCCGCCGCCTCCAGGTGCTCCCGCCTCACGTACGGGTCCTCGGTCAACTCGATCTGGTGAACCCGCACGGTGACCTTCGCCGGCTGCCGCCCCTGCCCCACGTTGGCCCGGTACATCCCCAGCCCGTTGACCAGCTCCCGCCGCCCCGCCCGCAACCACTTCCGGACCGCCGGCACCCGCCACACCAGCTCCGCCGCACCGGGCACCTTGAACCCCGCGATGTACCAGGACTTCCCCAACACCTTCGCCACCGTGACCGGCCGCAAGCGATTGCGCCTGACCCAGTCGCCGAGGTGCCCCAGGTCCGGCCCGGAAATGCTGGTGAACGAGAGGAACAAGTCGGGCCGAGCCGCCACCGCCGCCCACCCCTGCAACGACCCCCAGTCGTGCCCGACCAGGTGAACCGGCCCACCTACCGCCCCCACCACCGCCACGAGGTCCGCGACCAACCGCTCCAGCCGGTACCCCTGACTCCCACCCCCGACCGGCGCCCCCGACCCACCGGTCCCCCTCACGTCGTACCGAACCACCCGGAACCGCTCCCCCAGCCTCTCCGCCACCCCCTCCCAGACCTCTGACGTGTCCGGGAACCCGTGCACCAACACCACGGGAACCGCCCCACCCACCCCACCCTCGACCACCCGAATCGCCAGGTCATCCCCCTGCACCACCCGCTCACCCCACGTCTGCACAACCCAAGAGGGTAGGGGGTGAAACCCGCCGGCGGACGTGCGCTAAGCTTCCACCCGTAGCTGCGGCCCCCGTAGCTCAGGGGATAGAGCACCGCCCTCCGGAGGCGGGTGCGCAGGTTCGAATCCTGCCGGGGGCACCAAAGTAGTCACATTCAAACCTTCGACCCTCTGAACAGGGATCGAAGCAAGATCCAGAAGACCCCCAGCGGCGCCCAACGCCCTGGGGGTCTTCTCGTTGAGATCATCGCCCTCTTCGCCGTCGTTCAAGTCATCTGCCAGCGCAGATGCTGGCGACAGCCTTGCTCGCCCTCGCTCCAGGACCTCGCCTCCAAGCAGCACGTCGAACGGCTCCGCCAACGTGCCCCGCACCCCTCCGTCGTCGATGTACAGGTGCGTGAAGAACGCCTGGTTGAACAGCCGACGCAAGAACGGACCAGCCGCCCTATAGGCAGCGTGACAGTCACGGGCCAAGTCCAGAGCAGCAGTCAGGTTCGCCTCGATCCGGTCGAACTCCGCGGCCGCCCCAGCCAGGCGTTGCTCGATGCCAGCCAGCTGCTCGCTGATGCGCTGCTGCTCCCCCGCGATCAGGTCCATCGGGATCGCGCCGGTGTAAATCGCTTCGACCAGCTTCTCTCGTCGTGCCATCAAGGCGGATCGCTCCCCAGACAGGTGCTTGCGCTCCTGCTCAGCTTCACTGCGATGCGAGGCCAGCTCGGACCGAAGCCCTGCCTCTACGGCGTCGCGCAGTGCGGGATCCAGACCCACCGTCGCCCAGTAGTCCTCGACCAGCTTCTCGATCTTCGCTACCAGCAGCGCCTTGCGAGTACAGGTAGTGCGCTTCTGGTGCCGACCGAGACATATGAAGTACGGGTAGGTCATGCCGTGGCGGTTCTTGGCGTTCGTGATGATCAGCCTGCTGCCGCAGTCACCGCAGAAGACACTGGACTTAAGGTAGTGGCGGTGGTCGCGCTGCTTCTCGCCGACCAAGTGCGCAGCCAGAACATCTTGGACCTTCTGCCAGGTGACCGGGTCGACCAGGGGCTGATGCCTGCCGGGATGCCGAACACCTCGGTAGACGACCTCTCCCCTGTAGTACGGGTTGGTCAGGATCGAGTGCAGCACGTTCGGCCGTACCGGCCGCGCCGGGTACTTCGGCGTGCGACGCGTACGCAAGCCTCGAGTCTCGAGCTCGTCGGCAAGCGTCCGCAGCGTCCAGTCGCCGGAGGCGAACGCGACGAAGGCCCAGGCGATCAGCTCAGCGCGTTCCGGGTCAATCTCGACGGTGCGCTCCTCGCGCCCTTCGGGCGTGAACCGGCCGACGTTGCGGTAGCCGAGCGGAGCCTTGCCAGGCGTGCCGCCGGTCTTGGCCTTCTGGCTCATGCCCTTGTGCACCTCGGTGGCGAGGTTGCGCGAGTAGAACTCCGCGATCGAGGACATGATGCCGTGTAGCAGCATGCCTGACGGCGTCTCGTCGATGTTCTCGGTAGCCGACACGAGCGCGGCGCCCGACTTCTTGATCGCCATCGTGATCTCGACGTCGTCTGCGCGGTTCCGGGCGAGGCGGTCGACCTTGTGCACCAACACGTAGTCCACCCGGTTCGAAGCCAGGTAGCGCAGCATGCGCTGCAGGTTCGGCCGGTCAGCAGACTTGGCGGACTCCCCCGCGTCGACGAACTCCTCGATGATGACGGCATCGAGGCTCTCCGCCTTGCGCCGGAGCGCGTCACGTTGTGCGGGGATCGAGAAGCCCTCCGCCTGCCCGCCTTTCTCGGCTTGCTCCTTCGTGGACACACGAAGGTACGCGATCGCGGTCGCCAAGGAGCCAGGGTCGACGGTGCGCGCCATGGCTAATTCCGTTCCTGATCGCCGGGGTCCGGGCTGCCGCGTTCAACGATGCCCATGGACAGGGCGCGCAGCTCCTGCTGGCGGATAAACCGCTCAGCTACCTCCACCCCGGTCATCGTGATGACCTCGGCCCCGCAAGCGTGTATGCGGCCGATAACCTCCTCCAGCTGCCTCATGTCACGTGCCAGTCGTGCGTAGTCCCACACCACCACGGCTTGAATGTGGCACTGGACTTCGAGGTCGCCGAGCAGCTGCTGGAGAGCAGGCTGCCGATCGAGGTGTGCCGGTCGCCCCACATCGACGTACTCCCGCACGACGGCCAGCCCGTGCTTGTTGGCGATGCGTTGACACGTCTCGCGCTGCAGCGCGACAGCAGCGGCGTCATCGGGATGCGCGGAGCCCAGGCGTAGGTACATGACAGCGCGCCTCCTGCTAACTACTTCGTCGGCCATACCAAGCCCCCTTCCATTATTTCTCTTTATCGCAGTTTTTACCGGCATATTTACCTTTTCCGATCATACCTCTGATTTACTAGAATTCCAGTCCAATTTTTCGTAACCGGAAATTGCCGCATTTCTCCGCGACAGACACGTGGAACGATCGCAATGCAAGCACTCGACATGGAGCATCACTTCAAAAAGACGTATAGCCGTCCTTCGAGAAATACGATGTTCCACGTTTCGCGAGCGGCCATCGACAACCGCCCGTAGTCCAACGTGATGAAGTCGGCGAAGTCCCAGCGACTCGCGACCTCTCTGACCGCCTCCATGCAGGTTCGGGCGTCTGTCAGCTCGTCGACCAACGCCGCCATCGAGTCGAAGCTGCCGACGTAGCAGTCCTGGAAGCCCTTGAGGAGGTCCGGCTGGTCGATGGCAACGGTCGGCAGCCGCAGGTACGCCCTGAAAGCAGCACCGTGCTGCTGGAGCGCCTCGCCGACCCGATCAAGCAGTGGCTCGGACTGTGCGGCGTCCACCTCAGCCGAAGCTGTGTCGGCTGGCGAACTTCGAGCTTCGATGTAGCGGGTGAGCCAGCCGACCCAGGTACGTACTTCGTGCTGCTCCGGCGTCTGGCTGTAGATCAGGGCCAACTCACGACTCAGTTGCTGTGGGTCGAGGCGGCCTGTGGCCGCAAAGTGATGCAGCGCCGTTGGTCCTTCCGAGTACTCGTTGGCCAGCACCCGGGCGATGGGTCGGGCGCCCCAGTCCGGCAGCGCGCCACGTGCCTCGGCTTCGAATAGCGCATCACCGATGACGTCAGCGAGGTCCTCGTCCGTATCCACGGCACCGGTGAGGTCGATCTCGCCAGGGCTAAGCCGCTCCCGCTCGGGGATGCCATGGTCGTTGTCGTCAGGGTTGTGCGGTAGTCGTTCTATGGGATACCTCCTTTCGTCGTTAGTCATCGCTGGCCTCACCAGGCGTCGCGTGCCCACGGGTGATGAGCGCGGAGAACTCCGCCGTCGTGATGATTCGAAACAGCGCGGGCTGGATGGCCTTGTCTCCAGCGAAGGCGGTCTCCAATGCCGCACGCCGGACAGCATTAGGCACCACCCAGACCACAGCCGGAAAGAGACCGTGCTTCGCCTGGTGGGCACCTGTCCGGGCGTACCGCTGGTAGACCTTGGCCTTGCGCACGACGACTGGTGGATGCTCTGTCGCCAGATCGGCCTCGAACCACCAGTGGTCTTCGTAGTCACCGCTCGCCGTGACGGCGTAGAGGTCGGGTTTCAGCCACTCGACCGTGCCGTGTTCCCCGATGAACGAGCGCCAGCAGGACGGCTCGGTATCGACGGTGAGGACTTCCACAGCCTGCTGGGCCTGCAACTCGTACAAGCCGATCGCCAAGTCGGCCACGGCAAGTGTGTGAGCGGTGAAAGCCGGTGACGGTTCGACGTAGCGGCGACGGTGCTTCTCGCCGTGCATGGTGCGCTGCAACCGCTCCCCCGCGGCGCCGAGTTGCCAGGTGATGCCCGACGACCCGGCACGTACACCTCCGATGCGCCGTCCCAGCCGGGCGACCAGATTGTGAGCTTCGAGCCGACCGAGCACCCGCATGACAGCGGTGGCGGCTGCACCAAGACTGGCGTGGCCGGAGGCGAAGTGAAGCCTGCGAACCTGTGCAGTGGTGAGTAGCCGGAAGGAACGCAGCGACGCCAGGATCGCGAGATCGCGCTCCGAGAGATGCTGTAACAGGCTGGTCGTCGTACTTGGGCTCATGACCAGCCTCCTGGCGCGCGTCCGGGGCAGCCGTCCGGGACGGCACCGTGACCCCCGGATCGGGGGTCAGTCCCATCCGGGATAGGGCAACATAGCGACTTTGAGCTGCGAAAACGCAGCGCCAAGGTCGTCGCGGATACATGGGCGGACAGACGGCTGAACCAAGACCCGCCGCTAGCCACATCAGCTCTCGAAGTCACCTCGAACAAGCTCATCGCTGCCTCCGCTTTCGGCCGATGGGCTCAAACACACCGGACGACACAGCGGTAGAGGCATCGGCCTGTGCCTTACTGGTGTCGGTGCTGGTCTGTTCCGAGCTGTCTGGTGCGTAGTTGGCGCGCGTAGCGGCCCGCACTTGATCCGGATCGCGGGTCGCCGGAGGCGGTGGCAGCGTCCGCACCAAGGCCCAACCGGAGGGATGCCCGTCTGCAACGAGGTTGGCGTACGCGTGGAAACGGGGCAGGGCGAGGAAGTCCTCCGGGTCGAGGTCGCGTGCGAGCTTGGCCGCTTCGCGGGCGTCCTCGTGCTCGGTAGCGAAGATGATCTTGGATCGCGCGTTCATGTCCACGGCGGTCCGAAGCGCAGGCGGGAACTGCGCGCGGAACTGTGCAGCCAGGAACCACCCGACCGAGAGCGACCTCGATACCGCGAGTGCGTCGGCGAGCGAGAGCGGCAGGTTCAGGAAGCGGGGTGCCTCGTCGACGTACACCACGCCGGGACGCTTCTGGGCGTCAGGTTCATCGGCTCTCTCTTGGGTGGCCTGCCACAGATCGGCGACGATCAGGCTGCCAAGGAGCGACGCCGTGCCCGGACCGATGATGCCTTCGTTGAGCGGTACCAACACGACCTTGTTCTGCTGGAACGTATCCCGCAGCCGGAACCGGCCTCCGTGTTGGCCCAGCATCCGGATGAGCGCAGGCCGTAGTAGAAACTGGCGCAGCTTGTTCAGCGGTGCAGCGATGGCCGCCGCCTGGGCCGCCGTGGACTGACCGTCGTACCAGGCCCAGAACCCTGCTAGTGCTACGTCGTTTTGGAGGCGTCCCACCTGTTGGCGACGGAAGACCGGATCGGTCAGCAGTGTCGGCAGGTCGAGCAGCGTTGCCGGGCGCTTGGCGGTGCTGGCGCGGGCGAGCGTACGCAAGCTGGCGCTGAAAATGTCAGCCGTGCGTGGCCCCCAGCCGTCGCTGAACACCGCTTCGAAGACGGCCAGGATGCCGTCGACCACCACATCTGGGTCGCGGCCCGTGACGTCGAGCGGGTTGAAGCCGATGGGCACCTCGTCCGCCGCGTTAAGTTCAACAACGTCGTCCAAGCGGTGCTGGGGAATGCGCGCCAAGATGTCGTCGATGAGCTGGCGCTTGGGATCGAGTACGGCGACCGGTCGACCGCCATCAACGTCGGCGAGGATGAGGTGCAGGAGGGCGTTGGACTTGCCCGAGCCGCTCGGACCGAACGTGACCCCGTGGTACGTCTGGTCCTGTGCGCTGATGCCGAGTTGTCGGCTATCGCCTGGTGCGGCGCTCTCGGCGAACACCCGAGGACCGGTGTGGACGGACGTGGCGGCGCGAAGCGCCTTCGGATGAGCCGCGGGCAAGCCAGGAAGGTTGCCATCTCCCAGCGGCCAGCCGAGCAGGCCCACCAACTCGCTGACCGCGAGGTGCAGCGGCCAGTGCCAAGGAAGCTTAACGTTGTTGATCGCCTTCGCCTGCAGCCGCACCAAGTCGATGCGGACGCCAGGTGACTGGGCGGTCGCGATGGCGCTCAAGGCGCTCGTGATGAACCGCCGCGTCCTGTCGATGTCGGCGCTGGCAGCACCCAGACGCACCACCGCGGCGAAGCCACCGTGAGCCAGGCGCTCTCGCATCCGAGCGCGGAGTTCGGTACTGGCGGGCCGGTCGCCCTCCAAAAGCGCGCGCAGAAAAGAGCGCCCTGGTGCGGGCGCGTTGGCGGGAACGATGCGGGGAGCATGGCGCGGTCCGAGTGCTACCTGCACCACAAGGTGGTCCTCCGGATGCTTCGCAGCGGCGAGCGCCGAGAGCAGGGCTCGCGTGGTGCCTTCCGGCCGGTCGCTCAGCAGCGGCAGTCCTGGCGGCATGATGCGAAGCTCGGCAGCTACGTCGACCGCGCGGCGTGGGGTGGTGGTCCCGATGCTGGGCGAGGTTAGGACAGTTCCGGGGATGAGATCGCCGAGCAACCGCCGCACAACGTGGACATCGGTTGCTCGGCAGCCGATCAGGTAGCGGATGCCTGCACCATCGGCGCGGACTTCCAGCACAAGCCGCATACCCGTACGGTCAGCGGCCAAGCCCTCGAGGAAGCGAACGACGACGCCGAGGTCTAAGGGCCTCGGCAAGTGCAGGCCCGAGAAGACGATGTCGGCAGCCTTACCCATCGACTGCTCCCTCGCCACGCCCCGTGGGCCGCTCGTCGACGCTCCCTGTTTCCTGGACGTGCTCGGTTTGGGCCTGCTTCTCCAGGTCGGCCATCACCAAGCCGAGCAGCGCCTTGCTGAGCTTCTCAATGTCCACCGGCTCACGCCGGATACCGCGTACGGTGTAGCGACGATCGACGCCCCATAGACGACGGGACTGGCGGTGGTTCTTTTTCTTGACCATCTTGGACGGACCTCCTTTCGTTACACGACGAGCCGGAATGTTGCCGGAAACGCAACAGATAATTTCCGGATCAACTTATGACCGATATTTGCCGGCTCGTCAACTATGATTGTTAATTCCACAACGCTCTGCCCCTGCGGAGTGAAGCAGTCACCAGCGCGATCGCCGCCAGCGGATGAAGGCCGTGACGGCCCAGGTAAACACTGCGAGCACTGCACCACCGACAAGCCACGGCACGATGGGCTTCAAGTAGACGACCGCGAGGTGCAAGGCGATCACCGAGCCGAGCGCCAGCAGGCTGGCCCGGAACAGCCGCTCGACGGGACGGGGTGCCTTCTCGTCACCCACGGCCGTCCACCTCGCTGCGGTAGCTCGGTACGGGGTAGCCGGGGATGGAGATGTCCGACTCGATCTCGTTGCCCCACACCGCCCAGTCCGCATTGGACGGTGGTCGCCTGCGGGCGAACAGCTCCAGGTACGGGCCGTCCGAGATGCGTTCGATGACGGCGTACTGCTCCTCGGGCTTTCGCGAGTGCTCCTGCACTGGCGCATTGATCCACGTCGGCTGACTGCGGAAGTTCACCGGCGCGCGGCCCCTCGTGGCGAACAGCAGGTGCTCGGTGGAGTTACGCAGGTACTTCCCCAGACCCATCCGGAACTTGATCCACGTGAGTGGGCTGCGCACGGTGAAACCCCACGCCTCGGCAACGTCGTAGCCCTCGCGGAGCGTGGCGTTGGTGACCCACAACCAGAGGTGCGCATCCGGTGCCGCCAGGTCTCCAACCGGCATGACCTTGATGTCCTTCAGGCTCATGAGGTTGTAGTGGCGGGCGGCACCGCGTTCGCCTTGCTGTTGGATATCCCACGGCGGGTCCGCCAGGACGGTACGGAACCGCCCGGAAGGGCTAGGGGGCCTGCTGCTGTTTTGGTTCACGTATGAGACTCCTTTCTATTTGACCGAGCGACTGCTGGGGTGCGTGTTCGACACTGGATCTAGATATGTGACATCCACGCCAAGGGGGGAACCGTCGGTTCGCTCGAACCGTCGCCCGAAGCATCGAGCGAACCGACGACCGCCTGCCGCTGTTCTCTCCCGTTTTTGGGCAGCGTGCATCGCTCAGCGAATTGCGTTGTGGAATGAACTACAGGGAGGCACGGCTTCCCGGCCGGTGAGCGACGAGGCTCGAGAACAGTACTCTGGCTACCGCACCGGGTGGATCTTCCGGTCGCACCGTCGTCACCGCGATGCGGTCGTCGAACAGGGCGATCCGCGGCTGAGCACCCAGCACCACGGCATGCACCTGACCGGGGAAGTTCGCCAAATCGGACAAGGTCGCCGTGGGGTCCGGATCGAGTAGTTCGAAGTCTGATAGCACGACGAGCGTCGTCTCGTGGTCCTGGTAGGCGTTCGCCAGTGCGGCGGCCCTGCGCAAGCTCGGACCAAGTTCGCTTGACCCCGCTGCGCTCTGTGGCGTCCGCAAGCCTCGGCGCAGCCGCCGAAGACCACGGCCGATGAGCCGGACCGGGGCAACATCGGCGTCGCTCCCAACATCGAAGTGGATAACCGCCCCGAACTCGCGGGCGACGCCAGCCCGCGTCACGCTGACGAACGCCCGCTCCATCTCCCTGTACCGTGCCGCCACCGGGTCATTGCCGCCACTGCCGGTCACGGAACCCGAGTCGTCGGAGACGGCGATGAGCAGGGTCGGGTACGGCGCCGGCTGGCCAGCGTCGCCAAGCTGATAGACCGGGTCGGGTGTGCCGACCCGGTCACCCAAGCCGACCTCTCCAAGAAGCTGCGCAGGAAGCAGGGTGCTTCGAAGTACCGTCGGTCGCTGGTTCATGACCGGTCACCCCGTCGCGCCTTCCGCCCGATAACTCCGCTGGGCTCACCCGCGGGGAACCCGTGGCCCAGTACATGTGTGTTGTTCCGCTGCACTCGCCAGGACAGGGACTCGACACGCTTGGCAGCTCCTTGACCACGCAGCTGGTACTCGCTCTTGATCGATCGCGCTTCCTCCAAGGCGCGTGCACGCTGACGCGGAGCTGGGGATGACGCCAGCTTGAGGTGCCGCTTGATTGCCCGGCGCAGCCGGTTTTCCATCGTGCCGACCAGATCGGCCACCTCGTCAGCAGCGGCGTAGCCCAATAGTCCCGACCCGAGCGCCGTGGCGGCCGCGAGCAAGCCGAACGTGACACCGGCCTCGATGCCTTCGATGCCGCTGCGGAGGGTGGCGATGCCCAGCGCGAGCAGTGCCACTACGAGCAACGAGAGCAAGCCGACCAGCCGTACCAACGCCATGCCCTTGCCCGCGCCGGTGAACAGCCGCCAGTACCGCTGCTCGTCCTTGCCAAGCGACTCCGGGTCGCGCTGACGGGCTTGCGCCATCCGGAGATCCTTGAGTTCCGAACCAACGAGTCCGGCGCAACCCGCGGCAACGCCTGATGCCAGTGCCTGCCAGAAGGCAATGAACGGGATGTCGCCGTTTATGACGGCCGCCGACCAGACACCCGCCATGTCGCCCAAGATCAAGAGCGGCCAGCAGACCCAGTAGCGCATCTTCGAGCCCGGCTCTCGCCTGATGTACGGCGTGAGCACACGAACGGCGTCCTGGTAGTCGGCCTGGGCCTCCTGAACCTCCTTCTCACTCGCGGCAAGCACGAACGCGGTGGCGGTGTCCGCTGAGGTCAGGCCTTCAGCCTCGACCTGGTACGGCCGAGCCGCACTCTCACCCTCGGCGGGCCACACCAGCTCCTGCTCGTCGGCGAGGGCGCCGTACTCGTACTCGCTGTATACGGTGCCGACCGTGCCAGGGCGGCCTTGTGCCTCTACCTCGGAGACACGCGGCAACGTGACGGCGTCAGCTTCTCGTGTCCACGCATCCACAGAACGCTGTGGGTCGGTGTGTCCGCGGCGCTGCTGGCGAATCACGCGGCTCACCGGCCTTCGGTGGCGAAGTCCGACACTGACAGGCACTTGCTCGCCGCTGTCTTGGCGCACAAGGCGTTGTAGTAATGGACAAGTCCTTCCACCACCGAGGAGGGCGGCGTGCCCTCGGCGACCCGGCCAAGGCCAGCCACCGTTACGGACGCGCCTGCGAGCTCCGGCAGTGCGACCCGGTCGGCGAGCGCCACTGCTTCGTCCTTGCCGAGCGGCTTCGCGCCAAGGTCGACGCCGACGTTCTGGAAGCCATCGCTCAGGATGAACAAGTCGAGCTTGTAGGCACCACCGAGCTGCTGCGTCCACTCCGCGGCCAGCCGGTATTGGGCGGTGATGTCGCTTCCACCTTGTGGCAAGGCGGCGGTAGCCGGTCCGTACCCAGCGCGCACCTTCTCCATGACGCCCTTGACCGCCTCGGCCACCCGCTTCAGACGGGCGTTGTCCGTGGCACCAGGCATCTTGAGCTCACCGTCGAACAGCACCGTCGTGGCTGCGCTGGAGGCGGAGAAGACCAACACCCGAAGGCGCCCGGAACACACAGCCGTCCGCGTGGCGATGGACTCGACGGCCGCCATGCGCTCTGCGGTGATGGCGTCCGACGCGCTGGAGCCGGTGCCGTCAATCTCCACAAGCGAGGCGGGCGGCGACGCCGGGTCGCAGGTGGCGAGGAGCTGCTGGCTGTTGGCCAGCTCATCCCGCGGGGCGGAACCACCGCTGCAGCCCGACATTAGGAGCAGAGCCAGCACAAACCCAGTCACGAGGCTTGCCGTGCAGAGCCGAGAGAGCGTCCGTGGGGTCACGGAGACGTAGGTCGACATGAGCTTCCTCCAGTTGGTCTAACCGGGGCCGGGACCCGCTCGTACCGCCCGGCTTGAGACCAACCTTCGGCCTGACGTTGCTCGTAGAATGAGCAGGGAGTGAGCAGCTTGTGCGCTCTGAGCGTGGGGAGGTCAGACGCGGTGCTGCCAGCAGAAGGCGATCCCCTCGCATCGCTCGAAGCGGAGCTGGACGTCTGGCGCAAAACACCGTTTGGTCGCCTGGTTGCCCGTCGCTACTGTCCGCCGGCGCTCGCTTGGGCGACACGCAAAGTCCGCAACATCGATGATCAGGCGCCCGTTCGCCCAGACCACATTCGGGCGATGCTCACGGCTGTGACGGCCTCACCAGGTGAGGAACCCGCCGCTGGACGTGGAGACCCTGGCGAGGCGATCACCAGCACGCGGGTCATCAGAGAGGTCTTTGGGCTGACCAGAGATTCGAAGGAAGCAAGCACCCGCGTTCGGCAAGAGATTGCTGGGCAGGCAAGTGGACACGGACTGACGTGGCACACGATCCGCAAGCACAGCGAGGTGTACGTCGAGCAGCTCAGTGCCGCGATCCGTGCAACGCTCAGCACGTTGTGGTCAGCCGACGCGCCGACGGGTAGTGCTCCTGGTGTGATCCCGCGGCCTGACGAGCTGGCGTGGTTGCACGCGACGTACCGAGAAGCCCTTGCCGGTGGCGGTGGAGTCATCACCCTCTGGGGCCTGGACGGCGCGGGCAAGTCGAGCCTCGTCAAGCGGTTCGCCAGCGAGATCGCACCTTCCGGAGCCTTCGGGTTCATCCGCCTGGGGAGGCGAGGGCTGTTCGAGGAGGACGTACGGCAGGTCCTCCGGCTAGAGGGTGTCGATACGACTTCGCTGTCTGACGACCGCTGTCAGGCACTCTTCCGGACCACGGCGGTACGGTTCAGCGCCGTTCGCCTTCTGGTGCTCGACGACGCCCAGAAGGAAGGCGACGTCTCGGCGCTGCTTCCCCACGGGAGCAACGTCCCGGTCGTCGTCACCGCTCCGAGGCGGCTGCTGCAGACCGAGCCAGGTCGGTTCCGGCAGCTAGGGCACGTGACGGTCAGCGATACCGCCGCCTACCTCAGGCAAGAGCTGCCACATGTTGGCGAGGAGACCGCCCACAGGCTTGCCAAAGTCCTTGGAGGGCACGTTGAGTCGATGCACCACGTCGTTCGCTACCTCTCAGGCCAGCCAGCAGTGGACGCCAACGCCTTTCTCGGCGAGATCATCCAGGGAGCGAGTCAAGTGCTGGAAGATCTGGCCGAGGTGATCGACGCACCGCGGAGCTTGCCGTCGATCGTGCGTGAGCTCTACGGCGCCGTCCACGAGGACGCTCTCGCGAACGCGATCTTGATCACCGTTGTCTGGACGGCTAACTCTGGTGAGCGCCCGACCGAGCTGGTCGTCGAGATCGTGCGGAAGCTCGGTCACGCTCCCACGGAGTTGCAGTTACGAGCAGCTGTACTCCGCCTCGAGCGCGTTGGGTTGCTGACATCGACGGCGACGTCGCTTGCGGTCCCTCGCCTAACGGCACGCATCCTGCGCGAGTTCACGGTCGGCGACCGCGAGCCTGTCCTGGTTGCGTACGAGCGGGCGATCGCAGTGCCTCCTGAAGTGGGTGGTGGGTCGCTCCTGAACATCCTTCGGTGGGAGTACCAGTTCCTGGCCGAGCACCGAGTCGCGGTCGCGACAGCGCTCGGCAACCGCCAGGCACCGCTACCGGCTCTCATTGCGCTCGACGCCAGTGACTGGGCCTTGCTTATGACGGACGCGGATGGCCGCCGAACCGCCGAGATGTACCGAACTACCCCAGAGTCGCTCCTCCGCGCGCGGCCGTCTGCTCCAGGCTGGGAGGTAGTCGACGCTCAGCACAGGAAGCTTGTAGCTGGTCTTGCGTCCAAGGTCTATCCAGCTATCGCGGATGGCTGGACACGCCGAGATAAATAGCCTCGTTAACTCGTAGGTGCAACGACGCATGAAGTCTTAGCCGACGCAGTGCTCTGGTCTCCGTTCGAAAAGTAAACCTCGACATACACACAGCCGCGAGCGGTCGCGAGCATGGCTCCTAGCCCGTAGGGTACAGGGCTTGGATTCGACGGTTCAGGGAAGTCCACGCGAGTTTTCGTCTCAGGCCGATGGCTTACGATATGCAGCGTCCAACCCGCCGGGATCTGATACGTAGCGCTGGCGTCACCGCCCCAAAGAACTCTCGCCCAAACAACAGGACAGATGGGCGATGCTCGCAGTTCAACATGGCCGACCTGCTTTCCTTCGGGGTCAACCACGGGAGGCTTGCTTGCCGAGACTTCCTGACTGGGGGGCGGGTCAGCACATTTACTGTCCGCGCCGCTATGGCCGCGAGGGTCTTTGCCGTCATAGCGAGACTCAAGCTCTGTCGCTCTTGACTCATCCAAGGTAGGCTCATCTGGGCGGGACGCCATATAGGCGATGAGACTTGTGAAAATTACTGCTACTGCCCCAGCGGCCGCCCAGAGAATCAGCTTCCGCATGGAACGCTTAGTGCGGTTCGGAACTATCGACTCAAGCTTGCGGGCGACCGCAAGTGCGCGATCCCGATACTTCTCGTCGTAGAGAAAATCATGGAGTGCGTCAACTACGAGCGGAGCCCATCTCTTTTTTTGATGATCACGGGCGGACCGATGGTCCATAATGAGTGGTTTCTCGGTCTCGATTGCAGCTAGACGTGCAGGCTCGTCAAGTTGTTCGAGTTTTGCAAGGTGCAGTCTTACCGCTTTAGAGTCGTGCGTGTAGTCACTTGCAGGCGGAAGCGTTGCCTTGTGCCGCTTGATGATCGATTCGATTTCAACATCGGCGTACCGACTGAACCCTAGAAGTTCACGCGCTGAGTTCAGATCCTTGGGGGATCTGTTCGCCCTCAGGGCCTCAGTAGCCTCCCTGAGGAAGGTCGATACAACCACCCCTCGTTTCTCATCCGTTCTGGCCGGATGGATCGACAGTGCCTTGATGATCGAGTCGTGGATGAGATGGGCTCGCGGAAAGTGGTAGCTGGGCGGCTTGCTCGGCCCCGACGTGACGGTCATGATCATGTTGACTTGATCGACCAGATCGTCTCGCTGCCATTCGTCGTTCATCTCCGCCTCCAAAGGGATGGGCGAGCCTAGCAAGAGCCGATCGGCGCATCCGCTATGCGACCGTTCAGATCAGCACATCGTTGACTGATCAATAAAGTCCTGTTACAACTAATCTGGGGTCGACCTCGAAAGCGATCGAGGTCAACATGGGTGAATCACGCTACATCAGCAGCGCAGTTGTGCTCTTCGAATATTTCGTTAGGGATACCTTCCCGGAGCCGCTTGCCGCTGACATGTCCGTCGAGAAAGTGCTCTACACGTGGCTGACCGAAGGCGGGCAAGCAGTAGAGCACTGCTCCGGCGACTTTCACATCTTCCAAGCAGCCGTCGCGGTTATCTTTGCAAAGGTACTCGATGCTCACCGTCGAGGCGAGCAGTACCTGACACTGCCGAGGGGTATCCCTGCCCGCACGGACCCGGATGACCCCTATTACGGCGAGATTTTCGACCCGTACACGTTCATCGGCATCAAGGATGAACTTCGGCGAGGCAACTTCGGCTAGCGAGGCTCGTGCCTACCAGTTGTAGATGCCCTAACTATCGGTCGACCCCTGCCCGCTCTCTCAGAGAGCGGGCAAACCCCTGACTGAACCCGACGATGGCTGGTTACCAGCCGTTCCTTTGCACCTCCTTTCATTGTTCTTTCCGTCACCTTTGGCGGACTGTTTTACTTTTCTGGACTCGGCGTTTTCATGGTCCTTAACGTTCCCATTGGGTGCGCGCACCTCTCGCAGCCGCTTCGGCGGCCTGACCAGAGAGGTACCCGATGGGTTCTCGCGACAAGGGCAAAGAACAAGAAGAGAAGGAAGCCCGTGATGCCGAGTTGAGGGCGGCACACGACGCAATGGAGCGACTTGCTTCCGAAGAGAAGTAATCTTCGTCGGTGGGCTGGGTAGGTGTCAGTATCAGCACATGAAGCTGGCGCTCCGCCGGATGAAGTGAAACCGGCGGGAGCACCACCTCGAGTCTGTGGTCATTGCTGAGCACGTTCGAAGTGGGCTCCCGCCTCGCGGTCGGCTTCGACAACTCGAAGCTGGTACTACTCGCCCGCAGGCTTGCCTCGGCGCTGCGCAGGGCGTCCCGCGGCAACCTCGTCAGCCTGAGAGTCAGGCTTCGCAGCCTCATCGCCACCGAAGATCGCAGCGATAGCCCGTTGGCGGGTTTGCGCATCGCGCTCGATCTCGGCCCTAGCGGCTGCCGCCTTACGCAGGATCACAGGATCTGCTTTAGTCTTTTCAATCCAGTGTTCCAAGGCCATCCGGATTTCCTCGGTTGCTGTGCGACCGGTGAGCTGCGCCAGGACATCAAGTTGCGCACGCAGATCTTCAGTGATCCGGACGGCGAGCGTCCGAAGCTGACCGGTACCTGTGGGGGTAGTCGTTGGTTGCTCGCTCATCGAGCGAGTCACCTCCTCGGTTTAGTGCGGCCGACGACTTGACAGTCATCTGGAAGCCGCATGGCACCGACGAGATACGACTACTGCCACCGCGATCTACAGGACCGCGTTGACCTGCTCTATCAATCACTCAGAGCAGGAGTATTTGCAACGCTATCTTCGCTCCTGATGTGACAACTACGTCACTACGCAGCGATTGACGATCGGTGAGCCGCAATACGTATCGAGGTGACGTTGCACATCGGTCCAGGCGAGCTGGTGAGACACTCCACTTCTGCTACGTTCTTATCGTGTCCCCCGACCTCCGCAAAACCCCCACCGCAGCAGTCGTCGCCCGTGTTCAGCAAACCCTCGCTGTAGACTTCGACCTAGCGTCCGAAGTCCGCAAACGCCGCTCCCTCGGCTACGCCACAACCCGCGGCACCTGGGTCCGCATCGAAGTCAAAGACTTGGCGCGGATGAACGGGCAGGGCTGGGGCCTCGAACAAGCCGCCGTGCTCCAGGGCGTCGCCATGCCCGCCTGGCTGCAAGGCGTGTCCTGGATCGACCACGACCTTGGTGTCATGTGGCGCGCCGACGAAACCGAGCTCATCACGGATCAGCCCATCAAGGCCGGAGGCACCCTAAAGCAGAACCCCGACCTGCCCGAGTCGTGGTGGGAGACGTTCGGGAGCTCTATGCAGGCCCTCGCCGCCCACACCACGACTCGAACCGCGACGCCTCATCTCCACCCCGTCACCCAGGAGCGCGTCACCACGACCATCCACAAGCTGTTCCCAGCTGTGGACACCTCGGTCACCGAGTGGCGAGCCGCCCACGCCGATCTCGCCTGGGCCAACCTCACCGCCCCGAATTGCTACCTCCTCGACTGGGAGGACTGGGGCATGGCCCCGCGTGGCTGGGACGCCGCCAACCTCTGGGCTTCCTCCTTCGCCGTGCCCGAGCTGGCTGAGTGCGTCTTCGAGGCGCTTCATGACGATCTGCACAGCCGGACGGGCAAGCTCGCGCAGCTCTACCACTGCGCCGAGATCCTGAGCTACCCGCCCGGCTACGCCGATGAACTTGTGCCGCTCGCTGGTGACAACGCCGAGAGGCTGCTTAGCGACCTTCGTCCGTGAGCACGCCCTGGTAGCCCGAGGCCAGTTCCGGCGTCAGTGCGGCGCAGACGCCCTCCTCGACCAAGACCTCGGCGAGCATCGCCGCATCGACGCCGGTCTCGGCCGCCACCTCGCTCGGGAACATCGGCCTCCCGCTGAGCAGCAACTTCAGCGCCGGAAGCGCGGTCTTGCCGAACTCGATCCGCCGGGCGGCTGCGGCCAGGACCACCGTGTCGTCCAGCTCCTCAAGGTGCGGCGCGAACTCGGTCACGCAGACCACCGCCGTGGGCGGGCCGAACACGCCGTGCGTCGCGATGCGCCTGCTCGGCGGCATCTCCCGCTCGCGGGCCACGAGGAAGTCGTCCACGCTCGTTGTGGCGGCCAGCTTCACCACGGCGTCCGTGAGGGCGAACTGCTGCTCGCCCCTGAAGTGCACCGAGTCCCACCGGGCGAGGTCGTGCCGGAACACTTCGCTCCGCCGCGACTGGTCAGCCAGCCAGGTGAAGTAGTCCACGCCGGTGCGCTGAGGGAAGCCGAAGGTCAGGTGCAGGCTGAAGCCGTCGCCCCGGTCTTCCCGCGTCGCCTGGTGCCAGTAGCCCCTGGGGATGTGCATGACGTCGCCCGGCTGCATAGTGCCCTTCCAGACGATCTCCTCCGGCGGCTCGACGTTCGGCTCGGCGTCGCGGTACATCGGTGCCGGGCGGCTAAGACCCCGCACCTCCCACGACTTCTGCCCGGCCACCTGCACGATGAGTACGTCGTGGTCGTCCCAGTGCAGGTTGAACCCGGCCGCATCTCCGGTGGTGAGGTAAGTGTTGACTTGCACCAGCTCGTGCGTCCACCACTGGAGGGCCCGGCAGGCGACCTCCAATGTCGGGTCGTAGGTGTTGACGCCATCCAGGACCAGCGTGGCGCCTTCCTGGATGAGCCGCCCCAGCCGCTCCATGTCCACCATCGGGACGCCCTCGGAGCGCCGGACGGGCTTCGTCGAGATGAACGCGTTCGGGTGCAGGTCGCGGCCACCTTGCAGGATGCGCAGCCGCGACGCCGTCAGGCTCCGCCGCATGATGATGTCCAGCAACTTCTCGGGCGTCAGCAGCTGCGAGCCGAGCGCCGGGTCGGGTAGCGCGCCGCGGGCGAACTCCCGACCCAGTAACCCCGGCCCCATCCAGCCCAGGGCCTCCTCGATGCCGCGAACCAACTGATGATCCATCGCGTCGTGTCCTTATCTCTTCATGACAGAAGGGGCTCCGCGGCGTCGTGCTGTGCGGAGCCCCTTCTGCTCCTGGGTGGGTGTACATGGAGGAGCGGTCTTACGGCCTACGGGTCGCGGGTCTCACCCGAGTCGCCGACGGCGCCGTCCGACGCCTGCAGCTCCGTGCGGTTCTGGACGATCGGGGTGCGCTCGACCTGCACCACCAGTCCCAGTTCGGACTCATCCATGGCGTGATCACCTCCTTCCTCATCTCGAGCTTGATCCACCCCCTCACGGCTGAAGGGGTTGGTCTTGGGCTTGGGCCGCTAGTACGCGGCGCTACTCCGGCGGAACCGGGAGGCGTTGTCCGGGCGGCAGCAGCAGCGCCCCCGCGATGTCGCCGAGACGACCGCTGACGCGCACCAACGCAGCAGGCGGCGCGAACGGCGCGTCGCTGCTGAATGTGTTCTGCACCCGTGCGTGCGCCGCGTGGTACAGCTCGCGCTCGCCCGGCCACACCTGGATGACGTCGACCACACCGCCCGGTGTGGCGCGGTGAAGATGCAGCCCGGCGAACACGCCGTCGCCGTCGAGCAGTGGCAGCGCAGCGAAGCGCGCTTCACGCAGCAGCTGCCTCGTGAGGTCGTCCTCGAACATGGGCGCTACCACCACACCGACGTGTCGTCCTGGTGCTGGCTCATGACCACGATCTGCGCCTGCGTCTGCGAGATCCGCAGCGCCAGCACCATGAGCGCCTGCTTCGAGCGCCCCAGATGATCCTCGTGTGGTACGACGAAGCCGAACGTCTCCGGCATGGCAAGCACGTTCAGGAGGCCACCAAGACCGGGCCGCTGCACCGTGTCGCCAAGCGGCCCTCGGTCAACGAAGACGTTGGCCAGCACAAGACCGCGCGTGCGGCAGAAGTGCCGGATCTCCCGCTGCCAGGCCACGATCTCCAGTTCGTCCGGCTGCTCGGCCAGCAGGTAGCCATACACGACCTTGAGTGCCCCTCCTTGGATGGCGGGCTTTTCCTTCTTGGCGGGCAGCATGGCTAGAACGCCTCCCGCAGCCGGTATGCGCGGCGCAGGTGGTTGCAGGGCCACACCTCACGGCACCGCGGGCACGAGCCGTCGACGTCGATGTGCAGCAGGAATGCGATGACCGTCAGGTAGTAGAGGGTGGCTGGTTCCGGAACGTCGGCCGTGGACGCGGCGCTCTCGCCGAGGATGTCCTTGCCTTGGAGGGGGATCACGGCTGCGAGGTTGGTCATGGGGTTGCCGCCTGAGTGATCGGTAGCGGAGGTGGATGGCAGGGCCGACGACGGCGTCGGGGGCGCAACGTCGTCGGCCCTGCCGGTCTGGGGATCTCGGCTGCTCGGTGGAGACCGAGCCGAAGATCGTGGCCAAGCGGGTGGGGATGGGACCGGTGGGGAACGTTGGGGCTAGTCGATGGCACTCAAGTGCCGTTGTCGGGGTCGTCTTGGTGGCCGTACGCTCAGACAACCGGACGTAGCGGGTCGAACACAGGGCGTCCTCCGGGCGGTATCAGGGCAGAAACCGGACATCGACCCCGATGACCTGCACGAACAACGGCAGATCGGCGGGAGACCGACGTGGCAGCCAGACGGCGAAGCTTGGCGAGGCGCCGTAAGTCACTGGGGTTCAGTCAGGAGTCGCTGGCCGAAGCGCTCGGCGTCGACCCCAAGACCGTGCAGCGCTGGGAGCGCGGTGTCACCGGGGACGGGCCACAGCCGTGGCTTCGGCCCAAGCTGGCTCGTCTGCTCGATGTCTCACCGGACGGGCTTGAAGCGCTGCTCGTTGACGTCGAGCGTGACGACGGCGAACCAGACGAGCGCCTTGCCTACACGCTCCAGCATCCCGGCAGTGTCGATCTCACAGCGGTGGCGCGACTGCGGGAACGTGTTCACGAGCTGGATGAGCGTTATGACCGCGCGCCTTCGACGTCGCTGCTGGCCGAGACCGGCCAAGCGCTCGGGCAGGTCACGTTCCTTTCGAGCCACGCCAAGACGCAGCGGATTCGCCGCGAGCTCAGCGCGGTGGAGGCCGAGAGCGCCATCTTGATGGGCCAGCTGGTGTGGGACGCCTCCCAGCGCCGTGACCACGCCACCGCACACCGGTACTTCGACCAAGCGGTCACTGCTGCTCGGAAGGTGCACGACACTGCGGCCGAAGGGCTGGCCCTGCTGCGAAAGAGCTACGTCGCCCTCTACGGGGAGACCGACCCCGACACGGGGCTCGCCCTCACGCGCCAGGCAGCCGAGACGACCGCGGACACAAGCCACGTCCTCAGCGGCCTCGCCGTGCTCCATGCGGCTGAAGCCCACGCCATGCGAGGCGAGCTGGCCGAGTGCGAACAGGCCCTTGGTGACGCCGAGACTTGCTTCGAGCAGATCGACGAGGACGACGCGGCGATCGAACTGTTCTCGCCCACCCAGCACGGCCGGTTGGCTGGTTCCTGTTATCTGTTCCTGGGACGGGCCAAGCAGGCTGAACCCATCCTCCACGCCACTGCAGCCCAGCTCCGTGACCGCTCGAAGTCGCAGGCCATCGTGCTTGGCAACCTCAGCTTGGCCTACATCCGCCAAGCCAAGCTCGATGAAGCCGCGGGCACGTTGCACGGCGCGATGGACGTCATCGAGGCGACCTGGGGCGGTGGCGGGCTCAACATCTTGTTCGACGCCTGCCGCGAAATGCAGCCGTGGCGTCGTGAACCCAGCGTGCAAGATGTCTACGACCGGGTCATGACCCTGATGGCTACGCGCTGAACCCTAGGGAGCACCAGGTGGCGGACGTCGACCAGGCGAAGCAAGCCGCACGCGAGAAGGTGTGGTCGCTGCTCGAACGCGAGCATGCCGTGCCGCCAGGTGTCCACGGCCGCATCCCGGCGTTCTTCGGAGCCGATGACGCCGCCGCCCGGCTGGCTGAACTGCCCGAGTGGCGTGCAGCGAGTGTGGTGAAGGCCGTTCCCGACACGCCACAGGAGCCGGTCCGGGCCCAGGCGCTCCACGACGGCAAGCTGCTCTACATGGCCGTGCCGAAGCTCGCGGAGCCGAAGCCGTTCATCCTGCTCGACCCGGCAGAGCTGACCGTGACACCCGAGGAGGTGTCGGTGCGGCACACCGCGGTGAAGCTCGGCCGCCAGGTTGATGTTGACGCCATGCAGCCCGTAGACCTGATTGTGTGCGGCAGCGTGGCCGTGAACCGGCACGGCGTGCGGCTCGGCAAGGGCGCGGGCTACTCCGACATCGAGGTGGCGCTGCTGCAGGAAGCCGGGCTCATCTCCGAGAAGACGACGATCGTGACGACGGTGCACCAGCTCCAGGTCGTGGACGACGAGCTGCCCGAGACGGCACATGACTTCAGCGTGGACATCATCGTGACGCCGGAGGAGGTCATCCGGTGCGGCAACCCGCGGCGGCCCACGGGCTTGCTGTGGGAGGACTTGCCAGCGGAGAAGGTGGCGGCGATTCCGGTGCTGGGGGCGCGGCGGCGGCTTGGAGCGTGATGTGGTTGTGGCTGCTCAGGCGAGTCTCCGCAGACGGGGCGGCGGTGCTCCTTCTCGGACGACGATGGTCATGAATAGTCCGAACGGGTACTGGCTCGGGAAGAACTTCCAGCCATGTCCGTCCACCATCTTCCATCGTGCCTGCGAGGTGCCCTCGAGCGGCTGCGAGCGCACCGGCACGCTGATGTCCACTTCCTCGCCTGGCATGGTGTCCGGGATCGTGACGTAGGCTGGTGAGTGCGGTACGCCGTAGCCGCCAGCCGCACCGTCCCTTGCGAGGCGTCGGCCGACCCATGGCACCGATCCTGTGTTCTTGATCCGCCAGACCTTCTCGAAGATGAACTTCGGGGGCATCACTGTGCCATCTGGGATCGTGACGTCGGCGATGAACGTGGACTCGTCGCCTGGAATCGGATAGCTCGGAGCCGCGCCTGCCCCCCGTTGTGGTGGTCGCGGGCTGGTTTGGGCCTCGACATACGCCGTCCAGAGCTGGCCGTCGGCGCGGAAGCGCTCCTCGTAGAGGGCGACGATGTCCCAACTCGCGCTGTCCCGACCGGCCTCGACGTTGCTGAGGTGGCCAACGCTCTTGCCGAGCTGCTTGGCCATGTCGGCCAGTCTGACTCCTGCCGCTTCACGGACCAAGCGGAGCTGGTGCCCAAGGACGACACGGGAGCTGGGGACGGTCATGCGTCCATCGTCGTTTGGAGATCGCCAAACTACCAGCGCCGTTTGTACCGTCGAGCTGGAAGTGAACCAGGCAGGGGTGAATTTGTGACGTATACGCGCTGCACTCGGTGAGTAGGTTGGCTAGATCAAACCGCATACGTCTGATTGTCGATCTTCTTCGCGGGTGCACGTAACGCCGATGCCAGTTCGTCCGATTTGATAGTGGCCATGCAAGCCCTACCAGCTCTAAGGAGGTGATCATGACCGCATCGATGTTGCCCGACGAGAACGCGGAGCCGCGGCCTTTGCTTGCTCGTTGGGCCGTTCAAAGCTCCGTACCCGTTGGCAGTACGGACATGCGCAACCCGGACACAAGCACCAACAACCCCAGCACGGAGGACAACGATACCTGATGCAGCGCGACGTCGACATTCTCGTGATCGGAACATCAATCGACCCTCATATCGATGCGGTGCTAGGTAAGTTGCCGCGCAGCCTGTCAGTCGTTCGGTTTGATGTCGATCGGTTTCCTCGCGAGAGTCGACTCTCGTTGTCGCCGCTGGCAGTAGATTGCCAAGTCCTGCTGACTGAAGGCCGCGAGGTGCTCGACATCTCGCGGCCGCAGGTCGTATGGTTTCGTCGCCTTGGAGCACCAGGTTTGCCCGAAGGGCTGCCAGATAGGTATCGCCAGTTTTGCCTCGGAGAGGCTGAACAGGCGCTCGAAGGAATGCTCAACCTGATTCGCCCTAATGCCTGGATAAATGAGTACTGGTCGACACGTCAGGCCGCTAACAAGCCGCGCCAGTATGCTATGGCGCAAGTTGCCGGACTGCATGTTCCGAAGACCTTCGTATCAAACGATCCAGTCGTCTCTGAAGCTTGGTTGAATGAGGAACCTTATGCCGTAGTCAAGAGCTTGCACAGCCCTATGATAACGAAGCAAGACTCTTCATCTAATAGATCGTTTGCTTTCACAAGGCTGCTGACCGAACAGGACCGCAAGGATCTGACGGACGTCGCGACCACACCTTGCCAATTTCAGCCCTACGTGAAGGGTCGTTTCGAGTTACGAGTGACATCGATTGGCAATCGACACTTCGCGGTGAGGATTGACAAACCGATCGGCTCCCGAGATGTTCCCGACTGGCGACCTGTTACGAGCGAGTGTACTTACCGGACCTGGCACCTGCCGTCTGATGTAGGTACCGCCCTGTCCCGTTTCATGGCCGACTTGGGTCTTGAGTACGCGGCCAGCGACTTTATTGTCGACGAAAGCGGGAAGTTCGTATTTCTGGAGTCCAATCCGCATGGCGCATGGCTCTGGCTGGAAGAAGCGATACCCGGCTTGGGTATTGCCGAAAATTTCGCAAGGCATCTTACGCTCCTTGTGCAGCGTTAAGGACTATTGCCACTTTCGTCACCTAGCATGTTAGACTGAAGGGTGGTATGCCAAAAAGAAAACCTTTACTGGTACGAGTATCTCACCGCATGTACCGTAACGATCAGCATCAACGCCTTGTAGTCGGTCAGAGCAGCAGCGCTGGCTTCCGAGGTGATGTCGAGCGGAGAGTCTTTGCACGGATGCTCGTGCGCCGAAGGCGTGTCCTACCTTCGCGTGCCGCCTTTGAATTGGCCATGGTAATGCATCATGGAACGTCTCTCCGAGACATGCATATGGCGAATCTTTTTGTTGAAGTAGCTATCAAGAAGGCGCATCCGAAAGCACGCTGGTTGAGCGCCGCAATATTCGATAGAGGTCGCATCTTGTCGAAGCGGCCACAGTACTACGGAACTCAATTTGCTCGCGATCAAAATTCGGGCATGTTGCATCTTCATCCCGTCGACGGTAAGTGTACCGATAGTGAGCGCATTGAGCTTGGCCTCAATACTCTTGCCGAGATTGAGGCGGCACTCGCATCAGCCTCGTGATGACCTATACAGGGCCACTCATCTTCTAATCGCCAATTCCCCTGTAAGTTTTGTGCGGTATGCGATTCAGCTATGAGAAGGCAGTCAGTTGCCCTAACGAGCTGAGAGCATTCGGTGCTGCGGCGGCAGCCGACAGATAACGGACATATGGGTGAACTGGGGTGGCTCCTTGCTGCGGGAGTCTCCGTGTGGCGGCAAGCTGGCAAGGCCCTGCGACATCCACACGGGAGCCCTCATCGTGGCCAAGACCCGCTTCACCGGCCTCTTACCTATCATCGTCGTCTGCGCCGTCGTCATCCTGTTTGGTCCTACGCTGCTCGACACCGTGCAGGACGCACTGCCGGAACTCGGCGGCGCGACGGAAACCAGCTACGTCGTTGCCCCCGCCGTCAAGCCGCGTACCGACAAGTGCACTGCGGATCAGCTCCTGAAGGACAGGCAGTGCGACGACCTCAAGGTCGTCCAGCTCAGCGCCGAGAAGATGCCCTACATCACGCGCAACATCCAGCTCGCGTGGGCGGAGGACAAGCCAGCCATCTTGCACAAGGACGCCCCCGGCACCGACCAAACGAAGCGCAACACCGTCTGCGGCTCGGGTGTGTTCACCAAGACCTTCTCCGACGGCAGTTGCGACGAGTACGCCTTCGCCTCCACCGTCGAGGGCGGCCAGTGGGCCAACGTCCGCACCGAGGAAGTCCCCCTCCGGGAGCAGAACTGCCAGGGTGGCACGCTGCGCCAGGAGTACCGTCGTGCCAACATCCAGCAGGGTGATGCCTTCATCGTCGTCATCACCAACCCAGAGAAGATCGCTACCAGCGCCTACGCCGGAAGCGACACCGCCGAGGACCAGTCATGCACCAGTTGATCGACTCCTACGACTGGATCGAGCATCAGGACGTGGTGATGACCTTCGCCGTCATCCAGCGCTCCACGGTGCAGGAAGTCGTTCGCGTCTATGGCGGCGACCCAGCCAAGAGCCAGCTCATGACCACCATCGAGGCCGAGGACGCCGCCCTCGATGACCGCGGCTGCTTCTACGTGCAGGTTTTCGAGCACGAGACGAGCGTCATCGCCCTGGAGAACAACGGCTGGAGCGGCACCGTCCCAGAGATCGCTCGCCGCGCTTCGGCAGGCGGCGCCACCTTCTTCTCGGTGCACTGGAACGTCAACGGCCTGTTCCGCGTCACCGAGGCCGAGGACGGCACAGTGACCGCCTCCTTCGACCCCATGCGCGTCGATGCCGATGATCTGGGTGACCTAGTGCCAGCTTGGGCTGCTGAGGTGCCCTTCGCGATCGGGAAGTTGCGGGCGACCTCGCTGGCCGCGGCCGGGGAGCGGACTGGCGTGGCGTTCGACCAGGCGTGGCTCGCGACGAAGCTGCCGACGTACCGCATCCCCGATCCAGACGTGCTGCTGGAAGGTGTTGAGGGCGCACGTCTGCCGTGATGGGCGGAGGTCCCAGACGTCACGACGAATAAATGCGCGCAAATATTCGTTTTGCTCGATCGGGCGATTGCTGGACCATGGGTCTACCAAGACACTCGAACCGTGAACCCTCGTGAGCTTCGGGTGACCCTCCCGGCGGACCTGCCGAACGAGCAGTACGCCACGATCACGCATGCCGTCTTCTCGGTGCTCGATGTTGCTGGGATCGCGGACCTATCGTCGGTACATGTGGATGCAGCCGCCACAGACCATGACCTCAACGAGGCGTTCGACCGGCACAGTGAGCAGTACCCGTGGGGCTGGTAGGCGTCTTGTGAGCGCAGAAGCTCGCATCTCAAAATTGCCCGTGTACCGGCAATCCTTGCTTGATAGCGTTAGGCTGCTAGTCCGGACAACTGCGCTGATCACTAGTGAGGCTCTTCGTGGCACAGAAAGTTCTCGTCCAGCTCATTGACGACCTCGACGGCACGCCAGCTGAGGATGGCCAGACCGTCACCTTCGGCCTCGACGGTGTCACCTACGAGATCGACCTCAAGCCAGGTAACGCCGACAAGCTTCGCGACGCCCTGGCCGACTTCGTCACTGCGGCGCGCAAGACCGGTGGTCGAGCCAAGCGCGGCGCTGCAGGCGCTCCTAATGTCCGTCGACCTGCGTCTGATGCCCGCAACAAGGAGCAGACCAAGGCCATCCGTGAGTGGGCCCGCAGCAACGGGCACGAGCTGGCCGACCGCGGGCGCATCCCCGCGAGCGTCATCGAGGCGTTCGAGGCGGCGCACCGCTGATGACCTCCGCCGCCGAGCCCGACCTGGAGGTACACGGCGAATTCTGGTTGCCCGGCGCCGAGGACAAGAAGGTGCCGGGCATCCTGACCTTCAGCAGCGCGGAAGGCGGCTCGCTCAAGCTCATCGGCAGCTTCACGGAGGAGAACCTGTTCTTCGAGAAGGCACGCACCAGGGACTACAGCCGCATCCTCGGCGAGGACGACAAGAACAGATACACGCTCGACGGCTGCCTGCGTGTAGACGAGAGGCAGACGTGGGGCCGCGGCGGACGTCAGGGCTTCTCTGTCGGGCAAGTAGTCAAAGACGCCTGGTTCGATAAGGACCAGGCCATCGAGGCCGAGATGGTAGATGTCGAGATCGACTATCTCCTCACGTGGACGAAGATCTCCGGCATCACGAACCAGTGGACCACCGAGAACGAGCACGGCGGCAAGGTGATCGAGCGGCGCATCGTTGGGGTGCTCCATGAGCCACAAACCGTCGAGCTGTCCTTCGGGAAGCTGGAGTTGCGCCACGTCGTCCGGCCACCGGTCGGGGACATCACTGCCATGCACATGAGCCAGAACGTCTTCGCCCGCTTCAACTGTGGGAGGCGGCGCCTGCTGTCTGACGTTATCGACTACGCCAGCGACCTCCAGGACCTTGTCAGCATCGCCACCCAACGGTCTGCAGCGTTCGGTGGCATCCTCCTGCACCAGGAGGCGTGGAACCGGCCGACTGCCAATGGCGGCATGGTGGAGCGCCCTGCTCGGCTCTACAGCCAGTGGCGGGTGAAGCCGGAGGAGGAGCGGGTTCCTCGGCGCAGGGATGACTTCCTCTTCACCTTCGCGGAGCTTGGCGGCATCGAGGGTGTGGGGCGCTGGATGGTCGTTGCGGAGAAGTACCGCGAGCTCCTCAGCCGCATGATGATGACCCGGTACGCCAAGGACACCATCGTGCAGGACATCGTGATCAGCAGGATGGCCACGCTCGAAGGCTTCGACCGGCAGCGCTTCGGTGGTAGCCAGACCAAGTTGCTGACCCGACTCAAGCGACTTGCCGGCCACGCTGGCGCACCGTTCGAGCAGTTGGTCGGCGCTGACAACGTCACCGTCTGGTGCACGAAGGCAAAGGACTACCGCGACGACATCGCACACCACCTGGCGCGCTACCCCGGTGTCAAGGCGGCCGAGATGCACTACGTCGGGCAGGCTGCCTACTGGCTCTTCGTCCTGTGCCTGCTTCGGGAGGCCGAGGCACCTGTGGCTGTCTACAACCGTCTAGTGCAGTCGCAGCGGTTCTTGTTCGAGGCGGAGGAGATTCAGAGCTTCCTATAACTCGGCCAGCACTCCGCCGACTGGTTGTCGCGCTGGCGACCACGCTCGCCTGATGGAGTGAAGCGATCAAGCGTGTGACAACGTCTCACGTTTGTTTGAGCGGCGTCGAGCCTGTCGGACCCCCGCAGTACGCTGCCCGTCATGCCGAGCGACGAGGCCAAGCACGTCTTCGTGTCCTACGTGCGGGAAGACACTGAGAAGGTCGACCAGCTGTGCGAGGCGCTGGAGGCGGCCAACATTCCCTACTGGCGAGACAAGACGGCGCTTGCTCCGGGCGACCAGTGGAAGCAGAAGATCCGCGACGCCATCCGTTCCGGCTCTCTCGTCTTCCTAGCCTGCTTTTCTGAGCAGACCAAGGCGAAGCCCAAGTCGTACATGAACGAGGAACTCACCCTGGCGGCGGAAGAGTTCCGCCTGTACCCACCCGGAGCGACGTGGCTGATCCCTGTCCGCTTCGATGACGTGGAGGTCCCCGCGTGGGACCTCGGCGCAGGCCGAACCCTCAGTGACCTCCACTATGCCGATCTCTTCGGCAAGAAGTACATCCCCAACTTGGTCAGCCTGACGAACATGATCAGCAAGGCCATGGGGACCACCAGCCTTGACCCGGCGACAGTGCGGGCCTCGATCGAGGAAGCCGATGACGCCGACCGGCTGGCCAAGCTTCGCCAGCTGACTAAGGACATGATTCTTAATCCGGCCAAGCGCATCGAGTTGAACGACCTCATCACCGACGAAGCGCAACGAATCTCGACGGCAATGCGAGATGGAGAGCGGTTTCCGACCGACCGGCTGGGCGGAACGAACGGTGAGCATGTAGTACGCTGCGCTGAGGTTACCGCGGACTACTGGAAGCTTGCCGAACCTTTCTGTGCCTCTCTGCAAGTCGCTGCTCGCTGGGGCGAAGGGCAGTCACTTGCACCGTGGGTGACGGCACTGAGGACGATCGCAGGCGAGGCCACCAAGTCGATGGGTGGCAACGTCGCACTGCTGCAGCTGCGGCACGTTCCAGCCTTTACCGCAACGTTTACTGCAGCCTTGGCCGCTATGGGAGATGGGCAATGGGGCAATCTGAAGAGGCTCCTGCTGGAAATCACCTTGCCAAGTGAACATGGAGGGGGGCGTGACCCTCTCATGCAAGTCGAGCACGTTTGGACCGTCTTCGATGAGTGGCAAGACCTGCTTCCAAACGTTGTTGCGCGAGCTGCCCAGACCGGTGAAGACCCGCGCGCCGTCTACAACATGTTCACCAGTAACCAAGCGACTCGGACCTTGACACCAGTAGCGGAGTGGCTACATGTCATCCTCCGGCCGCACTTTATGGACCAGTACGCGGATGATTCAGTGTACGACGAGGCGTTCGACAGGACCGAAGTGTTGCTCGGCTTGCTCTCGCAAGACATCTGGAATGGTCGGATCGGATCTGATCCTGAGCGGTCGTGGGCGAAGCGTTCATACTGGTTCGGCCGATCGACATGGCGCGCACGGTATGGGGGCGGGGCCCTCGCGGATATTACCGCTGAGATCGAGACGCAAGGAGCGTCTTGGGCGCCGTTGACGGCAGGTCTATTTGGCGGACGGCCTGAAAGAGCCACTGCGGCGGCGGAGGACTACGCCGAAGGATTCCGGCGTATGGCGCGTTCTCGATGAAGCGCGAGGTTGAATCGGTTCCTCCGCACGTGCGGGTCGTACGCCGTGTTGCCTTCATGACCATCGGCGTATCGGAAACGATCCTCATCTTCGGTCCGCTGTTTGTGCGAACCTACAATGCGGTGCTTGGTTCCATGGACGCTAGCGATTGGATCGCATTCGGTGCCGTGGCAGTCGCTATTGTCGGCATCTGGTTCGCGCGCCGATCGGCGCGAGCAGCGGAAGTGTCGGCGCAGATCGCCCGCGATGCACTTGCGATAGCGCGCGATTCGGCTGGGTCGGCAGCGACGTCGGCACGAGCGGCAGAAAGATCGGCAGACGCTGACAGTCGCATGGCTGCCATTATTGAAGCACAGCATCACGAGGAGCGTGCGCCGAAGTGGGTGGCCAGTTTGGACCTCCCAAAGCGAGGCTACTGCCTTGTTCGCCTTCGCTACGACGCCGGACCCAATGAGTGCAATGCCAACCTGACTGCGAACGGGATCTACTGGCTGCAATCAGAGGGAAGACCGTTCAAGTCAGAGCCCTTGTATAAAACTGCCACGCGCGAGCAGATTCACCCGAGCCAGGAGTGGCATGTTCGGCTGAAGATGCCACTGCATGCCGATGCCGACCGAATGAAGTTGACAATATCTGTCATTTCGGTCGAGAGGAGGGGTGAAGAGGAGGATTCAGCAGAGCAGCCATGGACTTTTGTGAAGGCGCTCGAATGGCGAAGGTCGGAGCCGCCGCGGATTAGTGATACAAAGCCTGGCCGCTAGGTAGACGTCTATCGTGGTACAGGGACGCTCTCGGTCAAGTCGTCGATCCGCTGCCCAGCTGCTCCTCAAGCTGCTCCACCACCGCGGCCAGCGTCGTCCCCAGCGCCTCTGCCACCTGGCGCAACTCGATCACGTCCAGCCGCCGCTCGCCTGACTCGTACTTGCTCACGAACGACTGCGGCTCGTCCAGGCGCTCCGCCACCTCGACCTGCGTCAGCTCTGCCTCCAAGCGCAACTGCCGGAGGAGCGCCCGGAAGCGGCGGTACTCCTCGGCCGTGATGCCCTTGTCCACTGGCATAGGGCACTGCGCAGCTTGTCAATATCCCAAAATCGGATATCGTGGTCGTGTCTCGGCCGCGAGAGATCAACAGCGGTCAGCCAGCGATCTTCGAGGGGGTGAGTCATGCGCATCGCGCTCAGCGGTGGTGGCGGCGGCATCTGAGTCAGCTACCCATGACTACGAAGCGACGGCCCTGGGTGTCTGTAGCACCCAGGGCCGTCGTCTACGTATTCAACACTACGACAAAACTTGGTACAATGAAGCTGCATGGCTACGTCGTTCCGCCAGCTCTATAGGACCAAAGCCCAGCTTGTCGCTGTGCTCCTTGCTGCTGGTGGCCTCGTGACCCTCATCTTCGCCAAGTGGCCGCCGGTGGCTGATCTTCTTGCGGCGCTGCCGATCCCCATCCCGTTGACCGAACTCGGCTCCGGACTGTTCGGTATCGGCGTCGTTGGCTTCTTCTTCGAGCTGTTGGACCGCGAGCTCGGCGACCAGCACACGAAGGAAGGGCTCCGTGAAGCCGTGCGAGCCGAGGCGCCCGCCATTCGCGACGCAGTGCTCGACGCCTTGGCCTTCGACCCCAACACCTTGAAGGACGTCGCCTCCGACGATCACCTCGACAAGGTGGCCACCAACGCTATTGCCTTGCGGCTCAAGGACAAGGCGCTGGCGCACGACCTCTACGCCGACCTGCGTGATCAAGTCATCCACGCGCCTGAGCGGTGGCGCGACGTCGATGCCACGATCGCCCTCCACCCGTGGACCGGACGACCGGCGACCGCCAACGACTCGATGTTCGTTGCGACCATTCGCTGGGAGTACAAGGCGCGGCCAGCCACCAGCACGATGCGCTTCTCCTGCGTCTCCGACCCCGCCGAGTACCGCGAGCTGCTGCGCGACCAAGCCGTCACTTCCGTGTGGCACTTCGACCCGTCGAGCGGCCTGGATGCCGCCGACCCGGACGTCTTCGAGCTCACCAGCGTCACGGTCAACGGCAAGCCACGGAAGGTGCGTCGGACTGAGCGCACCGGCGCCCAGCTCTACACCGTCGACCTGGGCAGGGAGGCCCACAGCAGCGAGGAGATCACGGTGGCCTACACCTACCGTGCACTCGTCCTCCGCCACGGCCACCTGCTGTACCTCGACTTGCCGAGGCCAACCAAGGGCTTCCACGTCCAGCTCGACTACGGCCAGGCGGGCATCCGACGGATGAACACGCTCGATTTCTTCGCCAGCAGCCAGATCTCTCGTGTCGAACACTCCCGGCGCAGCGACGAGCCGAAGACGGTGAACATCAGCTTTGATGGGTGGATGCTGCCGCGGGCCGGGGTGGCGTTCGTGTGGGTGCTCGAGGAGGAGTTCGACCCGGTCCCGTAGGCCCAGCCGACAGATTCAGGCAGCGGAGGTGCGGCGTGAAGTGGCTCGCAATCGCGCGGTGGCGCGGCTGCACGAGGCGCATAGTTGAGCAGTGTTCGTGTTGGGGCCGGTGGTGTGGCGAGACGCTGCTGTAGGCGCAGCTGCCGGTATCGTCTTCGCTGTGTCAGGCGAGGAGACTCAAGCGAAGGGTGCCGACGGTGCGCGTCGGGCCAAGCTCTTCCTAGAGTCGACCACGCGCGCGACGGTTCCCTGGGTCAACCCAGACCCCATCGCCATCCCGAAGTTGACCTTCGAGTGGGCAGACGGTGGCACGTACTCCTTCGACTTGGGCGGGACCCTTCTCGGCGGCGAACTCCAAGGTTTGGAGTTCTTCGCAGAGTCGAAAGCCTATACCAATGCTAATGATCAGGGAACTCATTACCGGAAGTTTCTAGCGCAGTGCTACCGAGCCCTCCAGTTGCGCCCGGAGCGATGCGACAAGTTTTTCTGGATCACATGGTCCCCGTTCCTCGTGAACTCGTGGAGCGAGCTGCGCACGCCCGAATTCGTTCAAGATAGCGTGATGCTGCATCGAAGTAGGGTGTTCTCGACCGCCTCCGAGAGCGAGGCGCGCCAGGCGCTCTCCGACCAGGACTGCAAAGCCGTCGCCGAGCGACTCGGCTTCTTGTTTCTATCCGATGCGCTGGAAGAATTGACGCTCACAAAGGAGCACCTAGGCGTCATTCGCAAGTACGACACAATGAAGGAGGATCGGTGAGCGCAACAGAGTTTACTCGGCGAATCCAACAGGCGCTGAACATTGACCGTCCTTCAGATAGTGTCGATAGCGTAAAGTCGGCGGTTATCGATCAGTTGGTTGGCCTTGACGAGCGCATTCGGATTAAGAAGACGGAGTACTTCAACCACAGCTTCGCGCCTGATCTTGTTGTGACTTGGCCGCGTGATCCTGCTCGCCATGAACGTAACGTCTATCTTCGCGTCACCCCGAACATCGAGTACCTGATCGATGATCTCGCAATGGTCGGCGACACTCATCCGATTATCCTCGATCTCGACCAAACTTATCGCGGTGAAGATGAAGCGCTCATAAACCAGCTCGATGACCGGTCTGCGGCGGTCAATGCGCTAGTCGCTGACCCATCTGGTATCGACTGGCTTCGAACGCATCAATCATCTGATTTCCTTAAGCTGGTCAATGGTGCGCTAACCCAGGGCGGACGAGGGCTTATAGATCAACCGGTTGCTGCTCGCACTACCGCAACCTTGACAAATGGACTCGACGGTGCACTTCGCACGCTTGAAGGGCCAACACGCCTAGCAACGCAGGTACTCGAGCGGTACCTGGATGGTCAGCAGTCCAGTCGTATCCAAGGTCTATTGCAGGCCGTTTGGGTCGGCTCGGGAGGCCGCCTCGATCAGTTCCCCGGCCGAAAGCAACTCTCTGAGGAGTTGTCGCCTGACGCTCTCCAATTCATCTTGGAGTATGACGCGATCGATGATCGGGACTTCTGGCGGCGCTTGGGGCGCCATGTCTCGATGAAGAGCTTGGCGCAACTTGACCTCCCGTCGGGGACGAAGAACCTTGAGCATCTCATGGGCCTGAACATGGATGTGCTCTGGGCAAGGTCATGTCGAGTGAAGGCCGAACAGGATCGTCTCGCTTCGGGTGAGAAGAACGGGACATACTGGTTCATTGACGCTGGATTCGTCGCCTTGAAGGTCGATCGCTATGCTGCCTACCTTACCGATAAGGTTGACGAGCTAGATCGGATTGCTGAAGACAAGTCCGATGGCGCCAGCATAGTTGACGTCTCTCATCGTGCTTCATCGCTGGATATTCGGGTGGATGAGGCCACGCTGTCGAATGGACACCAGACCGTTAAGTACTACTCGGATACTGCTTCTGTACTCGACGACGAAAATCTAGCAGCGTTCGCCGAGAAGCTTGGCGGCACGCCACTCGTTCAACGTGTGGAAGTCGTTGTAGGCGACGGCAAGCATCTCTCCTGCGACTTCACAACGTTCACAAGTTCAGGGAGGACGCGCACTCAACTTCGCTTGCCTGAACTCATACTCGGGTCAGTTCCGTTGCTACGCCCTCTGGGTGCGAACGCCTTGCGCGAGCTGCTGGACAAGTTCTCGGACGATTACTCGGCTCAACCTGAACTTCCTCTGGAGTAGCCGTCGACTCATCGCTCAAGTCGCACACTTCGCTCAATCGCCATTAAGTCTTGCGCTTGCACTCGATCGTAAGCGGTGTTGCATCGATGACCGACTGAATCGGCGGCACTAGGATTGCCTTCCGGCTGCCATACTGGTGATGCCTCGTGAAGCGCTGGGCCCAGCTCACCGATCACCAGCTCGCCGTGCTCCAACGCGTCGGTGATCCGGCTGATCAGGTGACAGCTCGCGACTCCGCCTTGGCCACGACGGTGTACGCCCTCCGCAACCGCGGCTTGGTCGTCACGCCGCGCATCGACGGCCGGTGGCGAGCCGAGATCACCGAGGCCGGTCGGTTCTACCTTGAGCATGGCTACCACCCGGAGCGACCGGACGTACCAGGTGAAACGACAGCCACCTCGAAGCGCCGTGCGTCGTGGCCCGCATCAGAGAAGAAGCGGTCGGCGGCTCCGCAGATCACCGCCGAGACGCTACTCAAGCTGCTCGAAGAGAACGGCGGCCTCGCTCGCATAGACGACCCAGACGACCAGACACGGGCGGCCTGGCACCGGGCCATCACCGCCGTGAAGCGCCAGGACCTGGTGCCGACTGGCATGCACCTCCGCCATCACGGCAGGGACGAAGGCGACCTAGCGATCGAACTGGTGCAGGGAGCGCACCCCGACGCCAAGTACTGGGAACCGCGCCAACAGCTCACTGCACCCGAAGCTAACCCGCCGCACCCTGCGGTCGCCAAGCTGAGCCGTGATCCAGCCCGGCTGCGGGTGTCAAAGGACAGCCGCGACCGAGCGCTCCGGCTGCTGCACATCCTCGCCACCGAATGGGAACGCCGCGGCCACACCGTGGCGGTTGAGGCCGACCAGCCAGGGCTCACCTTCACATCAGGGACGTCCCGCTTCGTCCTGGAGGTGAGTGAGGAGTCGGACTTGGTGGAGGCTCCGCATCTTGACGAACTTGAGCAGAAGCCGACCTACTCCTGGCAACGTGTCCCCATCAGGCAGCGGCACGTGCCGAGTGGCCGCCTGGTGCTGGAGCTACCGCACAGCTGGGATTACAACGGTCGACGGCGCCGGTGGGCCGACCGCACACGCTGGTCGCTGGAGGACAAGCTCGGCGACGTCATCAAGGAGCTGGAAGGCCGCGTCCGGTTTGATGAAGAGCGGCGCATCGCCGAGCAGCGGGAGAAGGCGGCTCGCCGACTGCAGTGGGAAGAAGCGATGACCGAAGCCCGGTTCCGCTTCGTCGAGGACGCCCGCATCGCGGCATTGAACGAGCAGCTGCAGGCATGGGAGACCGCCACCAAGGTGCGGGCCTACTGCCAGGCTGCCGAAGCGGTGCTACCTGAGTCCCCCGACAGTGATGTTGTCGAGTGGCTGCGGTGGATGCGGAACTACGCCGACCGGATCGACCCGGTGATCCGCGGCGTGCAAGCACCCAAGCTCCGCGAACCAAGTGCTTACGAGCTGCGGCCGTACCTCGATCGGTGGAGCCCATACGGCCCGGACAGCAGCTACTGATCCTCTTCGCGCTTGCTTCGCCGCAGTGCCTCGATCGGAACGCCGAGTTCCTTCTCCAGCTTCTCGGCGGCTGGCTTGTCCCAGCGCCGCAGCGCCGTGACGGCCTGCTCCACCAGCTTGCCGAGCCGGAACACCTCTTCGCGCAGGGCCTCCAACTCGGCGTGGCGTTCGGTTCCACCCTGACCACACCACTCCCGCACCAGCGCCCGCGCTGGGACGTATCGCTGGTCCGCTTCGACGCACACCTCAGGGCTGAAGTACTGCCCCTCGCCTCGACGGCTTCCGTAGTAGCTGCCGTGGACCGCTTCGTAGCGTGCTCTGGCTTCGTCGCGGGAAACCTCGTCCAACACCTCGTCGGCGAGCACCTGGGCGGCGCGCTTCGCAACGACCAGCATGGTGGTGAAGGGAACGGTCCAGGTTCCGTCAGTGTGCGGGATGCTCAGCGGGTTACTCGTCAGTTCCGTAGCGTCCACGTCGAGCAGTTTGACCAGGGCAGGCAGGTCCTTGATGAGCAGAGTGCCAGCGTCCTTGCTAAGACCGGTCTCAACGCAGCTCAGCGCCGCTCGGTCGTCGATCACCATCTCGGCCGCCACCAGCTCGTGGTCATCGCGGGGCCGCCACGAGGCGTCATAGAGCGCCGCCCACCGCTGGTCGTGAGCCAGCCACTCCGTGACCTTGTCCCAGGTGGTCTTCAGCCGAGCGGGCGAGACCCACTCCTCGCGGCCCTCGTACTCGTCGTCGACGAAGCGGATCAGCACCCGCGGCGGGCGCTTGGTGCCGATGCGCTTGATCTGCACGCGGGCCAGCGGATCACGCTGCTTGGCGCGGTAGGCCCACTCCTGGCCGACTTCCACAAGCTGCTCCTAACCAGCTACGATCTTCGCCCCTGTCAGGTTTCCCTTCAAACTCATTCCTGCCTACATTAGGCGAGTCTGTCGATGACATGCTGGATCAGGATGTTCATGCCCGTCCTGTCGGGAACGTCGTACATCGTGATGACGTCTGCCTTCTTGCCGATATGGTGATGTAGGACATGATCCGCCGAGAACCGCTTATCGCCGAGAAGTTGGAGAAGTTTCCTCTCGCTCCGACTGATGTTCGGCATGCTGGTCACTGCGGCGTAACTGTCAACTCCAAACAGTCGTGGCACATGGTCGATGATCGCTCGACACAGCATTAGGCACGAATAAGCGTGTCCAGCAGCATAGTTTGAGTTCAGCTCGTGAAGCATGGCGATGAGTCGCCCCAGATGCCATGCCGGGTGTTGGAGAGTCTCAAGCTGGTGGATCAACCCTTCATCTACATAGCCTGCGTTCCCGGCGTATACGGCCCCAGAAACTATGGGCGAAGGCGTGTGTACGGCCAGATGCTCGGCCTGGCTGGCGAGCACAAGCTCCACAGTCTTCTCTACGTAGCCTTGCAACCCGGCGACGTCGCTGTACGGGGTGAGCCCTTCATCTCCGAGCGTGATCTCCCATTTCTCGCCTTCAGGTTTCGACCAGCCCGTTATGAGCGTCATGGGCTCGTGGTGCAGGAAGTCCGGGAGGTTGAGCATGGCGTAAGGATCCCGGCGCATTGCGCGGGCAAGCTGGGTAGAGGTAATGGTGATCTCGCCAGTGTCGGGATCAACGGTCTTCATGCCATCGGCAAGAAACCGGATGATCTCAACAACCTTTTCCGCCGTGATCTGGAACCTCGGATGATGAAGTCCTGCGGCAAGACACAGCCGATACTCGGCATCGTCGCTGAGGTCTTGCGGCGAGAAGTGGATGGCGCTGTAGCTGGGGCCAGGTGTTCGGCGATCACCGACCATCGGGAATGAGTCTCGTACGACCTTCGGATCCGCGGCAGAGCCATTCCTGAATGATCTTCTTACGTAGCGCCAAGCTGGCCACCGACCCTTGGCTGCGTAGTGCGTATAGATGATGTCAATCATCAACTTTTGATCTTGACTCAGCTCGTCCAGCAGGTTCGTCATGTAGGCCGTCTTTCTCTGCGGATGCGGATGACTCAGCCTAGTCGAGGCTTGACAAACTACGGAAGTTTGCTGTGCCCGCTACGTCATCCTGTCAGTCGGCATAGCGGGGCGTTGCCCAGTACTCCAACTGCAGCACGCCTCCTTCGCGGCCGCCAGCAGCCGAGCAACGGCTTGCTCTTCACCGTGCTGTCGGGTGGACCAAGGGCGAGAGCTAGCCCAGCGATCATGCCGGTAGTCTCGTGCCGAATGCGGTTGCGGACCGAGTCGAGTACTGTTGCACGCAGGCTCACTGTCATGTCGAGCAGCTCGCCTTCTTTCATTGACTTAGAAGCCTGCCCACGGGCGTTCCGGACTCTCGAGTTCAGGTTGCCGCCGACGATCTGCTGCTAGGCGCCCATATCGTCGCTTGTGCGTTACCCATTTCCGCTTACGTCAGGATAGACGGCTGATCTTACCGCCAGCGCAGTATCGTCGATAGGTTCGGACCCCTAATCATGACTACTGCGGTCGATCCGAACGTAGGTTAGCCGAGAGCGCCTTGCGTGTTGGCCGCTCATCTACTCCCACTATTCCCCGCGCCGATGGCTGGCTATAACACGCTCAACCTCTTCTGTCGCGGCGGCGAGGCGTGTTACTGGCAGGTCAGGATAGGCGGCAAACAGATGGCTCTTCAGGCCAGGCATATCGTCGACCGAGACCTGGCCTGTTGCGATCAGCAACTCAACTAGAGGAAGGCTAAGCCCGTCGGCGAGCTGACGTAAGTCCCCTAGGGGCGGCGGACTCTCGGACAACTCAAAGAGCGTTAGCCTCTCGGTAGTCATGCCAGCGCGCGTGGCGACGTCATGGACTGAAAGATCGCGCGCTTTTCGCATCTTCCTAATTTGTTCGCCAAAATTCGCACGGCTGCCTTTAACCATAAAACTCCTTGCCTCTATTCTACCTCGACGTCGAATTTTGTCTAGTCTTCACATGGTTTGGATACCGCGTAACCCAGATCGAACCGGCACCTTCTGTCTCCCGCGACCCAACCATCCCTCGGTTCCGGTTTCTGCACTACCTGGAAAACACATGGCGGTCGGTTAACGCTGATGCGCCTGATCTACACGCGGGCCAGCGGATCACGCTGCTTGGCGCGGTAGGCCCAATCCTGACCTACTTCCACAAGCTGCTCCTAGCCAGCGGTATCACGTCGAGGAGCGCAGATAGCTCTCGACGTCGAAGCCGTAGTCCATGAGTCGGCGCCGAGCCGTCTCCAACTCCGCATCACTGAACAGTGGCCTGTACTCCGGCTTCAACACCAGGGCCTCGACGCTGTGCCCCAACATGTTCGCCTCCCACAGCGTGGTGAAGCCAGCGGAGACATTCGGCGTCTGGAGAAGAAGATGAGCAGCTCCAACGCCGCCGTTCATGGCGACCATGTGCAGGAATGCCTTCGCCTGGTAGTTGATCGTGCGAACCAGGTGTCGGTAGCCCGCCATTGTCTCGTCATGAAACTGTCGTTCCAGCCTGATCATCTCAGGATCAGAAGGTGTCGTCACAGCGTCTCCTCGCACACGTCGGTGCTGCGCTAGCTTAATCGGATACAGGCAAGCCGCGCGGCCAGATACGGACCGTCTGCTGTGCCAGTGTCCTCGTCCGCTCCTGGATCGTGTGATCGTTCCAAGCGCTGCCGTACGTGTTGAGCAGGTGCTTATTAAGCAACAGCACGCTGTGCTCATCGATGATCTGCCGCTTACCCTTGACAGCGGTGCCGTCGTCGAGAATTGTCGGCAGCCAGGGGTAGTTCGAGACGACCGGGTTGAGCTTGCTGGTCACAAGCGTCAGGTTGCCGAGTTGCTGTACGTGGTGGTCGCGATCTGCCGGGTCGACGTCATCATCGACCGGCCAGTAGCGCTGCCAGGACTGCGGCATGATGTGCTCGATCGTCAGATCCCCACGACGGCAGTGCGCTTCCTCGGTCTTGGGCGAGCGGTAGCTGTCCTCGAGCGCTTCGAGCAGCATGCGCGCCCGGCGCCGTGGGACCAGAGTCTTGTAAAGCCGCATCGACTCGAGGCTGGTGATCACTTCGTCGTCGTCCGGCCAGCGCCGGGAGTCGCCGTGCTGGGCCAGCAGGTACTCCACCGCGGCTTTTCCGACCTGCTCCCGGTCGACGGTCTTGAGGTGGCGAAGCAGCTCGACCGCCAGGGTGTTGGTGTCGCTGAGCGTCATGCGACAGAGCAGCCGCCGGATGATCCAGCTCTCGACCGCCCGGAGCGCCTGGTGGCGCGCGGACGCGGGGATGACAGAGCCGGGTCGGACGAGCCAGAGCAGCAGCGGCATGGTGGCCGCGATGTCGGCGACCTCGATGACGCGGTAGTGAAAGGTGCCCTCGACCGAGAAGGCGGGCAGATCAGCGAGCTGCCGGTAACAGGCGCTGTCCTCCCGAAGTTCGGCCAGCATGGGGCGCACGTCGGTCAGTCCCTTGACGACCTGGTCGCGGAAGCTGATGAAGATCTTGTCCGACGGCACGGTGTGCGCCAGGCGCATCGTCAGCCAGTAGTTGAGGAACACGTCGATCCGCGGCCGGTTCAACCGCCCTTGCCGCAGCTCCTGCCGCCAGTACTCCTCGTCGAAGCCAGCCCAGTAGTCCCGGTTCAGCTTCTCGATATCGACGCCGTGCTTCTCCGCGAGCTGGAACACCGCGTTCTTGATCAGATCAGCTGCTAGCAGCGGGCTGCCACGGTCGTTGAGGGCTTCGAAGATCGCCTGGGCGTTGTCATCCGGATCCAGGTCGATGACCACCAGCTTCAAGTGCAGCGCCAGCGCCTCGGTCAACGCCTGCAGCCGATCCGCCGGTGTGATGTCGTCCGGTGCCTCCAGCGCCCACGACTCGATGCGCTCGCGCAGGAACCGGATGCCTTGGCTGACCCGGTGCTCACCCCCATCGTTGCCGTCGTCATGGTCCATCGCCGCCTGGAAGGCCATGCGGTCGGCAAGGATCGGCCAGACCTTGAGCACCTCGTCGTCAGTGTCGACGACGTGCGCGGGGTTGCGCACCAGAGTCTCCAGCAGCGTCGCGTCCCGCGGCCGCCCGTGCTTCCGCGTTACCTGCAAGGCCGCGTTGAGCAGGAGCTGCAGGGTGATCAGGCGCTGCTGGCCGTCGATGACGTGCCGGATCGCGATGTAACCGGAGGGGTTGAACTGCTGCTCCAGGACCACGGCGCCGAGGAAGTGCGGTGGCACCGGATCCTCCGGCTTCACGCGCTCGAGGACTTCCTCGGCGATGGCCCTCACGTCGTCCCACAGCGGCATCCACTGCTTGTCTACCGACCAGACGTACGGGCGCTGGAACACCGGGATGATGTACCGAACCTGCGGCTCGAACAGCTTCTTCGGCGTCAGCGTGTTCGCCTGCATTCGGCGTGCCCTCCAGATTGATCACGTGCATGCTCGTTGACCGCCGAGACCGACGCCCGTAGCGAGCCTGTAGGAGCATCCGCTTCTAGCGGGTAGACGTTACAACCGCAAGGAGACGCCCATGCCCGCCCGCGCCAACCGCTTGTCAGCTGTGGTCCGCGCCAAGCATGCCCGACTGAGTGAACCTCACATCGCCCCCTTCGTCGCCCTTGCCGACGAGATCGCCGAAGCGCGAGGGCTCACGCCAGGCGACGTGCCGTACCCGGATCCTGAGTTCGCCGGTGTGGCTGCAAGAGCTCTTGTCCTCCTACAGTCGCCTGGTCCACGGACGTCACGGACGAACGGGTCCGGGTTGCTCAGCCTGGAAAATGACGACCGTTCCGCCGAGCGGTGCTACCACCTGTACCGCCGAGCTGGCCTGGATTGGCGCGAGCTCCTGCACTGGAACGCCATTCCTTGGCCGACGGCCTCCTCGAGACCCTCCAGCAGAGATCTCCGGGAGGCCTTCGCTTGGCTTCCTCGACTCCTCAACCTGCTGCCTCACATCAAAGCGGTGTTGCTGCTAGGCGACTATGCTCAAGCGGCGTGGAAGCGAGCTGCCGCCGCTGACCTAGCCCGGGTGCCGCTCGACCAGATATTCCAGGGCCCTCACCCCAGCGACCGCGGGGTGATGCTGCCGGGAGCCGAAGACCGCCTTAGGAGTGCTGTCGAGCAGCTGAGTGATGCGCTGCAGTGACTAGTCATCTCTCTTGAAGCGTCCATCTCCACTAGGGAAGAAGTCCTGCTAGTTCGAGAGCGGGTTGACCAGAAGAATTCTCCACCAATCGTCATCCTGCAGCCGCTTCAACGCCGCTCGGGAGTGCCGATCCAGTGAGGAAGCATCAGAAATCAGATCGACGCTATCCGGAATTTCACCTCCGACCTTCTTGGCCCATTCGCTTCCTTTTCGAGTACGGGACGTCGAGTGTCGGACGAAAGCCTTCTCCTGGAGCAGGAATTGACCCACACGAACGGCCGCACTAGCTGTGTCTGGACCAGACATGTAGAAGGCTTCGTCCCGGTACACGTCCTTGACGGTCCGTACACACGGATCCCATCCGCGCTTCGGAAATTCATGGTATTCGCGTGGCGCAAAACGTTCATCGAGCACCGTAATGATCATCCCTACCTCGGGACCTTTGTACGTCTCCGCTGGATCGATCACAACCGCAGCGTAGGTACGCTCCCACGGCTTCGGCTCTAGGTAGGGGGTGTCGACCTCGCAGATGGCGACCCTACCTACGTTGGTGGTGATCTCACCCAGGCGCTCCTTCAGCATCCTATGATCATGGCACGTCAGACACCGACTGGCGCTCACTTTTACCCATGGGCGAGGCGGAGTCGATGGCACCACTATGCGCTCCGCTTAGCCCGGCTGAGCAGGCGCCTACGGCACCCACCTCCATCGCCCCTAGGCAGTACTCCAGCATCTCCACCCACCTCGTGACGTCACACCTCAGGTACGAAGTCAGCGCTCGTGGGTGAGCGACGCCTGCGGTACGGCATGATGCCGACATGCCGACCACGATCCACGACATCCTCGATGAGCTACGCGCATCTGCTCTCGACGAACGCGACAAGGGCGACAAGTTCGAGCGGCTGATGCAGGGCTACTTCCGCACCGACCCCGAGTGGACGCTCCAGTTCAGCGACGTGTGGTTGTGGTCCGAATGGCCCGGACGAAGCGGCAAGCCCGACACGGGTATCGACTTGGTGGCCAAGAGTCGCGACTCAGACGAGCTGACCGCCATCCAGTGCAAGTTCTACGCTCCGCACCACACGGTGCAAAAGGCCGATATTGACTCGTTCTTCACCGCATCTGGCAAGATAGGGTTCTCTCGCCGGATCATCGTTTCCACCAGCGACAAGTGGTCGAAGAACGCCGAGGACGCACTCGTCGATCAGCAGACACCAACGCAACGGTTGGACATCTCCAACCTTTCCGAGTCGGTGATCGACTGGTCGCAGTACTCGCTCGCGAGCCCTTCCGTCATGCCGACACGTCAGAGGAAAGAGCTTCGTCGGCACCAGCAACAGGCGCTTGAAAAGGTGCGTGAGGGCCTAGCAGTTCACGACCGCGGCAAGCTAATCATGGCCTGCGGTACCGGAAAGACCTTCACCTCGCTGCGGATTGCAGAAGATCTCGTTGGAACTGGCGGCACTGTCCTCTTCTTGGTGCCCTCTATCTCGTTG
This sequence comes from Actinosynnema sp. NPDC049800, assembly GCF_040656635.1. Lineage (NCBI taxonomy): Bacteria > Bacillati > Actinomycetota > Actinomycetes > Pseudonocardiales > Pseudonocardiaceae > Actinosynnema > Actinosynnema sp. NPDC049800. The sequence continues at coordinate 91,874 of NZ_JBFAMT010000009.1, read as the reverse complement.
CTTTCGCAGACTTTGCGCGAGTGGACGCAGGAGACAGCGGTCGACCTTCGTCCGTTCGCTGTCTGCTCGGATGTGCGGGTCGGCCGCAAAGAGACTGAAGACATGAGCGTGGTGGACTTGGCGGAGCCAGCCACTACCGATGCAACGAAGCTACTTCAGCGGATGAAGCGCACATCAGCTGACGGGAAGATGACCGTGATCTTCTCGACGTACCAGTCGATCCAAGTCGTCGCCGACGCACAATCAGCTGGCTTGGACGAGTTCGACCTCATCATCTGCGACGAGGCGCACCGTACTACAGGCGTGACTCTAAAAGACCAGGATGAATCAACCTTCTTCCGCGTCCACAAGCAGGAGTTTGTGAAGGGGAAAAAGCGGCTCTATATGACCGCGACACCCCGTATCTTCAAGGACGATGTCCACACTAAGGCAGCGGAGGCCGACGCTGTACTGACCCACATGAACGATGCGGCGGTCTTCGGTCCTGAGTTGTATCAATTGAGTTTCGGCGAAGCAGTCGAACGAGGCCTCCTAAGCGACTATAAGGTGCTCGTTCTAGCGGTAGACGAGACCGCCGTCTCAAGGCAGTTCCAAGCTCAGCTTTCTGATGAAGATAATGAACTTCGACTCAACGACGCCGCGAAGCTGGTGGGCTGCTGGAATGGTCTTGCAAAGCGGGGCCTGGATCGCGACAGGCTACACGCTACGGCTGTACCGATGCGGCGCGCAGTGGCGTTCGCCGACAACATCAGCGTGTCGCAGCGAGTCTCTCGCCTATTCGAGGTCGTCAGCGACCAACTAGTCGCGGACTCGGATGAAAACGATCCCTTGAGTCTCGAGGCTCGCCATGTCGATGGAACGTTCAACATCCTTGAGCGCAACCGACTCCTGGATTGGCTCAAGGCTGACCAGGACGAGCAATCTAACTCTTGTCGCATCTTGACTAACGCTCGATGCCTCTCGGAGGGCGTCGATGTCCCGGCGCTCGACGCAGTACTGTTTCTCAACCCTCGTAACTCTGTGGTCGACGTGGTGCAGTCAGTCGGCCGTGTCATGCGTAAGGCACCAGACAAAGAGTATGGGTATGTCATCCTACCCATCGGCATTCCAGCTGGTGTTCCGCCAGAACTGGCGCTCGCCGATAACAAGAAGTACAAGGTTGTCTGGCAGGTTCTCCAGGCCCTGCGGGCGCACGACGAGCGGTTCGACGCCATGGTTAACAAGATCGAACTCAACCGCGCCAAGGATGACAAGCTCCAGGTAATTGGTGTAACTACAAGCGCGCGCGAGGACGGTGGTCGGGATAAGCCTGATCAGGGCAAACTTGACCTCGCCTGGTCCGACGAGTGGCGTGACGCTATTTATGCAAAGATCGTTGCAAAGGTCGGCAATAAGGGTTACTGGGATGACTGGGCCGACGACATTGCCATGATCGCCGAGCGTCACGTTACAAGGATCAAGACTCTGCTTGAAGTTGATAGTCCCGAGGTTCGCGTCAAGTTCGCCCAGTTCCATGCCGGACTGAAGGCTAATCTCAATGACGGCATCACTCGAGACAACGCCATCGAAATGCTGGCCCAGCATATCATTACTAAGCCAGTATTCGACGCACTCTTCGGGGGTTATGCCTTTGCAGAGCATAATCCTGTATCACTCGTAATGCAGGATATGCTCGATGCGATGAATGCCCACGGCATCGACAAAGAGAGCGAAGATCTGACCAAATTCTACGCGTCAGTCCGTATGCGCGCAGAAGGTATCGATAACGCCGAGGGCAAGCAACGGATCATCACGGAGCTCTACGAGAAGTTTTTCCGGAAAGCGTTTCCTAAAGCGGCCGAATCACTGGGCATCGTCTACACTCCCGTTGAGGTTGTAGATTTTATCCTACGGTCCGTGGAACACCTACTTCAGAACGAGTTCAATGCATCACTTAACGATGAGGGCGTACATCTCCTTGACCCTTTCACCGGTACAGGGACTTTCGTGGTCCGACTGCTGCAGTCTGGCTTGATCAGTAGGGAGAACATTCTTCGGAAGTACACCCAAGAGCTACACGCAAATGAGATCAGTTTACTCGCTTATTACGTTGCCGCGGTGAATATCGAAGCAACGTTCCACGGTCTCCACGAGCAAGGGGGCGACCGCTACACACCGTTCGACGGCATCGTCCTTACCGACACTTTCCAGATGCATGAAGACGACGACACTCTTGATCCGGAGATCTTCACTCAAAACAACGCCCGTGTCATACGGCAAAAATCTACCGAGATTCGGGTAATCGTAGGGAATCCTCCATACCTTAAAGGTCAGACGACAGGTAACGATGATAATGCCAAGATGAAGTACCCGTCGCTTGACAAACGTATCGAGAGTACCTATGTAGCGGCATCGACGGCAAAACAGTCGATCTCTACATATGACTCCTATATCCGAGCTATCCGTTGGGCGTCAGACCGCGTGAAGGACAAAGGCATCGTTGCTTACGTGTCCAACGGCGGTTACATTAGCGCCAATACTGCCGACGGCATCCGCAGGTGTCTGGTGCAGGAGTTTGACGCTGTCTACGTCTACAACCTACGAGGTAACCAGCGGTACGCCGGAGAGCAGTCGCGCCGCGAAGGCGGCAAGATCTTCGGCTCAGGAAGCCGAACGACAACCGCCATCATGTTTCTTGTGAAGAAAGGACAGAAGTCACACGAAAGTCCCGCGAAGCTGTACTACCGCGACATTGGTGAGTACCTGACCCGGGAACAAAAACTTTCGATTCTTGATCGCGATCAGCTGGCTGGTATTGATTGGCAAGTGATCACGCCGAACGAGCATGGCGACTGGATCGACCAACGCAGCGGTAAGTTCACCACGTTCACTCCTCTTGCTGGTGCACCTGGATCGATTTGTGCGCTGCACTCGAGTGGCGCAAAGACAAATCGCGATGCATGGATCTACAACTTTTCGGCAGAAAAAGTTGGGTTCAACATGCACAGGCTCGCCCAACAGGTAGCCGCAGAAGCACAGCGACCAGACCGTGCGGACGGACCCTTCAATCTCGACGCTAAGCGGGTTAGTTGGTCGAGAAGGCTTAGGGAACGTACCCGTAGAGGAATTGTGCCGAAATTTGACGGCTCCAAGCTCGTCCAAGCGTCCTACCGACCTTTTACGAAACAATGGTTGCTGAACGACGTCAACTTCGTTGATGAACCGGGTAAGACCCGCCAGTTCTTTCCCGCTCAGGGGAGCGACAACATCGGAATCTACCTTACGGGCGTAAGCTCCAAGTATGATTTCTCTGCGCTGATGACCAGGTCGCTCCCTGACGTGCACCTCCTTGACACCGGTCAGTTCGTCCCTCGGTACTCGTATCAAGAGACAAGCAACCACGGCACGCTGGACTTTGGGGAAGAAGGTGGCGCATCGAATCTAATCCGCACGGATAACGTCACCGACAGCGCTCTTCAGACTTATCGGGCGGCCTACGGATCACAGGTAACGAAGGACGACATCTTCCACTACGTGTATGGGGTACTACACGCACCGGACTACCGTTCGACGTTCGCAGCCGATCTCAAGAAGATGCTGCCGCGCATTCCCTTGGTAGCGGATTTCGCTTCGTTTGCTTCTGCTGGCCGTGAACTTGCACGCCTTCACACCGAATACGAGTCCGCACCGCTGCATGACCTCAAAGAAGTAGTTACCGGCTCTCCCGTAGACGGCCAACTGTACAAAGTTAGAAAGATGACCTTCGGAAAAGGTCCGAGGGTGGACGGGAAGCGCACTGAAGACCGATCTTGCATCATTTACAATTCGCATGTGACACTCACGGGCATCCCCCAGGAAGCCTATCGCTATATGTTGGGGCCGCGATCGGCGATCGAATGGGTCATGGATCGCTATCAAGTGCGCGTAGACACTGCGTCCGGCATTGTTAATGACCCGAATGACAGGGGCGAGGAGGCTGACGAGCCTCGCTACATCGTAAACCTACTTAAGAGGATCGTAACCGTCAGCCTTGAGACGGTGAAGATTGTCGAGAGCCTCCCTCCGTTGGAGCTTCTCGAACAGAGGTAGAGGTCGATAGAGGCATCGCCACGTCCTCTAGTAGCCTAAGCGTGGGGACGTGGTGATGCCGAGCTTCGCTATACCGACCTGCGCTGGTCCCGTGCGACTGGTGGACGCCTAGGGATGCCCCGCTTCACTAGCACATTACGGACAGTGGAGTGATCCACTCCGAGCTTCTGTCCGACCTCAGCGAGCGTCCATCTGTAATCGACATAGAGGCTGACCGCCTGGTTCTCCTGGGTGGTGCTGAGCGCTTTGATAGGCCGACGTACCACCCCATGCCGATCCAGATGTGCACGCACCGTGTGCTTGTCCACCTTGAAGCGTCTGGCTAGCTCCCGCTGTGACGCCCCGCGGCGGTAGGCCAGGACCAACTCAGCGACTTCAGCTGGAGACAGCCTGTGGTTCTCCTTGACTACAACCGCTACCGAGGTTGGGCCGTCGACACCAGCTCGGGCCACAGCAGGCGGTACCTCCTCGCTCTCAGCTAGGCACATCTCGCCACTCGTCCATGCCTTGATCAGGCGATCTAGAGGGGCGGAAGGGTTCGAAAGGGAGTCACGGAGGCGCACATCGTTTGACCAGCACGAAAAGGCCCTTGACCAGCGCGAACGCGGTCAAGGGCCTTACTCGTCTGTCCGGCCGTGTCCGGTGACATCCGGCCGCCTACGATGTCTGTGCCCAATACGTCCCAAAGTTCAAGCCCTTCGGCCGGTACCCCAGAGCAGCCTCAACCCGCTGCCGGACCGCCGCCGCTTCCCCGTCCAGGCACTTGGCGTAGATCTTCAACAGCACCTCCGCCGAATGCCCGGCCCGCTCGGCCACCGTCACCGCGGGCACTCCCCCGTTGAGCCACGTCGACACCGCCGCGTGCCGCAGGTCGTAGATGAGGCAGGGTGGGACAGGCGGACAGCTCCTGGCCGGTTGGCTGTCCCACCTCGTCAGAGCAGGGGTGCGAAGTAGCGACTAGTGGCGTCCTTGGTGAGCTGGCCGGCGTCGTGCATGCGGGCGCACGTGCGGCGGATGTTCCCGGCGTCCAGCCCCGTACCGGTGGCGATCTGGGCGGGCGTGCTGCCGCTGTGTTCGCGGAGATAGCGCAGGATCGTGACGCGGGTGTCACCGGCGGTGTGATCGATCGCGAGGCCGTCGAGCATGGTCCACGAGCCGTTGTCAAGGTTGAAGCTCAGTGCGTGGCCGGCCTCTTCCACGTCGCGGCCGGTGATGTGCAGGACACCATCGGCGTTGTTCCGCCCGCGTTCGAGCACGATCGCCACGCCGAAGTGGTCTGCGATGCGCTTGGCGCGGCCGACGGCGAGATAGTCAGCGCCCGGAGATGACAATTGGCTCGCACATCCATTCACTGCCCGACAGTGGTGTCGGGCGTGGTGACTGACCAGAGCTCATGTCGGTCGTGGTGGCGTCCTGACGCGTTAGGGTTCCTCTGTGACGAGGGGTGAGGACGTCAGTCTGGGGATGATGGCCGCGCGTCGTCTGGCTGAGCTGGGTTGCTGCGAGATCGCGCCTGGGTTGACCGATGCGGAGTTCGCCGACATCGAGGGCGCATACGGTTTCGAGTTCGCTGACGACCATCGAGCGTTCCTCGCGGCGGGGTTGCCACTGAACAGCCCTCGCGAGCCGGAACCGGGGGTCAGCTATGCCTGGGAGAAGCCGTGGCCCGAGTGGCGTGACGGCGACCCCGACGAGCTCCATGAGCAGCTCGACTTTCCGGTCGAGGGCGTATTGCGGGCGGTTGAGAGCAGCGGGCACTGGAATCCCGCCTGGGGCGCGCGGCCGGACACCCCTGAGGCAGCGGTGGCGGTGGCTCGACGGTTGTTGGCGGATGCGCCCAGGATGGTCCCGATCTATGCGCATCGGTTTCTGCCGGCAGGACGCGGCACGTTCGGACACCCGGTTCTGTCCATGTGGGGAACGGACATCATCTACTACGGCGCTGACCTGGTCGACTACGTCAACCAAGAGTTCGAGGAACCCCGGCCCGAGCACCCGGACGGCTGGTCGCCGCAGGCCACTGTGTCGTTCTGGCGCGACTACCTGTGACTGCGATACCGGGTTCGACGAAGGACCGAACCGCAGCGTCCCTGTTGACGGTGTGATCGGTTCAGGCATCGCGGTGTCTCCGGCTCGGCATCGTGAGGACGTTGTTGGTCGCGGTTTCGTGGGTGAGTTCGGTGATGACGGCGCAGAGCGTTGTGATCTTGGCTTGGAGTTGTGCTTCAGTGGCTTCCAGCATCACCCCGGCCGAACTCCGCGACCGGTCGTGGTGGAAGGGACCGGAGATCGTGGTGCTCTGCGACGACTACGACCTGGCCTTCCACCACCGGAGGCCCAGGCCCCCTCGCCCCACTGATCGAATTCCTCCCCCAGTCCCGCGACCGCGGCTTCCACCTCGTCCTGGCCCGGCACATACCTGGCCCCGCAACCACCGGGTCGCGGCACCTTGGTCCGCAAAGGCCGCAAACCGGTGCTGATCCAGACCGCCCACTTCAACACCACACTCGACCGATGACTTCGGACGTTGAGGCTCCGATCCAAACCTGACGTAGAACGCACTCGGAGCCTGAGCGGCCCGACGAAAACGTGGCACTGCGGAGGTGCCGGTTCGACCCTGTAGACACGAACCGGCACACGACCTGTACACCCAAATCCGCACGTTAGACGCATGATCGCCGAGTGCGCAGGTTCGAATCCTGTCGGGGGCTCTACCACGAAAGGCCCTTGACCAGCGCGAAGCCGGTCAAGGGCCTTAGTCGTCTGTCCGAACGGGCTAGAGCGGGAAGCGGCCGCGGCGCCATTGCCAGTGATGGCCGGCCTTCAGGTGGTCGACGATGGCGCGTTGCAGGGCGGTGCGGCGGGGGAGTTGGTCCAGTGGGGTGGTCAGGGTTCGGAATGCGAAGCGCAGCACTTCGACGTCGGCGTCGAGGCCTTCCGGCTCCTCGTAGGGCTCCAGGTCGAACCTCCGCTGGAACCGGACGATGTTGGAGTCCTCCGGCAGGTACTCGCGCAGCTGCGGGTCGAGCAGCCACGAGCCGCAGGCGAAGGCGGTGAAGTGCTCGTCGGGGAAGTGGCGCGGGAAGAAGGCGCGGGCCTCGTCGAGCGACTCGTCGACCGCCTCCGGGGTCAGCGGCCCCGACTCGGGGACGTGCAGGTCGACGGCGCCGTCGCCGCGCTGGTGCTGCAGCCGGCCCAGCTCGTAGACGCTGCCGCGCGCGTGCAGCGTCAGCCAGCTCTGCATGACCGGCCAGCCCTCGCCGCGCATCCGCCGGTCGATCGCGAGGTTCCGGCCCAGGTCGGCGAGGGTTGCCCACGAGACGGCGTCGGCGATGCCGTGGTCGCGGTGGTACCCCCGGACGACGCCGGTCAGGGCCAGGTACGCGTACGCGTAGAGGTGCCGCCAGGCGAGACCCCGCTCGCGCGGCAGCTCCGGGCCGGGCGGCAGCCAGCCGTGGCCGCCGAGGTCGGCGCGGACCAGGGCGATCGAGCGGTCGAGGAGCCAGCGCAGCTCCGGGGTCCACAGTGGAGAGCCGGGGTCGGGCCAGCCGGCCATGATCTCGGCGGCGTCGTCCGGCCGCACCGCGAGGCGGTCGAGGATGGCGGGCGCGTCGGCCTTGGCGGGCAGCGGAGCCGACGGCAGGTCGCCGGCGAGCCGGTGCACGCGATCGACGTCCTCGACGGCGACCCCGAGTCGGGCGGCGGTGTCGTCCAGGTCCACGTGGCAGATCCTAGCGACCGGTCGGGTCCGCGGACATGGAGAAGCGGTCGTCCCGGTGGATTCCGGGACGACCGCTTCGACGAACACCTAGCGCTTGTTGACCTTCAGGACGACGGTCGTGGTGGACGTGGTGTGGTTGGCGTCGCCGTCGTAGACGACGGTCAGCTGCCAGCGACCCGTGCCGAGGGCGGCCGTGTCGATGGCGACGGTGGCGCGGCCGTTCACCAGGGTGGCACGGCCGACTTCCAGGTCACCGCCCGAGATGATGCGGACGACCCCCGTCGGGGTGTGCGGGCCGCCCTCGACCTCGACCCGGGCGGAGGCGTCGCCGCCCGGCTTGACCGCGTCCCGGTTGAGGGTGGCGGTCGTGGTGCTCGCGTCGAGGGTCTCCCGCGGCACGGAGATCGTGTTGACCTGCTCGACGTGGCCGGCCTGGTCGACGGCCCGGTACCGCACCGTCGCGGCGACGTCGCCGAACGGCAGCGGCGAGGTGTACGTCGTCCACGCCGAGTCGCCGACCTGGTACTCGACCCGTGCGACGCCGGAGGTGTCGTCCGCCGCCACGATGGTCACGGAACGGGCCGTGCCGTTCCACGAAGCACGGCTGACCGGCGCCTGCGTGTCGACGTGGACCTCCCGGGTCACCGGGCTGGACACGTTCCCGGTGACGTCGGTCGCCCTCGCCTGCACGGTGTGCCTGCCGTCGGTCAGCGTCACCACGTCGGTGGTCCGCCAGCCGCCGTCCACCGCGAGCTCGACCGACTGCACGCCGGTCTCGTCGGCGGCCGTGGCCTTCACCTCGACCGGGACGGTGAACCAGTCGCCGGTCGGCGAGGCGGGCGTCGTGCTCAACGACACCGTCGGGTCCAGGCGGTCGGTCACGATCACCGTCACCACCGGGCGGAGCGCCTGGCCCACCAACGCGCCCTCGACCTGGAACGAACCCCACGACGCGTACCGCGCCGGGTCCACGTCGGCCCAGTCGACCGCGGTCGCCCGGGTCGAGCCGTCCGCGTAGGTCACGTCCACAGTGGACGGCAGCACGGGGGCGACGCCCTCACGGGTGCGCACCGACACCGACGCGACCGACTCGGCCAGCAGGTTCGGCTGCATCGCCGCGCGCAGCACGTCCAGCTCGGCCTGGCTGATCGGGATGACCGTGCCGTGCCGCGGGCTGCGCGGCAGCACCGAGCCCGGGACCGACGTCCAGACACCGGAGGCGATGTCGTCGGTCCGGAACGCCAGGTACCCCTGACCGCCGTGGTAGCTCGGCTGGTCGATCAGCATGTGCCAGCGCCCCGGCACCACGTTGTCGCGGAACACCGTCGGGCCCTCGCCGCCGGTGAACGTCCCGCCCCACGGGTTGGGCTGGCCGACGCCGATGCGCTCGCGGACCAGGGACCACGGCGAGGACGTCGTGGTCGGCAGCGCCCCGGTGACCGTGGCCAGCAGGTCGGTCGACTTCTCCTGCCGGACCGTCATGGACGCCTCGTCCTTGATGAACCGGTAGAACGTGTCGCCGTCGCGCACCACGGTCGCGTCGATCATGCCCAGACCGGTGCCCCGCTTGACGTCCACCCACGGCTTCGCCTCGCTGAACGTGCGGAAGTCGCGCGTGGTCGCGTACATCATCCGGTTGTAGGAGGTCCGGAAGTCGCGGGAGGTGACGTCGGTCGTCGGGTACAGGTTCGACGCCCAGTAGACGACGTAGTCGCCCGACGCCTCGTCGTAGAACGCCTCGGGCGCCCAGGTGTTGCCCGCGAAGTCCGACGACACCTTGATCATCCGCTGCTCCGACCAGTGCACCAGGTCGGTGGACTCCCACACCACCAGGTGCTTGCTGCCGGACTCCTGCGCCTCGCTGAAGTTGTTGCCGCCGTAGATCTTCAGGTCGGTCGCCAGCAGGAAGAACTTGTCGCCCTCGTGCGACCGGATGAGGAACGGGTCGCGCAGGCCCTTCTCACCCATGGTCGAGGTGAGCACGGGACGGCCGTTGTTCAGCTCGTCCCACGACAACGGGTCGTTGCCCTTCGACGCGGCGAAGTAGATCTTCTCGCCGTCGTCGGTGCTCTCGCCGACGAAGTACGGGAAGAAGTACGCCTCGTGGGCCGCCGGGGCGGGCAGCGGGAGCACGGTGACCGGGATCGTGCGGGTCGCCGTGCCGCCGTTGAGCGTGGCGGTGACGGTCAGGTCCACCGTCACCGGCTCGCTGCCCTGCGCCGGCCGGGTGACCTCACCCGTGCCGGTCACGACGCTCTCGTTGCCCGAGCGCCACGCCAGCGCCGCGCCATGGGCGCCGGTCAGGGGCAGGGTGAGGTTCCCCCGGACGCCGTCGGCGTCGGTCAGCACGACGGCGTCGACCGCCGCCTGCGCCGTCTCCTCCACCGCGTACGAGGCCGTCCGGCCCGGTTCGGCCGCGTGGGCGGTCGTGGCGGTGAGCCCGCCCGCCAGGAGCGCGGCGCCCAGCAGCGCGAGGGTGGTCCGCTTCCGCAGCGCGATCTTCATCCCGTTCACCCTCTCCGCGGCTTCGTGATCCGCACGACCACGCTGGTCTGCGATGGGCTGTGCCCGCCGTCGCCGGCGTACCGCACGACGAGGGTGTGGTCACCGACGCTCAGGCCGCTGGTGTCGAGCGACACCGTGGCGGTCCCGTTGGTCAAGGTCGCTGATGCCAGGGGCACGGACGACTCCAGGATTCGGATCTCGCCGGACGGCGTCGTGCCGCCGGAGGTGCCGACCTTCACGGTCAGCGGGATGACCGCGCCCCGCTCGGCCTTCGGCTTCGACGGCGTCACGGTGGTCGTGGTCGACTTCAGCTGCGCCTGCTTCGCGGGCACCACGACGGTGCCGGGCTCCTCGACGTTGCCCAGCCGGTCGACCGCGCGGAACAGCACCGCGGTCTCGGCGTCGCCGACCACGACCGGAGCCGTGTACGGCTGCCAGTCGGCCGTGCCGATCCGGGTCTCGATCCGGTCGACACCGACCCCGGAGTCCGCCGCGCGGACCGTCACGGTGCGCGCGGCGGCGTCCACGGTGGCGTTGGAGACCGGAGCGACGCCGTCGATGCCGAACGTCACCGGGCGGACCGCGCCGACGTTGCCCGCCGCGTCCACGGCGCGCACCTCCACGGTGTGCCGGCCGTCGCCGCTGACCTGGACCTTCGCGTCGGCGTGCGTGAGCCACGCGCCGCCGTCGACGCGGAACTCGATCCGGTCGAGCCGGCGGTCGTCGGTGGCGGTCGCCGACACGGTGACCGGGTCGCCGTACCAGCCGTTGGCGGTCGTGCCGTGCAGCGTCACGTCGTCGACGACGGGGGCGACGGCGTCGGTGGTGTGCATCCGCAGGAACGTGATCGACTGAGCGGGGAAGTCGTAGCCGAAGTCGTTCGACAGCCCGCCGATCTGCCGGGTCGTGGGCACCACGTTGGTCGGGTCGGCCTTGGTGTTGGTGTCACCCGGCGCGCCCGTCATCTGGGTGACCTCGCCGTCGGGCAGCACGCCCGCGTCCGAGACCTTGACCCGCGTGCGGACGGTCTCGTCGGAGGTGTTGACCACCTTGGCCACGATGTCGCCGCTCGCCTCGTCCCGCGTGACGACCTGGAACAGCTTCTCGTCGGCGCCGGACTCGTAGGTCATCTGCAGCTCGCCGTTGAGGTACAGCGAGATCGTGTTGCCCGCGACGACGACCTTCACGCGGTACGTCGCGTTGGTGGCCACGCTGTGGCCCTCGACCGACTTGACCTCGACCGCGCTGCCGCCCGACGCCTTCTGCAGCACCGAGCGGGTGTTGTTCCAGCCGCCGAGGTTCCACCAGTAGAAGTCGTTGGTGGCCTTGGCGCCGAACCCGATGAGGAAGCCCTCGGCGCCGGCGGTCTTCTTGGCGTCGAGCTCCAGGGTGTAGTTCGTCCAGCCCTTCGCGTACGCGTCGTCGATGATGCTGCGCGCGTCCGTGGTCGTGGTGGACGACTGCACGTACTGGCCGTTGGTGACGCCCCAGCTGCCCGCGACCGGGTTCCACTGGTCGCCGTTGGCGAAGTCGTCGGAGAACAGCGTCTCGCCGTTGGCGTTCGAGGTGACCTTGACGTTGTCGTAGGCCGCCGCGGTGTTCCAGGTGGACAGGAAGATGCCGCCCTTGACGACCGACTGGTTCACCGAGCCGGTGAAGGTGCTCGGCACGACCTCGTCGCCGACGTTGTTGCCGAACATCTTCTGCACCTCCCAGTTGGGGGTGTTCCAGGACTCGTCGTTGTCGAACCAGATCGCGTCCGGGTTCCACTGCACGTACGACTCGTTGGACAGCAGCGGCGCGTAGGACGCCAGCCGGACCACGTCGGCGTTGCGCTGCAGGCCCGTCATGTACGACGCCTCGACCAGGGCGTTGCGGAAGGTGTTGCCGCGCGAGGCGTACTCGCCCAGGAACACCTTGGGGCCGTTGCGGTCGTAGCTGTCGTAGCGGTGGTGGTTGAGCAGGAACCAGTCCGGGTCGTTGTAGTAGTGCTCGTCGACCATGTCGACGTTCTGGCGGCGGTTGTAGTCCCACAGGGTGTCGAACCGCGCGCCCGCGTCGTCCGGGCCGGAGTTGGAGATGATGGTGATCTCCGGGTGCCGCGCCTCGATGGCGTCCCGGAAGGCCGGGAAGTTCGCCTCGAACGTGGTGGTGTTCTCCTCGTTGCCCAGGCCGATCATCTCCAGCCCGAACGGCTCCGGGTGGCCGAGCGCGGCCCGCTTGGCGCCCCACTCGGTGGTGACGTCGCCGTTGGCGAACTCGATCAGGTCGAGGGTGTCGTCGACCCAGCGGGCGATCATCGCCGGGTCCTTCATCTCGGGGATGGTGCTGCCGCAGCCGTTGGCGCCCACCGACACCACGGGCAGCGGCTCGGCGCCGAGGTCCTCGGCGAACTTGAAGTACTCCAGGTAGCCGATGCCGTAGGACTGGTTGTAGCCCCAGAAGTTCCAGTTGGTCGGGCGTTCCTCGACCGCGCCGATGGTCTCCTTCCACTGGTAGGTGCGGCGCCGGTCGGTGTAGCCGCTCTCCTCGTAGGTGCGGAACGTGCCGACGTTGGTGACGCAGCCGCCGGGGAAGCGCAGGAACGTCGGCTTCATCGCGGCGACCTTCTCGGCCAGGTCCTTGCGCAGGACCGACTTGCCGTTCACCGGGCCGACCCAGCGGTCCTGCGGCATCAGCGAGATCATGTCGAGGCCGACCACCGAGGCCGCGCCCGCCGTGACGACCAGCCTGGCCGCGTCGGTGGTGGCGGTGCCGGTGAGCGTCACCGGGTACTGCTTCCAGGTGTCCGAACCGTCGACGGCCACGGAGCCCTCGGCGTAGGTGACGGCTCCGTCGGCGCTGACGAGCCGGATCGCGAGGTCCTGCGCGGTCGTGGTCCGCGCCCAGACCGAGGCGTCGTACGTCGCGCCCGCCTTGACCGCGAAGCCGCGGTTGTAGCCGAGGTTGCGCAGGCCGTCGCCGGGACCGTCGGCGACCAGCCGGAAGTGGTTGCGGTTCAGCGCGTTGAGCCGGGTGTCGTCGTCGACGACGAGCGCCTGCGGGGCCGTGCCGCCGCCGTTGACCACCTCCCAGCCGGTCATGCCGGTGAAGCTGCCGTTGTCCGAGGAGTTGAACTCGAACGACCGGTTGCGCACCAGCTCGGCGTACAGGCCGCCGTCGGCGGCGTAGTTGATGTCCTCGTAGAAGATGCCGAACATCGTGTCGCTGATCTGCGCGGCGGACGCGTCGCCGTCGATCGCCAGCTCCGCGTCGGACGTGCTGACCTGGGCGAGCTTGAAGCGGACGGCGGAGGCCTTGGCGCCGAACACCAGCGGGCCCGTGCCGCCCGCGTAGCCGGTGCCCTCGGCGTCGCGCAGGAAGAGCTCGCCGCCCGCGGCGTCGGTCAGCCGCACGGGCGTGGCCGCGCCGCCGGTCTGGCCGAGCGCGAGGCGGCCGTCGGTGACGACGACCGGGCGGTCGCCCTCGGCGGTGCGCAGGTGGACCGTGCCGTCGGCCTGGGCGGCCGCGGTGAAGACCAGGGCGGACAGCGGCGGCTCGGGCGAGAGGGCCAGACCGGCGTCGGTCTCGACCAGGTGGGCGCCGCCGGCGTCCTTGATCGAGAACGTGCCGCCGGGCTGGACGTCGCGGCCCGCGGCCGCGGTGACCCGGAAGTCGTCGAACGCGGCGGCGAGCGTCGTGCCGTCCAGCGCGCCGAAGGCGTAGACGCCGACCTGGGTCGTCTGGAACCCGGCGGTGACCGCCGAGGCGTCCACCCACGTCCCGGAGGCGTCCTTGTACCGGGTGGTGATGGTGTCGCCGACCCGCTGCAGCTGCAACGTCTCGCCGGTCGAGCCCGGCCGGTCGACGAACCGCTCGGCGCGGAAGACCGCGGCGGTCTCGACGTCGTTCTCGATCGCGATCCCGGACGGGGCCAGGGCGCCCACGAAGGTCAGGCCCGAGCGGACGTAGTTGTCCATGTCCCGCCAGGCGATCAGCCCGGCGCCCTGGTAGGTCTGGGCGACCTGGGCGCGCACGGTCACCTCGGCGGTGAAGTCGCCCGCCGGGATGTCGACCATGAACACGTTCCGCGCCGTGTTGACCGCCTGGTAGGTGTCACCGGTCTGGCCGGTGACCCGCAGGGATCCGTCGCGGAGGGACCAGCCGGCCGGGTCCTCGTTGACGACCTCCCACTCCGGGCGGAGCGTCGTCGAGGCGAAGTCGTCGGTCCACGTCTCTCCTTCGACCGCCCCCGCGCTGGGGGCGGTCACCGCGGAGAGCGCGACCCCGAGGGACACCGGCAGAGCCGCGGCCACCAGGGCGCTGATCCACCGTCGGCCGGGTCTCGCGACCGACCGCTGCGCTGTCGTCATGAGGGGTGCTCCACTCTGAGTTCCACCGCCGTAGGAAAAAGCCAGCGTTGCCACCGGGGAGTGTGAGCGTTAACAGAGACGACCGTCAAGAGATCGCGCACAGCGATCTACACGGCCATGTGCCGCGCGAGTGGCATGAGTGAGCGTTCACAAGCATGACCGGAGGTGCCGGCGGTGGCGGCTTGCGCGGTCCTGGCCACGCTCGGTGACGCGGAGGCCGGGGTCAGGCCGGCGAGGTGACCTGGAAGTCGTCGCTCGCCACGGTCCGGCCGTCCGGGCGGGCGTGGACCGGGGTTCAGGCTGACGTGCCGACCCGGCGGAGCCGCACCCCGGACGCGGCCCGGGGTCGGGTCACACCGCGGCGGCCAGGTGGGCGAGCGCGGCGGATTCGTCGGTGCCCTCCTCGGCGCTGAAGACGTGCACGAGGAGGCCGGTCTCGCCGGAGGTGGCGGGCACGTGGAGGGTCTCGTAGTCCAGCGTGAGGATTCCCGCCTCGGGGTGACGGAGGCGCTTGCGTCCGGCGCCGCAGACCACCACCTCGCCACTGGCCCAGATCCGGCGGAAGTCGGGGCTGCGGGCGGACAGGTCGGTGATCAGCGCGGCCAGGTCGCCGTCGTCCGGGTAGCGGCCCGCGGCGACCCGGAGTTGGCCGACGGCCTCCGCGGCCCGGGCGTCCCAGTCCGGGTGGAGGGCACGCGAGGCCGGGTCCAGGAACAGGTACCTCGCGTTGTTGCGGTCGCGGCGGGCGGGGTCGGCCAGGCCGCCGAACAGCTCGCTGCCCAGGCCGTTCCACGCGACCACGTCGAGGCGGTGGTTCGTCACGAACGCCGGGAAGTCGCCCACCGCGGCCACGATCCGCCCCAGCAACGGGCTGACGCGGGCGCTGGGCGCGGCGCCGTGCCTGGCTTCGACGAGGGTGGTCAGGTGCGCGCGCTCGGCCGCGTCGAGGCCGAGCGCCCGGGCCAGCGAGTCCAGCACCTCGGGTGACGGCTGGGTGGCACGGCCCTGTTCCAGGCGCACGTAGTAGTCCACGCTGATGCCCGCCAGCTGGGCCAGCTCCTCGCGGCGCAGGCCGCGGACCCGTCGCCGACGGCCGCCGGCCAGGCCGACGTGCTCCGGGGCGACACGTGCCCGACGGGCGCGCAGGAACGCGCCCAGCGCGCGCCGCGCGTCACCGATCCCCTCGACGCCCCCGGTGCGGTCGTCCACGCCGTCCATGCCTCCCAGTATTCCCTGGCCCTGGCGGTACCAGGATCGCCGGACCGCCGGATGGACCGGGTGCTGGCTGCCGCGCCGCGGACCGGCGACCGTAGCGGCATGAGCACGAAGAAGATCCTCGTCGTCAGCGCGCACCCGGAACCGCGGTCGCTCACCGGGGCGCTGACCTCCTTCGCGGTCGAGCACCTGCTCGCGGCCGGTCACGAGGTGCGGGTGTCCGACCTCTACGCGATGAAGTGGAAGTCGACCGTGGACGCCGACGACGTCCCGGACCACACCGGCGACGGGCCGCTGGACGTGCTGGCCGAGCACGAGCGGGCCACGCTGGCGGGTCGGCTGACGCCCGACGTCGCGGCCGAGCAGGAGAAGCTGCGCTGGTCGGACGCCGTCGTCCTGCAGTTCCCCATGTGGTGGTTCTCCCTGCCCGCGATCCTCAAGGGCTGGGTCGACCGGGTCTTCACCAACGGTTTCGCGCACGGCCCGGCGGTCCCACCGCCCTACACCGAGGGCGCCGCGCTGGGCGGACGGCGCGCGCTGCTGTCGGTGACGATCGGCGCCCGTGCGTCGGCGTTCACCGACCGGGGCGTCCACGGCGCGCTGGCGGACGTCCTCTTCCCGATCCAGCACGGCGTGCTGTGGTTCACCGGCATGACACCGCTCGATCCGTTCGCGGTCTACGGCACGGTCGACCTGCCGGCGGAGGCGTACGCGGCGGCGCGGCGGGAGTACGGGCGTCGGCTGGACGGGCTCTTCACCGACGAACCGGTCCCGTTCCGGCCGCTCGTCGGCGACTACGGCCGCGACATGCGGCTGCTGCCGGGCGCGGAGGCGCCGGGGACGACCGGGCTCGACCTGCACCGCCGGCCGTGAGACCGCCGGGATCCCGTGGCAGGAAGGCGACATGGGCCGTCCGTTCGGGATCCCGGTCAGCACGATGGCCACATGGGACGAGTTCATGGACTGTTGGCCGCCGGCACGGTGGCGGCCGGTGCGTTGGTCGGGGTGGCGCCGGGGTCGGTGGCCGCGGCGTGCGACTTCCCGGCCCAGGTGTTGGACCTGCGCGACTGGAAGATCCAGCTGCCGATCGGCGGGGAGGAGGATCCGGACGAGGTCAAGCAGCCCGCGCTGGCGAACTACCGCGTCGACCCCTGGTTCGTGGCCGACGCCGGGTGCGCCGGGGTGCGGTTCCGGGCGGCGGTGAACGGGGTCACCACCAGCGGGTCGAAGTACCCCCGGTCCGAGTTGCGGGAGATGGACGGGACGCGGAACGCGGCCTGGTCGTCCACGTCCGGGACGCACGTGATGACCGTCGACCAGACCGTCACGCGGTTGCCGAACGACAAGCCGCACCTGGTCGTCGGCCAGATCCACGGCGGTGACGACGACATCTCCGTGTTCCGGGTCGAGGGCAGCAAGCTCTACGTCACCAACGGCGACGACGCGCACTACAAGCTGGTGACCGACGACTTCCGGCTGAACACGCGGTTCCAGGTCAAGTTCGTGGTGTCCGGCGGCAAGATCAACGCCTTCTACAACGGCGCGCCGGCGGCGACGTTGAGCGCATCCTTCAGCACGGGCTACTTCAAGGCGGGCGCCTACACGCAGGCCAACTGCGGCAACTCCAGCCCGTGCGGCGCGAGCAACTACGGCGAGACGATCATCCACAAGGTGACGTTGGGCGACAGCGGCACGCCCCAGCCCGATCCGCAGCCCGAGCCACCGACCGGCACGCCGCTGCCGGTCTCGGCGGTCACCGCGAGCGGGCACGACGGGAACGTGCCGGGCAACACCCTCGACGGCGACCCGACCACCCGGTGGTCGGACGAGGGCGACGGCGTGTGGATCCGGTACGACCTCGGTTCGGCCCGCGCGGTCGGCTCGGTGGAGGTGGCCTGGCACAAGGGTGACACCCGGCGGCACGACTTCCGGATCCAGACCTCGGCCGACGGGACCGCGTGGACCGACCGGTTCGCCGGCTCCAGCTCGGGCACGACGCTCCGGCCCGAGACCTACGACCTCCCCGACACCTCGGCCCGCTACGTGCGGGTCGTCGGCTACGGCAACACCGGCAACGACTGGACGAGCATCACGGAGACCTCGATCCACCCGGCGGCCTGACCCGTTCCGGGCGAACGACGAACAGCTCCGGGCGAACGGCCACGTGCCCGGCCGGCGACCACCGCCGGCCGGGCACGTCCGCGCTCAGGCGTCCTTCTTCCACATGATGATCTGGAGGTGGTTGCCGTCCGGGTCGGCGAACGTGCCGAACCTGCCCGCCTCCCGGTCCGCGATCGAGATCCACTCCACGCCGGCCGCGTCCAGCTGGGCTTGCGCGGCGTCGAAGTCGTCGACGTGGAAGTTCATGATCACGCGACCCGGCTCGTGGTTCTTCGCCTCGACGTCCTCCCGACCGTCGACGACGAGCAGGAAGCCGCCCAGGTCGATCGGGCCGTCACCGGTGGACCCCGGCGCCAACGCCTTGGTGTACCACGCCCGCAGCTCTGCGGGCCGGGTCGTGCCGAGCAACACGCTGCCGGGCTTGAGCGTCGTCATGTCGGATCTCCTTCGTTCGCGGGAAGTCGTGGTCAGGCCGCCGCCGCGGTCGCCAGGGCCGGGGTGCGGCTCTCCTCGGCACGGGGGCGCAGCCCGAACCGGATGAGGGCCACGCTCACGAGCGTCACCGCCACGTTCACCCCGAGCGCGAGGTGGGTGCCCGCCAACCGGTCGGCCTGGGTGGCGGCGACCGCGACCATGATCGGCGCGCCGACGGTGATGGCCACCTGCTGCGTCATCGAGGTCAGGCCGGTCGCCAGGCCCTGCTCCTCGTCCGGCAGGCCCGAGGTGCCGATCACCGTGTACGCCACGATGCACGCGACGTGCGCGAAGAACCCGAGGAACAGCGCCGGCACCAGCAGCACCGGCCCGAGCCGGCTCGCGCCGAGGAACACCAGCGGGAGGATCGTCAGGGCCTGCAGGGCCAACGCCGTGGTCAGGACGTTCCGGGCGCCGTGCTTGCCGATGAGCCGGCCGGCGACGGGACCCGCGAACACGGCCGCGAGACCCGGGACGCCGAAGACGAGACCCGTGATCACCGGGTTGAACTCCAGCACGTCCTGGAGGTGCAGCGTCATCAGGAAGATCATGCCGGTCTCCATGGAGAAGATCACCAAACCCGCGTAGTTGCCCCACAGCACCGTGTGCTTCCTGAGGAAGCGCACCGGCGCCAGCGGCGCGGACGACCGCGACTCGACCACCCCGAAGACGCCCAGCAGCACCACGCCGAGGGCGGCGGCCACGAGGCTGCTCTCGATGATCGCGTAGACCACGGCCAGCAGACCTCCGGTGACCGTCACCGCGCCCGGCACGTCGAGCCGCTGCCGGTCCGGCGTCCTGCTCTCGCCGATCAGCAGGGGCGTGGCGATCAGGATGGCGAGGGCGAACGGGATGTTGACGAAGAACGCGGCCCGCCAGCTCAGCAGGCTGACGAGGACGCCGCCGAGCAGCGCGCCCGCGGTGAAGCCGCCGGAGAGGATCGCGCCGTTGAGGCCGAGGGCGCGGGCGCGCGCCTTGCCCTCGGGGAACGTCGTCGTGATGAGCGACAGTCCCGCCGGAATGGCCATGGCGGTGGAGAGCCCCTGCAACGCGCGGGCGGCCAGCAGCACCTCCGGGTTGGTCGCGAGACCGCCGAGCAGCGATGCCGCGGCCAGCAGGACCTGGCCCGCGAGGAACAGCCTGCGCCGGCCGAACAGGTCCGCCAACCGACCGGCCAGCAGCATGAAACCGGCCGCGGGCAGCGTGTACGCGGACACGATCCACGGCAGCTGGGTCAGGCCCATGTCGACGCCGGCGCCGACCTGCGGCAGGGCGACGTTCAGGATCGAGTAGTCGGCGGCGAAGACGAAGGCCGCGCCGAGCAGGACGAGGAGGACGAGCCGCTGCCTGCCGCTGAACCGCGGCGGGGAGGACGTCTCGGCAGTCACGATGCGTGCCCTTTCCTGAGGGTTGTCGTGGTGCGACCACGAGTTCCGGGTTCGTGGCGGGACCGGGTCCGGACCGCGGCGCCCGGTGTGCTCACGCCTCGGCGGCCCGCTTGATGACGGCCAACCGGCGGTCCCAGCCGGTCGCCAGCGCGGACATCCACCGCGTGGTGGCGTCCAGCCCGGCGGGGCGCAGCGAGTACCTCACCTCGCGTCCGACCCGGTGGCCGACGACGAGGCCGGCGGCGTCCAGGACGGCGAGGTGCTTGACGATCGCCTGCCGGGAGACGGGCAGGCGCGCGGCGAGCGTCGTCGCGGTGACCGCGTCGTGCGCGACGAGCAGGTCGAGCAGGCGGCGGCGGGTGGGGTCGGCCAGCGCGACGAGGACGTTGCCGACCTCCTCCACCTCGCCGTCCGGTTCCGCGGTCACACAGCCGACTCCTCGACGCGCTTCCTCGACGCGTCGAGCACCTGCGGCCAGCCGGCGGCGTTGTTGTCGATCGTCCGCGCGCGCACGTCCTCGGAGACCGCCAGCGCGGCGAACCCGCTCTCGACCACGGTGAGGCGGGTCTTGTCGCCCTCGGTGGACAGCGTGAACTCCACCAGGGTGCTGTTGCCCTCGGTCAGCTCCTGACCGGGGAAGGCCGGGGCCCACCGGTACGCGATGTACGTGTGCGGCTCCACCTTCACCACGCGCACCGGGAAGTCGCCGTGCTCGGAGTTCTTGGCCACCACCGACTCGCCTTCGACGGCGGTGGTGGCTTCGAGGCGCTCCGGGTCGGCCACCCAGAAGCCCGGTGCGGACACCAGCGACCAGACGCGCTCGACGGAGGCGTCGATCAGCGTGTCGCGCTCGATCCGGTCCTCGCTCATGAGAGGGCTCCTTCAGCTGCCGCCATTATGTGCAACCCGATAGTTGCACGTCGCCCCACAATCGTGCAACCCATCAGTTGCACGACGTCACGGCACCGGGGACGGCCGGACGTCGGGCACGCGTCGGCGGATGAGGGCGGCGGAGTAGGCGACCACCCACGCCACCCACAGCAGCCAGCCGGCGAGGCCCAGGAGCCCGAGCGGTCCCGGGCCGTCGACGACGAGCGGGGTCAGGGTGGCCGAGGTGAACAGCAACGCGGCCGACAGCAGGCCGAGCCGGGCGTGCCACGCCGGGATGAGGCCGGCGTGCCGCCCGCCCACGGAGAAGCCGACCAGCGCCAGCGCCAGGAACACGCCGTTGAGCGTGAACAGGGCTTCGTGCAGGGACCACAGGGCGCCGCCGGGGTCGTCGGCCACGGCCAGGCGGAGTGCGGTCACGGCGGCGAACGCGCCGTTCTGCAGCAGCACGCCGGCGAACCCGACCAGCGACCACGCCTCGCCGCGCCCGCGGTCGGACCGCCACAGCGCCGCCACCGCGCCCGCGGCGAAGACGGTGGACAGCGCCCAGGCCGCCGGGGTGAGGGCGGACGCGACGCCGACCACCCCCCGGTTGGCCGGGAAGTAGGCGATGACGTCGGCGGCGTCCGCGCCGGTCGTCGGCAGGCCGGTGGGCACCATGATGGCGTTGGCCAGGACGATCAGGGCGGCGAAGCCGAGGCCGGAGAAGCCCGCGATGCGCCCGAACGCGCTGGTCGGTGCCGGTTCGGCCACTTTGGTTTTACGCGACATATAATCAATATAGCTAGCATCAAGAGGTGGGCGTGGGCGAGACGGGCAAGCGGCGGTACGACTCGTTGCGGCGGGTCGCGCAGGCGCGCGAGACGCGGGCCGAGATCGCGCGTGCGGCGCGCAGGCTCTTCGTCGCGCAGGGGTGGGCGGCGACGACGGTGCGGGCCGTGGCCGAGGAGGCGGAGGTGTCGGTTCCCACCGTGTACGCGGCGTACGGCGACAAGGCGGGGCTCGTGCGGGCCGTCGCCGACGCTGCGGACATCTCCGCCGACCCGGCGGCGGCGCTGGCCGTGCTGGAGGACGCGTCGGCCGGTCCGGCGCGGCAGCTCGCCGCGATGGCGGCCTACGACCGGCGGCTGTTCGAGCGCTCGGGTGACGTCATCGCGCTCGTGCGCGAGGCGGGCCGGACGGAGCCCGCGCTGGCGGCGGCGTACGAGGAGGGCCGCCGGGGTGGCGACGAGACCCGCGCGCAGGTGTTCTCGTCCTGGCCGGACGGCACCCTGCGGTCCGGTTTGGACGTGCGGTCGGCCGTCGACGTCTACGCGGCGCTGTGCAACATCGACGTGTACACGACGCTCACCGTCGAGCGGGCCTGGCGCCCCGACCGGGTGGAGCGGTGGTGGGGCGAGGCCCTGGCGCGGGAACTCCTCGCCGGGTGAGGGCGGTCAGGACTGGTCGAGGTGGGCGTTCCAGACCTCGGCCGCCTGCTCGTGCGAGTCGACGCCGCTGAAGAACGCGTCGGCGAGCGTGTCGTAGTCCTGGTCCGCGAAGCCCGTGACCTCGATGATCTGCAAGCGGTACACCGTGAACGGCGTGGTGTCCGTCGGCGGGGAGTACGGGACGGCCAGCTCCATCGCGCCCGGGGTCAGGCCGTGTTCCACCGCGCGCACGATCAGCGCGTCCGTGCGGCCCCAGTCCATGTTGAGGTAGGCGTCGGCGACCAGGACGGCACGCGTGGCGCCGTGTTCGTTTGCCTCCAACGCTTCCTGGGCGGCTTGCACGGACCGACCCACGTCGTCCGCCACCATGTAGCGGTCCATGCCGCGCTCGCCGTCGGGCCGCTCGTAGCCGATGAGCGGGATCAGGGTTTCGCCCTCCGAGACGCTCCAGACGCCGTGGGCGGCGAAGAAACCGGCCATGGCCGCGGTGTCGATCATGGCCGACAGTATGCCGACGCGAGTGCGGCTCGCGGGGCCGTTCGGAGGATCCGGCCCGCGATCGGACCCGGGGCGGCCACGCCCTCGGACCCGTCGACGCCCGGTCGTGACCGGCGCGGTGAAAGCCTTGAGCCTCCGGTAGGGGGAGGCACGAGGGTGGTGGGCATGGACGGCGACGCGGTCTTCCCGATCGGTGAGCTGGCTCGGCGGACCGGGCTGACGGTCAAGGCGATCCGGTTCTACTCCGACGAGGGGATCGTGCCGCCGACCGGTCGCAGCCCGGCCGGTTACCGGCTCTACGACCACGACGCCGTGGCCCGCCTCGACCTCCTGCGCACGTTGCGCGAGCTGGGACTCGACCTGCCCACGATCCGGCGGGTCCTGGACCGGGAGCTCACCGTGGCGCAGGTGGCGGCGGCGCACGCGCAGGCGCTGGCGGTGCGGATCGACGTGCTGCGACTGCGCCGGGCGGTGCTGACGATCGTGGCGGAGCGCGGTGCCGGCCCCGAGGAGATGGGTCTCATGCACAGACTGGCCAAGCTTTCCGAAGACGGACGCCGGCAGCTCGTCGGCGAGTTCCTCGACCACGCGTTCGGCGACGTGGCGGACGACCCGGCGTTCGTGGGGATCATGCGGTCCATGACGCCGGAGCTGCCCGAGCAGCCGGAGGTCGCGCAGGTCGAGGCGTGGGTGGAGCTGGCGCGGCTCACCCAGGACCCGGACTTCCGCGCGTGCCTGCGGCGGCTGGTCGAGCACCTCGTCCTGGTGCGCGAGGGCCTGCGGCCCGACCCGACGGCGGTGGTCCGCGACGCGGTGGCGCGCGCGTTGGCGGCCGGGGTCGAGCCGACGTCGGCCGAGGCCGGTCGGGTCGTCGCCGAGGTCCTGGCCCGGGTGCCGCACGTGCCGGTCGACCGGTTGGCGGCGTTGCTGGAGACCGCGAACGACCCCCGCCGCGAGCGGTACGTGCGACTGCTGGCCGTGATCAACGGGTGGCGGGCGCCGGAGAGCGCGGCGCCCGCGCTCGACTGGTTCCTCCGCGCCCTGGGTCACGAGGTGGCCGGCGTCGGGTAGTGCGGCGCTGCTCGCGGGGTCGGAGAGGCTGGTTGTGCACGGTCGTGCGACTGCGGTAGAAGTTGACATCAATGTCAGTTTCGAGTCGCCTGGGGTGTGACATGCGGATCGGCGAGCTGGCCCGGCGCACCGGGGTGAGCGTGCGCTCGTTGCGGTACTACGAGCAGCAAGGGCTGTTGACGAGCGACCGCACCACGGGCGGCCACCGCGAGTACCCCGAACGCGCGGTCGACCGGGTCATCCGCATCCAGGAGCTGTTCGCCGCCGGGCTGGCCAGCAAGAAGATCGCGCTGATGCTGCCGTGCATGCGGGACGCGGACGGCGGGCCGTCCGAGATCGCCACGCCGCGGCTGGTGGACGACCTCACCGCCGAGCGCGACCGCATCGACCGGATGATCGGCGAGCTGGTGCGGTCGCGGGACGTGCTGGACGAGGTGATCGACGCGGCGTCGGGCCGGCGCTGACGACGGCGCTGCCCGCTACGGCGCCGACGACCGCGCCGCCAGGGCCGCGTCGATCTTCCGCTCGCTGGTGGCGGACAGGCCGACGAGCGTCACGAGCGACACCGCCGTCATGATCACGAAGACCGCGCGCAGGCCGAACGCGTCCGCCAGGACGCCGCCGATCGCCGCGCCGAGCGGCATGGTGCCCCAGGCGACCAGGCGGTAGGCGCTGTTCACCCGGCCGAGCAGGCGGTCCGGCGTCACGTGCTGCCGCAACGAGACCGCGACCACGTTGAGCACGGCGATCCCGCCGCCCGCCACCGCGAACGCCGCCGCGACGACGTACGGGTCGGTGGTCACGGCGGGCGCCGCGACCAGCAGGGAGCCGGCGACGAACCCGGACGCCAGCGAACGCGCGCGGCCAAGCCTGGCGATCACGCGTTCGGCGGCCAGGGAGCCGACCAGGCTGCCGACCGCCGGGGTGACCAGGAGCAGGCCGAACAGCTGCCCGGTCAGGCCCATCGCCGAACCCGGGCCGACGGCGTGGAGGACGAAGACCGCGCCCGACGCGGTGCCGGCGACGTTGAAGAGCCCGACCATGACGGCGAGGGCGCGCAGCACGCGGTGGCGCAGCAGGAAGCGCAGGCCTTCCGCGATGTCGGCGCGCAGGGTGGTGCGGTGCTCGCGGTGGATCTTGAACGTGCCCCGGACCGACCACAGGACGGCCAGGGCCACCAGCCAGAGCGCGGCGGGCGCGGCGAAGGCGGCCACCGCGCCGGCGGCGACCAGGAGCCCGGCGACCGGCGGGCCGACGAACTCGTTGGCGGTGAGCTCGACGGCGAACAGGCGGGCGTTGGCGCGGGGCAGCCGGTCGCGGTCGACCAGTTGGGGCAGCAGGGATTGCGCCGAGGTGTCGTAGAGCGTCTCGGCGGTGCCGGCGGCGAAGGCGATGGCGTACAGCAGCCAGATGTTCGCCCAGCCCGACGCCACCGCGGCGGCGAGCGCGGCCAGCAGCACGGCCCTGGCGAGGTTCGCCCTGATCATGGTGCGGCGGCGGTCGAGGCGGTCGGTCAGCGCGCCCGCCGGCAGCGCGAAGACCAGCCACGGCAGCGTGAGCGCGAACACCAGGCCCGCGATGAGGGTCGGCTCGCGGGTGGTCTGGACGGCGACCAGCGGCAGGACGACCTTGAACGTGCCGTCGGCGAGGTTCGACAGGCCGGAGGACGTCCAGAGGCGCCAGAAGCCGTTTCCGAGCGAGACCATTGGTGGAGGATCGCACATCGATGGAGTTTTCTCCATCGGTTCGTTTCCCCACCGGTCGGTTAGGTTGGGCGGCATGGCTGATCGGCGACGGCGTCCGGCGACCGTCGAGGAGACGAAGGCGCTGGCCCACCCGTTGCGGCTGCGGATCCTGCGGCTGTGCGCGCAACAGGAGCTGACCAACAAGCAGCTGGCCGAGCGGTTGGGGCGCGACCCCGGAACCGTGCTGTACCACGTGCGGCAGCTCGCGGCGGCGGGGTTCCTGGAGCCGGGCGAAGTGCGCACGGGCGTGAGCGGCGCGCTGGAGAAGCCCTACCGCTCGACCGGGGTGTCGTGGTGGCTGGACGGCCCGCTGGTGGACAGCGGCGCGACCATGGCGCCGGTGGAGGCGTTCCAGGAGGAGCTGCGGGAGGCCGGGCCGGAGTCGGTGCGGACCTACGCGCGGTTCGCGCTGCACCTGTCGCCGGAGGACGTGGTGGAGCTGGACCGCCGCATCGGCGCCGTGCTGGACGAGTACGTGGCCACCGACGACGAACGCCGCCACCTGCCGCTGCACGGCGGGATCGTCGTCGTGCACCGGCTGAAGGAGTAGCCGCTCAGGGGTAGCGCTCCGAGAGGCCGAACTCGTCCCACCAGGCTCGGGCCCGCTCGACCTCACCCAGGGCGATCAGGACGCCGACCAGGTTCACGACCGTGGCCGTCGTCCGCGGGTGGCGCTCGCCCAGCACTCGCCGCATGCGCGCGACCGAGGCCTCGTACAACTCGCGAGCGCGCTCGAACTCGCGCAGTGTGTACAACTCGCTCGCCAGGTTGGCCGCGGATTCGAAAGTGCTGGGGTGGTCGTCGCCCAGAAGACGGCGCAGGCGCGCAAGGGTGTCCTCGTGCAGCGCCAGCCCTGCCTCCACATCCCCCGTGGCGGTGAGGAAGCCCGCGAGGTTGGCCGCCGCGGCCAGCGTGCCCAAGTCGTCCTCGCCCTGCACCCGCTTCCGCCGCCCCAGCACCTCCTCCCCCAGCTCACGCGCGCGCTCGACCTCGCCCATCGACCACGACGTGACGGCGAGGTCGTTCAGGAACGTGAGGGTCTGCGGGTGGTCCTCGCCGAGCACGACCCTGCTGCGCGCCAGCGCGGCCTCCTGGAGCTCGTGGGCACGTCGGTGCTCACCCAGGTCGTGGGTGCAGCCGGCGAGGTTGCCGACCGCCGCCAGGGTCACCAGGTCGTCGTCGCCGTACGCCTCGCGCGCGATGCGGTGGGCGCGTTCGAAGAGGGGCAGCGCCTGGCGGGCCTCACCCTGGCCGCGCAGGTACACCGCCGCCTGCCGCACCAGCCACAGCACCCGGCCGGTCGCCACGCCGAAGTCCCGGGCGGGGTCCACGACCACCAGCACGTGCGACAGGAGTTGCCGCCAGGCGGGCCACACCGACGGGTCGTCCGTCGACTTCTCCGGCGCGGCCTCGTACACGAGTCGGAACGCGGCGGCGGCCAGGCCCGGCTCCGCGCCGGTGCGCAACAACGCGGCCGGCACCCGGTGCAGGTGCACGCTGTCCGGGCTCACCCGGGCCATGGCCCGGCGGCGGATGGTGGCCAGCGTGGCGGCGAGCGCCAGGGGGTCGGCGGCGACGGACGCCAGCGGCTCGGGCAGGAGTTCGTGGTGCTCGGTGATCAGGGTCGACGGCACCGGTTCGGGCGCCAGCCAGGCGATCAGCGCGAGCAGTTGGAGCGCGGCCGGGTCGTCGGCGGCGAGGCGGTCGAGCGCGACCGTCCACGAGGCGGCCGTCGAGGCGCGGCCTTGGGCCAGGAGGTCGTGGGCGCGCTCGGCGAGCAGGTCGAGGTAGACCTCGGCGGTGAGGGTGGTGTCGGCCAGCAGCGCGGCGGCCTGGTCGACCGCCAGGGGCAGGTCTCCCAACGCCTCCGCGATCCGGTCCGCCTCCGGCCCGGTCAGCCGCGGCGCGCGGTCGCGGAGCAGGCGGACCGACTCGGCCCTGGTGAACTCGGCCACGCCGAGCGGGTGCGCGAGGTCGGCCCAGTCGGGGTTGCGGGAGGTGATGACGACGTGGCCGGGACCGGTGGGCAGGTGTCCGGTGAGCGCGGCCGGGTCCTCGGCGTTGTCGAAGACGATCAACCACCGGTCGCGGGTGCGGAGCTCGCCGAGCAGGCGGGCCACCGCGACGGCCGCGGTGTCGGCGTTGTCGGCCAGGCGCAGGGCTCTGGCCAGCTCGGCTAATCGGTCCGGGACCAGCTCCGGCGCTTCGGCAGGCACCCACCAGGCGATGTCGTACTCGTCGGCGTGCCGGTGGGCGTACTCGAGGGCCGTGGTGGTCTTCCCGACCCCGCCCATGCCGTGCACCGCCTGCACCACGGTGGGCGTCTGCGACGACAACGCGGCGCGGAGGTCGTCCAGCAGTCGCTCACGGCCGGTGAAGCGGGCCAGGCGGGCGGGGATGCTCCAGACGCGGGCGGATCGGCGCCGTGGCCGGCCCAGTTCGGTCAACGCCTGGTAGACTGCGGTTTCCGCCTCGGCCGGTGACGAGACGGTGGCCGCGGTGACGCCGCTGTCGCGCAGGCGTCGGCGGAAGTCCTCCTGGCGCGCGCCGTGCCGCGGGTCGCGGAACAGGCCCGCCGGGCCTTCCGCGTCCTCGTCCAGCAGGAAGACCAGGCGCGGCAGGCCCGCGTCACCCGCGGCCTCGTACTCCAGCTCGGTGTAGGACAGCTCCGGCCGGCCGCGCACCGGCGAGCCGTAGCGGAAACCCGCCAGCAGCACGTAGACGTCCGCGGCGGCCACCGCGTCCCGGCACACCTGCGCCGGCTGCTCGTCCCGGGCGGCGAAGTACCGCATGTCCGCCACGACGTCGCCCGCACGGGTGATCGCGGACTCGACGGCGGCCACGAACGACGTGCCCGCCGGGTAGCGGCGCAGCTCGGAGGTGTGGCTGATGAACACCCTGCGCGGCACCCCGGCGTCGTCCGGCACCCAGCGATGCTAACGGCCGGGCGGCACCGCCGGCGGCGTGGCGGTTGCCGGCCCGGTCGCGGACGAGCCGCGCTCGACCGTTCCCGCGGGCCGGCGCCCCGACCGGTCGAGTCCGAAGTGGACAGTCACCTCGCCCGCGCGGGCGTTCGCTCAGTCGTTGACGCGCCGCCGGTAGAGGGCGTTGGCCAGGACGAACGACGCCACCAGCAGGCCGGCCGACCACGCCGTCGCCAGCCAACCCTGGTCGCCGATCGGGGTGCCGGTGAGCAGGCCGCGCACGGTCTCGATGACCGGCGTGATCGGCTGGTGCTCGCTGATGCCCCTCAAGAACGGCGGCATGGTGTGCGTCGGCACGAACGCGCTGCTCAGGTACGGCAGGAACAGCATGAAGAAGCTCAACGCGCTGGCCGACTCGACCGACTTCGCCACCGCGCCCAGGCCCGCCGCCAGCCACGACAGCGCCAGCACGTAGAGCAGCAGCAATCCGACCGCGGCCGCCCACTCCAGCGGTGACGCGGACGGGCGGAAGCCCATCGCGACCGCCGCGCCGACCACGATCGTGGTGGACAGGGCGTTGCGGGCGACGCTGGCCGTGACGTGCCCGGTCAGCACGGCGAAGCCGCGGATCGGCATGGAGCGCAGGCGGTCGATCATCCCGCTGTTCATGTCGTGGGCCACGGACATCGCGGTGGCCGCCGCGCCGTAACCCGTGCACAGCAGGACGATGCCGGGCACCACGTAGTTGATGTACCCGGTGCCGGTGTTGATCGCGCCGCCGAAGACGTACACGAACAGCGCCATCATCAGCAGCGGCAGGACGACGGACATGATCAGCGTGTCGACGTTGCGCCTGCCGAGCCGGATGCTGCGGCCGATCATCGTCATCGAATCGGCGATCGCGTGGCTCATGCGGGCACTCCTTCACGGGCGGTCAGGGCGAGGAACACGTCGTCGAGGGTCGGGCGGTGCGAGGAGACCTGCGCCGGGACGGCGACCGCGGCGCGCAGGTCGTCCAGCACCGCGTGCAGGTGCGCGGCCGTGCCGTCGGACGGGACACCGAGCACGAGCCGCTCGCGGTCGGCGAAGCCGCCGAGCCGCGCCGCCGCGACGTCGAGCGCCGCGCCCGAGGTGAAGCGGAGCTCCAGCCGGTGGCCGCCGACCCTGGCCTTGAGGTCGTCCGCGGTGCCGTGCGCGGCGACCTTCCCCTTGTCCAGCACCATGATCCGGTCCGCGAGGCGGTCGGCCTCCTCCAGGTACTGGGTGGTGAGGAAGATCGTGGTGCCGGTGCGGACCAGGTCGCGGATGGCGTCCCACATCCCCGTGCGACTGGCCGGGTCGAGGCCGGTGGTCGGCTCGTCCAGGAAGATCACCTTCGGCCGGGCGACCAGGCTCATCGCCAGGTCGAGGCGTCGGCGCATGCCGCCGGAGTAGGTCTTGACCCGGCGGTCGCCCGCGTCGACGAGGTCGAACCGCTCCAGCAGCTCGGCCGCGCGCGCCTTCGCCCTCCCCCGGCCCAGGTGCATGAGCCTGCCGACCAGGACCAGGTTCTCCCGGCCGGTCTGCTCGGCGTCCACGGCCGCGTACTGGCCCGTCAGGCTGATCACGTCGCGCACCTTGGCCGGTTCGCGCACGACGTCGAACCCGGCCACCCGCAACCGGCCGCCGTCCGGGCGCGACAGCGTGGACAGGATCCGGATGGTGGTCGTCTTGCCCGCGCCGTTGGGACCGAGCAACGCGAAGACCGACCCCTCGGCGACCTCCAGGTCTATCCCGTCCAGCACCGCGGTCGACCCGTACGCCTTGCGCAGGCCCGTCGCCTCGACGATCATCACTGCCCCCTTTTGTGTACTAGATACGCTAAAGAGCGTAGCTCATACGCAGTTAATTCCGGTAGCCCTAGACTGGCCGGCAGCGTGACGAGAGGGTGATGGATGGCCGAGGAGTTCGAGCTACCAGCGGACGTTGCCCTGCTGTGGGGTCTGCGCGAGACGCCGAGACGTGGCCGCAAGCCGTCGTTGTCGGTCGCCGAGATCACCCGGGCCGCCATCGAGGTGGCCGACGCCGAAGGGCTCGGCGCGGTGTCCATGGCCCGGGTCGCGCAGCAGCTCGGCAACGCCACGATGGCGCTCTACCGGCACGTGAAGAGCAAGGACGAGCTGCTCAAGCTGATGTCCGACGCCGCGCTGGAGGAGCCGCCGCCGATGCCGCCGGCCACCGACTGGCGCGCCGGGCTGACGCTGTGGGCGACCACCGTGCTGGCCACGTTCCGCCGGCACCCCTGGTACGCCCGGATCCCGCTGTCCGGACCGCCGCTCGGGCCGAAGAACCTGGCGTGGTTCGACAGCGCGCTCGGCACGCTCGCCGACACGCCGCTGGACGAGGGCGAGAAGGTCACCGTGGTGATGGGCCTGCTGACGTTCGTGCACGGCGAGATGCGGTTGACCACGGAACTGGCGGAGAGCTTCCGGGAGAACCCCGAGGTGTTCGGACCGTCCTACGCGCGGGCGCTGCGCCAGGTGGTCGACCCGCGGCGGCTGCCGGCCCTCGGCCGCGTGGTCGACGCCGGCGTGTTCGACCACCCCAACCTCTACGACGAGCAGGACGTGGACGCCGACTTCCGGTTCGGCCTCGACCTCTACCTCGACGGCGTGGCCGCGTACCTGGCCCGCCGGGGGTGATGGCGCCGCGGGGTCGGTCGGGACCCCGCGGCGCCGCGATCACCGCCGGGCGACGTCGGCGCGCGCCACCCGCTGCCGCACGGGTGCGTCCGCCGACATGACCGCAAGGCCCGCCGTGATCAGGACCAGGTTCTTGACCACGAACTCGCCGGTCATGGTCAACAGCAGCGGGTTGCCCGTCTGGAACGCGACGGACGGCTGCAGGACGAGCGTGGAGAACGTGCCCGCCAGGTGGAGCACGACCAGCAGCGCCACCCAGCGCAACCGGAAGCCCACCACCAGGGCGATGCCGAGCACCACTTCCACCACTCCGAGCGCGAACACGAAGACGCCCGGGTCGAGCCACGGAACGGTCCGCGCGACCAGGTCGGCCACCGGGGTCGTGCCGGTCACCTTGAGGGCGCCGAACCACACGAACACCACTCCGAGCGAGCCCCGCAGCAACGGGATGCTCAACGTCCGCAGGGCGTGCGCGGGCGCATCCAGACGGGGCGGGAACTCCGTCATCCACATCACTTCCTTCGCGTGCGGGACCACGTCCGACCCGCCCGCGAAGGAAGGCCCGTTCCGCGGTCCACACTGACCGGAACAGTTCTGGGAGCGCTCCCAGAACTGTAACGGTAAGGAAACGCGCTGTGAAGGCCTGATTCCACGCCGTCCCAGATGGCGGCTAGTCGTACCACTCGATCGGGTCAGGGAACGCGCCCGCGGGCAGCGGGTCGCCGAAGAACGGGCCCGTGCCCGCGACCACGCCCGCCGCACGCCACCAGTCGGCCTGCTCGCGCGTCTCCAGCCCGTCGACCAGCACCCGGATGCCCGCACGTCGGGCCACCGACACCAGCTCGGCCAGGTAGTCCGCCTCGCCGCGGGACTGCCGCTCGACCAGCCGCCGCGCCACCCGCACCGACCCGATCGGCAGCTCCGCGGCCACCGCCAGGTCGTCCGGCCCGAGGCCGAAGTCGTCCAGCGACGTGCCGACGCCCAGCTCGGCCAGCACGGTCAGGTTGTCCACCGCCTCGGTCTCCGCCAGCACCGCGACCGGCATCCCGATCACCAGCCGCGAGCCGGGCAACCCCGTGTCGTCCAGCACCCGGCGCACCCGGCGGACCAGGTCGCCGTCACGCGACTGGTTCCTGGTCAGGCCGACGTGCAGCGCCGCGGTGAACCCGCCGCTCTGGCCCCACCACCGCACCTGCCCGCACGCGGTGGCCAGCTGCCACTCGCCCAACGGCAGGACCAGACCCGTCCGCTCGGCCAGCGCGGCGCACTCCGCGTGGTCGAGCGAGTCGTCGCCGCGGTCCCAGTGCAGCGTCGCCGCCACGCCGACCAACGCGCGACCGGCCAGCTCCACCACCGGCCGGTACCGCACGCCGACCTCGCCGTGCTCCCAGGCGCCGGGCATGGCGACGGCGAGCGCGTCGGCCCGCCGCTCGACCGCGTCCTGCCCGTCGTCGAACAGCGCCCACTGGCCGCGACCACCCGACTTCGCCCGCCGCAGCGCCTGCTCGGCGGCCCGCATCACGTCGGCGGGCTCCCAGTCCGGCGGCGGTCTGCGCACCACGCCGACGCTGACCGACACGGCCAGCCCGCGGTCGTCGAAGTACACCGGCTCGGCCAGCTCGCGGTTGATCTCGGCCACCGTGCTGGAGACGTCCGGCGTGGTGGCGGCGTTCTCGACCAGGATGGCGAACTCGTCGTCGGCGAGCCGGGCGATCATCGCCTTCTCGCGCGCCAGCACGGCTTTCAGCCGCTGCGACACGTGCACGAGCAGCCGTTCGCCGGTGGGCCGGCCGAGGCTGTTGCACACCATGCCGAACGCGTCGACGTCCAGGTGGAAGAGGCTGATCCCGCGCACCGGGTCGGCCCGGCGCAGCGCGCTCTCCAGGTGGGTGGTGAAGTACTGCCGGTTCGGCAGCCCGGTCGACACGTCGTGCAGCGCCTGCCGGTTCAGCTCCGATTGGAGCAGCATCAGCTCCGTGCCGTCCTCGATCACGGCGACGAAGTGCACGGGCTGGTCGTCCGCGCCGCGCAGCAGCGACACCGTCAGCGAGATCCGCGCGACGTCGCCGTCCTTGCGCAGCAACCGCTGCGGCTGCCGGACCCGTTCCTGCCGGTCCTCGAGCAGCGCCAGCATCGCCTCGCCGAGGACCCGGACCGAGTCCGGGTGCACGAGGTCGAACAGGGCGAAGCCGGTCAGCTCCTCGGTCGTGTAGCCGAGGATGTCGCCGATCGCCGCGTTGGCCCGCACGATCCGCCCGGCCGGGTCGACCACCAGGATCCCGCTGGCCGACGACGTGACGACCTCCTCGAACCGCGCCTCGCTCTCCTTGAGGTGCCACTGGGCGTCGCGGACCGCCTTGAGCAGCGACAGCTGCATGGACTCCTGCTGCTCGAACACCGCGCGCCTGCTCGCCGCCAGGAAACCGGCCGACAACGCGCCGAGCACGGCCACGATCGGCTGGGCGAAGCGTTCCACGGGTTGGAACTCCGAGAGCCCCAGCAGCCCTTTCCCGAGCACGTCGAGGGTCACGCGCAAGCCGTCCTCGGTGACGTACCCGAGCGCGACGAGCTGTTCGCCGATCCGCTCGGCCGGCCGCGCCGCCGGCGACCCGGGAGTGGCCTCGGCGTGCACCGCCGCGCACAGGTCGTCCAGGCGGTCCCGCATTTCGCGGTCGAGTTCGTTCCTGTCCAGCGCGACCACCACGGCTCCGCTGAGCAGGTACGACCACTTCCGCGCGAGGAGTTCCCGGCCACGTTCGGGTGGTGACGTGGCTCCTTGTCTCTGACTGGGGATCGACATTCCCGTTGCCCTGTTGTGATATCGAGGATTCGCGGCAGTTTACCCACCCCCCGCCGGCCAACACTCAACCGGAAGTGTGAACCGCGAACACCCACGGTGACTTCCTCCGGGCAATTCACCTCTTTTGGCTCATACCTTTCGGCCGACCCCCGCGTAGACCAGCATGTTCATGTCGGGCTCGGTGGCGATGTCACCAGGTCCACCGGGCCGCCATTCACCGCAACCGACCAGACCCGGTTCGACCAGTTCGAATCCGTCGAACATCTCCTCGATCTCGGCGCGGGAACGCAAGTTCACCTGATCGGGGCTGTTGCTCCGCTTGATCGCATCGGTCGCGTCGGCCAGGTTCTCGCCCTGGTTGTCGCCGGTGGCGTGGGTGACCGCGAGGTAGCTGCCGGGCGCGAGCGCGTCGCGGTAGCGGGCGACCAGCGCGCGGGGATCGGCGGAGTCCGGCACCCAGTGCAGCATCAGCAGCATGAGCACGCCGATCGGCTGGTCGAAGTCGAGCAGCCGGGCGGCCGCGTCGCTGCCCAGGATCGCGTCGGGCTCGCGCATGTCGGCCTGCACGACGGCCGCGTCGTCGTTGCCGACCAGCATCAGGTCGCTGTGCGCGACGGCGACCGGGTCCCGGTCGACGTAGACGACGCGGCAGCCGGGCGCCGCCGCCTGGGCGACCTCGTGCACGTTGCCGACGGTCGGGATGCCGGAGCCGATGTCGAGGAACTGCCGCACGCCCTGCTCCACCATGAACCGCACGACGCGGCCGAGGAACGCACGGTTGACGCGCGCGGCGTTGCGCAGGCCGGGCATGGTCGCCTCGATCCGCTCGCCGAGCGCCCGGTCGACGGCGAAGTTGTGCCCGCCGCCGAGCATGTAGTCGTAGGTCCGGGCCACGCTGGGCACGGAGATGTCCACGCCGGGTGGAATCCATTCGCGCTGCGCCATGATTGCGGGCACCTCTTCGCATCTCGGGGATGGTTCGGGGATCGGTGCGGGATGGGTTCGGGGATCGGTTCGGGATGGTTCGGGATCGGCGAGAGTACTGGGTGGGCGGAACCAGTAGTCGTCCCCCGTCGGTGCGACACCAACCCACCCGAACGGGCGCTATCACCTTCCACCGAACGGGTCCTATCGTGGGCCGTCGCTTTCGGCGGCCGGAGAGGAGCTGACATGGGTGTCCCGACGGCTCCCGGTCGGCTGCCATTCCTCGGCCACTCCCTGGCGATGCTGCGCGGACGACACGAGTTCACCGCATCACTGCGCGATCACGGCGAAGTGGTGAAGGTGGACCTCGGTCCGATGACGACGTATTTCGTGACCACTCCTCAACTTGTGCACCAAGTGCTGGTCACGGACGGTTCGCGGTTCCGCAAAGGCGCGATGTTCGACAAGTTCCGCCCTTACGTGGGCAATGGTCTGGTGCTTTCCGACGGCGCGTTCCACCTGCGGCAGCGGCGGATGGTGCAGCCCGCGTTCCACCTGGACCGGATCGACCGGTACGCGGGGACGATGGTGCGCGCCGCGACCGCGTTGACCAGGTCGTGGACGCCTGGCGAGGTGCGGGTGGTCGAGGACGACATGCAGGCGCTGGCGGTCACCGTCGTCGGCGAGGCCCTGTTCTCCACCGAGCTCGGGCAGCGGGTGATCGCCGAGGTGCGGCGGTCGGTGTTCGTGGTGATCAAGCAGGGCATGGTGCGCGCGCTGTCGCCGTCGTTCGTGGAGAAGCTGCCGCTGCCGGGCAACCGCGAGTTCGACCGGGCCATCGCGCGGATGCGCGCGATCGTGCTGGAGGTCATCGCGAGCAGGCGGGCCGAGGGCGTGGCCGACCACGGCGACCTGCTGTCGATGCTGTTGCTGGCGCAGGACGAGTCCGGCGACGGCATGACCGACCAGCAGACCTACGACGAGGTGCTGACCCTGCTCACCGCGGGCATCGAGACCACCGCGCTGGCGCTGGCGTGGGCGTTCCACGAGGTGGCGCGGCACCCGGAGGTGGAGGAGCGGCTGGTCGCGGAGCTCGACGAGGTGCTCGGCGGGCGGCCGGTGACCTTCGCCGACGTGCCTCGGCTGACGTACGCGGCGGCGGTGGTGAACGAGGTGCTGCGGCGGTACCCGCTGTGGATCCTGATGCGGCGGGCCGTCGAGCCGGTCTCGCTCGGCGGGGTGGAGTTACCGGTGGGCGCCGAGGTCATCGTGAGCCCGCACGCCCTGCACCACGACCCGGCGTCCTTCCCCGACCCGCACCGGTTCGACCCCGACCGGTGGTTGTCCCCGTCCGTCCCGGTGCCGCGCGGCGCTTACATCCCGTTCGCGGCGGGCGCGCGGCAGTGCCTGGGCAACGTGTTCGCGCAGACCGAGATCGTGATCACCCTCGCCACCGTGCTGTCGAGGTGGCGGCTCGTGCCGGTGCCCGGCAAGGCCGTGCGCACCAAGTTCACGTCGACCGCCTATCCCAGCGGACTGCTGATGACGGCGGTACCCCGTTGAGCGCGAGGTCGTGGCGTGGGGTGGGGCGGCGTGTGGCGGTACGGGTTGTGCGGTGCGGCGGGTGGGAGCGCGGGTTGGGGCGGCGCAGGTTGTGACAGTGGTTTCGGACCCAGGAGGTTGTCGAGTCGTGCGTTGGTCGCGATTGCGGTTGTCCGCGGTTGTCTTGCTCGCCGTGTCGGCCGGTCTGCTGCCGGCAGCTCCTGCGGGCGCTGTGTCGAGTCCGGCGTCCGGGGCGCAGGTCGTGTGCGAGGACTTGCGGGTGCCGGTGGCGGTGCTCGGCACGCCGCATTCCGTGCACGGCAGGCTGTGCACGCCGGCGGGCGCGTCCACCGTCCAGGTGTTGATCCCCGGCGGCACGTACAACAGCTCGTACTGGGACATCTCGTACTCGCCGGACACCCGGTCGTACCGGCAGGCGATGAACCGGGCCGGTATCGCGACGCTGGCCGTGGACCGGCTCGGCACCGGGCGCAGCTCGCGGCCGTTGAGCGCGTTGGTGACGGCGTCGACCCAGGCGCACGCCGTGCACCAGGTGGTGCGGGCCGTCCGGCCGCGGTTCGAGAAGGTGGTCGTCGGCGGCCACTCGATCGGTGCGGCGATGGCGTTGATCGAGGCGGGGACGTACGGCGACGTGGACGGCGTGCTCGTCACCGGTTTCACGCACCGGATGAACCTCATCACCGTGGTCCCGGCGTTGGCGGGCATGATCCCGGCGGTGCTGGACCCGCAGCTGCGGCGGTCCGGGCTGGACGTGGGCTACCTGACGACCGCGCCCGGCACGCGTTACGGGTCGTTCCACTCGCCCGGCGCGCGGGTGGACGACGCGATCGGGTTCGACGAGGCCACCAAGGACGTGTTCGCGGCGTCGGAGGCGGTGGACACGATCACGTTGAACAACGTGGTCGTGCCGTTCACGCGGCTGATCGACGTGCCGGTGATGGTCGTGGTCGGCGCGGGCGACACCCACTTCTGCGGCCGACCGCTGGGCAGCGACTGCGGGTCGGCGGAGGCCCTGCGCGCCTCGGAGTCCCCGTTCTTCTCCCCCGCCGCCCGCCTGCGCGCCCACGTGCTGCCCGACTACGGCCACTCCATCAACTACGCGCCCAACGCCCCCTCCTACCACCAAGCCGTCCTGGCCTGGACCACCACGCTCTGACCCGCTTGTCCAACGCTCGGAGCACCCGTGGTGGACGCGCAGGACGCGGGTCAGGTCGGGATCGGCATCAGGCGGTAAGACGTCGCGGTGGTGGTGGGGACCTCGTGGTAGACGGTGGCTACGCGGGTGGTGCAGGTGCTGTCGGCGAACAGTTGTAGCGCGGTGCCGTCGCCGAAGCCGCGGGCGGCGGAGCGGGCCGTGGTGAAGCCCAGGTCGGTGACGGGGTGGCAGCCGTAGGACAGGGGCACGATGGCGCGGGCGCCGGTGAACGAGGCGCCGGAGAAGACGCAGTAGCCGGATTCCTGGCAGTGCGGGCTCACGTCGGAGGCAGTGGCTGCGGTGGCGGAGGCGGTGGCTGCGGAGGCGGAGAGCAGGAGCGCGCTTAAGAGCGTGAAGAGTGTCATGGGTCCCCCTTGGATCGCGTGTATCCAAAGCCAACCCAAGGTGGACGGCGGTGGCAATCGGCCGAATGGAACCGCCCGCGTGCGCGCCGGGCACGTGGCAGCGCACGCGGGCGGGCTCGGTGGG
Source organism: Actinosynnema sp. NPDC049800 (assembly GCF_040656635.1). Taxonomy (NCBI): domain Bacteria; kingdom Bacillati; phylum Actinomycetota; class Actinomycetes; order Pseudonocardiales; family Pseudonocardiaceae; genus Actinosynnema; species Actinosynnema sp. NPDC049800. The sequence continues at coordinate 53,822 of NZ_JBFAMT010000009.1, read as the reverse complement.
CCCGCTCAGCTCGCCCGGATGTCGTCCAGGTAGAAGGTGCCGGTCACGACCGGGTTGCCGTCGACCTGGTTGACGAAGATGTTGAACTGGGACAGGTTCTTCAGGTCCTCCGGCGTGATCCGCCGGTGCGCGTTGCCCGTGTCCCACGGCGCCGGGCGCCAGTCCGCGAACGGGATCGTCACGATCCCGGCCGACGTGCCGGACATCGACGGGTACGCCTCGTAGGCCACCCCGCCGGCGTTCAGCTGCAGCACCAGCTTGTGGTTCGACCCGTCGGGCCGCAGCCAGAACGACAACCCGGTGTAGGTCGACCAGTCACCCGAGATCCGCTTGCCGACGCCGGTGTAGGTCTGGAAGCCGAAGTCGTAGTCGAACTTCAGCGCCTTGCCGCCGTTCTCGGCCGCCAGCGAGATGCGGTTCGTCCCGTACGGGCTGTACTCCGCGCCCAACGCCGTGTCGTCGACGTGGCCTTCGAAGTCGTCGACGACACCGGGCGCGAGCGGCGGCTTCGCGCCGAGGATCAGGCGGTTCGTCGCGGACAACGTGCCACGCGGCGTCAACGCGGTCACCTTGAGCCGGGTGACCTTGTTGGTCAGGTTCTCCGCGCCGATGTCCCAGGTGCCGGTGTAGTACCCGGTGCCCCGGTCCAGCGTGAGCAGGTGCTTGGTCGGGTCGTCGCCGACGGTGTAGTAGACGAGCGCTGGCTTGGCGTCGAGCAGTCGCACGCGAACGGTGGTGGTCGGCGTCGTGATCCGCTCACCGTCCGGCGGCGACACGACGTGCAGGAACGGCTTGTGCGCCTCGGCCTTCACCTTGCGCCCGTAGACGTCGGAGAGGTCGAGCGCGGAGCTGAACACGGCGTACGGGTCGGCGTGCAGCCGCTTGAGGTCGGGCAGCAGTTCGTGCTCGGGCTCGGTGGCGGTCGCCGGGTACGGCAGGAAGAACTGCTCGGTGCCGAAGTTCACCCAGGTCAGCATGAACGCGCTGCGACCGGCCCACGGGTCGGCCTTGATGGCGTTGAACATCGTGGTGAACCAGTTCAGGTTCCCGTTCTGCCCGTTGGGCTTCAGCGCGCCGCTGATGCCGTACTCGGTGAACGCCGAGACCTTGTCCTTGGCCTGGGCAATGCGCGCGATCATGCCGAGGTCGGCGACGACGCCGTCCAGGAACTGCTGCGACCCGTTGCTGCCGTCGTAGCTGTCGATGCCGAGCACGTCGATGTAGTTGTCACCCGGGTAAGTGCGCAGGTAGACGTCGTCCACGCCGCCGAAGCCGCCGCCGGGCGAGTAGGCGTACAGGAAGTTGTGCACGTCCTTGACGTCGCGCAGGTACTCGACGGTGTAGCGGAACAGCTCGACGTACTTCGCCGGTGACGCGTGCGCCGCGCCCCACCAGAACCACGAACCGCTGTTCTCGTGGAACGGCCGGTAGATCATCGGGATCGGGTTGCCGTCGCGGTCGTCGACCTCGTGCGCGAGGCGGGCGACCCGGTCGAGGTAGGCGTTGAACTGCGCGTGGTGGTCGCCGCCGGGCAGGATGCGGGTGACGACGTCGCCGTTGGTGTCGTAGAAGCTGCCGCCGGTGACGAAGTTGTCCATGTGGGACGCGAGGGTGTGCACGCCGCCGATCTCGTTGTGCGCGGTCTCGATCAGCTTGACGGTGGCCTGGAAGTTCTCCTCCGGGGCCGGGTCGCCGGGCGACGAGCCGTGGCCGAGGTGGCCGGTGTCCCAGCCGAACACCGCCGGGTGGTCGCCGACGCCGGCCTTGACGTCGGACTTCAGCCCGTCTGTCTCGGTGAACTCGTCCCAGGTGACGCCGAACTCGGTCGTCTGCTGGTGGCCGAACAGCACGCCCCTGCCCTGCTGGTCGCGCAGGTACGAGAAGAGGGACCGGGTTTCGGGGGTGGCGTGCGGGTCGGAGATCCGGACCGACTGCGGCTTGGGGTGCCGTTGGGCGGTGTCGGCCGGGGCGGCGGTGGAGATCGCGCCGGAGCTCAGGAGGGCGGCGGCGAGGGTGGTGGTGATGGCGGTGGTGGTGAGGGCGGCGGTGGTGAGGGCGGCGGTGGTCACCTGTCTGGCGGCGGAGCGTTTCCTCATGGCGGACCCTCTCGGCGTTGAGCGGTGTGAGGTGTGAGGTTGGGTGCGGGGTGCGGGGTTCGGCTCCATTAAGCGGTTAAGCGGCCGGTGAGAAGGCACCCTAGCGCGGTAAGTTTCGTAAGTGAAGAAACTTGCGGCGGTTACTTGTCGCCGAGGGATTCCAGCAGGTGCTTCAGGGTGTCGGCGAGAGCGGTTCGCTCTGCGGGCGACAGCGCGCTGAGCAGGCGGTTCTCCGTGGCGAGGTGGTCGGGCAGGGTGCGGTCGATCAGGTCGCGACCGGCGTCGGTGAGGGCGACGACCACGCCTCGGCCGTCGTGCTCGTTGGGGGTTCGGACGACCAGTCCGCGGGCTTCGAGGCGGTCGAGCCGTTGCGTCACGGCGCCGGAGGTGACCATCGAGGCGCGCATCAGCTCGGTCGGGGTCAGCCGGTGCGGCGGCGCGCTGCGGCGCAGGGTGGCGAGCACGTCGAACGACGCCCGGTCCAGGTCGTGCGCGGCGAAGGTCTTGCCCAGCTCGCCGTCCACCAGCCGGGCGAGGCGGCTGAGCCTGCCGATCACCGCCATCGGCGAGACGTCGAGGTCGGGGCGCTGCGCGTGCCACTGACCGAGGACGAGGTCGACGTGGTCTGCCATCGAACTAGCTTAGCGGTGAGGTAAGTCACCGTGGAGATACCTTAGCGGTGAGTTAGTTTGTCTTAGTGCTAAGCAAATGGGTGACCGCGCTCGCCCCCGCCGTGTGGGGCACGACCTACTACGTCACCACGGAGTACCTGCCACCGGACCGGCCACTGCTGGCGGGGCTGTTGCGGGCGTTGCCGGCCGGGTTGCTGCTGGTGGCGGTCACGCGACAGCTGCCGAAGGGTGACTGGTGGTGGCGCTCGCTGGTGCTGGGCACGCTGAACATCGGCGTGTTCCTGCCGTTGCTGTTCCTGGCGGCGTACCGGTTGCCGGGCGGGGTGGCGGCGACGGTCGGAGCCGTGCAGCCGCTGGTGGTGGCCGGGTTGGCGGTGGTGCTGCTCGGGCAGCGGATGACGGCGCGGGTGGCGCTGGCCGGGGTGGCGGGCGTCGTGGGCGTGGCGCTGCTGGTGCTGCGGGCCGATGCGCGGCTGGACTGGGTCGGCGTGGCGGCGGCGCTGGGTGGCGCGGTCGTGATGGCGGCCGGGGTGGTGCTGAGCAAGCGGTGGACGACGCCCGCGCCGTTGTTGGCGGTGACCGGGTGGCAGCTGGTGGCCGGCGGTGTCGTGCTGCTGCCGGTGACGCTCCTGGTCGAAGGGCCGCCACCCGCGTTGACGGCGGCGAACGTCGGCGGCTTCGTGTACTTGGGCGTGATCGGCGGGGCGCTGTCGTACGCCCTGTGGTTCCGCGGGATCCGGGTGCTGGCGGCGACGCAGGTGACGTTCCTCGGGCTGCTCAGCCCGGTTGTCGCGACGGCGGTGGGGTGGCTCGTGTTGAGCCAGGACCTGACGGCGTTGCAGGTGGTCGGCGCGGTGGTGGTGCTCGGGGCGTTGGTGACGGCTCAGCTGAAGAAGGGGGAAAGTCGTGTGGATGACCGTGTTCGGAGCGTTCGGTAGCGTCGGGAGGAAGGTGGTCGAGGAGGCGCGGCGGCGGGGCCACGAGGTCACGGCCGTCAGCCGTCGGCCCGGTCCGGGCAGTGAGGTCGGCGACGCGAGCGTGCTCGCGGACGTGGTGCGCCTCAGCAAGGGCCGGGATGTGGTGATCGGCGCTACTCGGCCGGCCGACGGGGAGGAAGGTCAGCTGGTCGAGGCCACGCGGGCGTTGCTCGCCGGTGCGGCGGAGACCGGGGCGCGGTTGGTGGTGGTCGGTGGCGCGGGCAGCCTCGTGACGCCGGCTGGGCACACGGTGCTGGAGGCGCCGGGCTTCCCGGTGGAGCTCGGGCCGATCGCGAGGGCGGGCGCCGAGCAGCTGGCGGTGTGCCGGGCCGATCGTGAGGCGGACTGGACGTACCTGAGCCCGCCGGTGTTGTTGAAGCCCGGTCAGCGGACCGGGGTGTTCCGGGTCGGTCGGGACGAGCAGGTCGGTGAGGTGATCTCGATCGAGGATCTGGCGGTGGCGTTGGTGGACGAGGTCGAGATGCCTCGGCATCGGCGGGCTCGGTTCACGGTGGGGTATTAGGTGAGAGATGAAAAGAGTCCTCGCCGGACGGGCAGATCAGCAGGATGACGGCGGGGTGGGTGGTTCGGCGGCGGGTCCGTTGTGGTGCGGGTTTCGTGTCATCCCACCGACCTCCACAAGGGCTACCACACGTATCAAGGGGGGCGGCAACAGTGGACGGTGCGGGCATCGGTGAACAGCGCCCCCCTTGACACGTGCGGTAGGGCTGCGCCAGGTCGGCGGGATGACACGAAGCCCTTCATTTGGGGGGAAGGGCTTCGTGTCAGTGGACGGCATGGGGGTGGGTGGGGAGGGGGTGGGGGGAAGGAGGGTGGGGAAGGGAGTCAGGTCAGGTCGGTGCAGGGTTTGGCGTCGGGGTCGGTGGCGGCTTTGGGGGTCCAGCGGACGTTGGCGAAGGAGGCTTGGAAGGTGCCGTCGGTGTAGACGAGGAATGGGGTGTTGACGTTTTCCAGGTCGAGGCCGCCTTGGGCGAAGCACGAGATCGGGATCTTCACCGTGGACTTGACGCCGGTGGGGAGGTTGGTGAAGAGGTTGGTCGCGTTGACCTCGGCGAAGCACGGGTACTGGCAGTGGGTGCTCAGGACGGTCCGGGCGGCTGGGGCCTGGTGGACGATGACGTCGAAGACCAGGGCGGCGTTGGCGTTGAGGTAGCCGCGCAGGTCGGTGCCGCCCGCCGGGTCCTGGAGGTAGACCTGGCCGGGGCCCGTGCCGGTCCAGGTGGTCTTCATGGCGTCGCCTTGGACGTTGACGTCGGCGGGCACGACGGTGATCGAGCTGTGCGCCGCCTCGCCGTCCGGGCCCAGTTCGGTGCCGCTCCAGTTGTCCGGTGAGCCGATGTAGCTGCGGTAAGGGGCGATGTCGGTGCGGACGTGGAGGTCGAGGTCCTCGGTGGCGGTGCCGCCGCCGTTGTTGCCGGAGCAGCCGAACTCGGGGGAGGTCTCGTCCAGTCGGCCGAGGTTGCCGGTCTGCCACGAGCGGAGGCCGTAGCCGGGCTTGAAGAGCGGGTCGCCGTCGGCGTCGAGGGGTGTCTGGCAGGCGCTGCGCGGCCAGGAGAACGAGAGCTCGCCGGTGAAGCCGGGGTAGGTGTGCTTGCCGCGGACCAGCAGGTCGGCGACGCCGCCGCCCTCGGTGCCGGGCAGCCAGGACGCCACGAAGGCGTCGGAGCGGTTCAGCTCCTTGTTGACGTGCAGCGGGCGGCCGGAGAGGTAGACGGTGACGACCGGGGCGCCCTTGCCGCTGACCTTGTCGAGGACGGCGAGGTCGTTCGGGTAGAGCTTGGCCGCCTCCAGGGAGCGCTTGCCGATGTCGCCGACGCCCTCCGCGTACGGGGTCTCGCCGAGGACCGCGATCACGGCGTCGAAGCCGGCGGGATCGACGTCGCCGGTTTCGCTGAACACGACGTTCTGCTCGCCGAGGGCTTCCTTGAGGCCGCCGAGGACGGTGGTGCCGTTGGGGAAGTCGGCGTTGGTGTTGCCGGTGCCCTGCCAGGTCAGGGTCCAGCCGCCGGTCTGGTTCTGCATGCTGTCGGCGCTCTTGCCGACGACCAGCACCTTGGCGCGCGGGGAGAGGGGGAGGACGCGGTTGTTGTTCTTGAGCAGGACTTGGCTCTTGCGGACCGACTCGCGGGCCAGTTTGCGGGCTTCGAGGGCGTCGGTGGAGCCGGCGTGGTCGCGTTCGGACGGCCTCTCGCCGTCGAGGACGCCGGAGCGGAGCTTGACGCGGAGGATCCGGGTCACGGCGTCGTCGATGCGGGCGAGGGGGATCTCACCGTTCTCGACCTGGGCGACCGTGTTGGCGATGAACGCCTTCCAGTCGTTGGGCACCATGACGACGTCGATGCCCGCGTTGATCGCCCGGGGGCAGGACGAGTTGGTGCAGCCGGCGACCTGGCCGATGCCGTTCCAGTCGGAGACGACGAGGCCGTCGAAGCCCATCTTGCCCTTGAGGATGTCGTTCACCGCGAGCTTGCTGCCGTGCAGCTTGCCCTCGTCGAGCTCGTCGTTGGTCCAGCTGTTGAACGACACCATCACGGTCTGGGCGCCGGCGGCGAGCGCGCCGTAGTAGCCCTGGCCGTGCACGTTGATCATCTCGGCTTCGGAGGCCGGGTTGACGCCCTGGTCCTTGCCGCCGGTGGTGCCGCCGTCGCCGATGAAGTGCTTGGCGGTGGCGAGCACGCCGACGCGGCTGCGGCTGTTGCCCTGCAGGCCCCGGGTGGCTTCGTAGCCGTAGGCGCGGGTGATCCGCGGGTCCTCGGAGAAGCCCTCGTAGGTGCGGCCCCAGCGGTCGTCGAGGGGCACGGCCAGGGTCGGCGCGAACGCCCAGTCCTGGCCGGTGGCGCGGAGCTGCTCGGCGGTCGCCTTGCCGATGTCCCGGATCAGGCACGGGTCGTGCGCCGCGCCCAGGCCGATGTTGTGCGGGAAGACCGTGGCGCCGTAGACGTTGTTGTTGCCGTGCACGGCGTCGATGCCCCAGATGGCGGGGATGCCCGTGCGGCTGGCCTTGGACGCGTCCCAATAGGCGTCGGCCAGGGCGAGCCAGGCTTGGGGTGACGCGTGCTTGTCGCGGCCCGGCCACGAGCCGCCGCCGTTGAGGACCGAGCCGATGCCGTACTCGCGCACCTCGTCCGGGGTGATGGCGCCGATCTCCGGCTGCGTCATCTGGCCGACCTTCTCGGCCAGGGTCATGCCCGCGAGGATCTTCTTGACGCGCCGCTCGTCGGACGGGTTCGACTTGACCCGGCTGTCGACCTTCGGCCACTCGTCCAGGTGCGGGAGGTGCTCCTCGATCCGGGCGCAGCCGTGCTCGGTGCGCGGCTCGCCGATGACCGGCCGGCGTGACGCTTCCGGGGAGGCCGCGGCGCCTCCGGTGAGGAGACCGGCGGCGAGCACCGCGGCCAGGGCGGTGCTCAGGTGTCTGCGGGACATCGGCGGTTCCGTTCGTCCGACGGCTCTGTCGCGGCCGATCTTCGTGATCGGGTGGGTCGTGGTCAAGAGGTGCGTGGGAGCGCTTCCTCGCAGGTCGGAGTTACGGTCGTCGGCCGGTTTCCCGGTCCGCGGAGGTGAATATCCTTCGCGTCACGCAGCGTGGCGAGACGGTTACTTGACTCCGGAGTAGGTAGCGCGTCAGACTCTGACGCGCCAAGCAAGGTCCACTGAGGACTATCCGCCAAGTCCTTGCCACGCCGGGAAGAGCACACCATGTCCCTGAGGTCTCCCCTGTCCCGCCGCGCCCTGGTATTCGCCGCGGTGGTTGCCCTCACCACGTCCGGCACGGTCGCCCAGGCCGCCGAGAACCCCTACGAACGCGGTCCGGCGCCGAGCACCGCGAGCATCGAGGCCACCCGCGGGCCGTTCGCCACCAGCCAGACCACGGTGTCGTCGGTCAGCGTGCGCGGCTTCGGCGGCGGCACCGTCTACTACCCGACCAGCACCGCCGAGGGCACGTTCGGCGCGATCGCGGTCTCGCCCGGCTACACGGCCAGCCAGTCCAGCCTTTCGTGGCTCGGACCGCGGCTGGCCTCGCAGGGCTTCGTCATCTTCATCATCGACACGAACTCGCGGTACGACCAGCCGTCCTCGCGCGGCGACCAGCTGCTGGCCGCGTTGGACTACCTCACGACGAGCAGCTCCGTGCGGAGTCGGATCGACGCCTCGCGGCTGGGCGTGATGGGCCACTCGATGGGCGGCGGAGGCGCGCTGGAGGCCACGAAGGACCGGCCGAGCCTGCAGGCCTCGATCCCGCTGACCCCGTGGAACACCACCAAGACGTGGTCGACGGTGCAGACGCCGACGCTGATCGTCGGCGCGGAGAACGACTCGGTGGCGTCGGTGTCGTCGCACTCGGAGCCGTTCTACACCAGCCTGCCGTCCACTCTGGACAAGGCGTACCTGGAGCTGGAGGGCGCGAGCCACTACGCGCCGAACAGCTCCAACACGACGATCGCGAAGTACAGCATCGCGTGGCTCAAGCGGTTCGTCGACAACGACACCCGGTACGAGCAGTTCCTGTGCCCCGCACCCCGTGGCACGGCCATCTCCGAGTACCGCGACACCTGTCCGCACTCGTGAGGCCCGCTGGGCCGTTCTCGCTGTTCAGCAGCGCGAACGGCCCAGTGGTCGGTCCGCAGGAAAGCGCTTGCCGGCGGTGGCGGCGGTGCGCTACCGTCAGACCTGGGAACGTTCCCAGACGTCCCGCAACGCACGGCGGCGGCGTTGTCGGGTTCGAGGGGCCGCCGTCAGCTTGGCAGGGGTGTGGGGCGAGAGCGCTCTCCCTCACGCCTCGGGGGTCTCGACGATGAGGCCGCCCCGGCTGACGGCGGCCCTTTCGGCGTTCCGCCCGTCCCGACGCGAGGCAACACCTCCTCGGCTGGTGGGCACAAGCAGGACATGACGACCGATGACGACCGCACCCTGTGGTCACAGGCCGCGGCAGGGAGCGGGCCGGCCTTCGGCGTGCTGTTCGACCGGCACGCCAAGGCGGTCTACAACCACTGCTTCCGGCTGACCGCGTCGTGGGCGGCGGCCGAGGACCACCTGCAGAACACGTTCCTGGTGGCCTGGCGCAAGCGCGACCGGCTGCGGCTGGAGCACGACTCCGCCCTGCCGTGGCTGCTGGCCGTGGCCACGAACGTGGTGCGCAGCGACCGGCGCACGGTGGCGCGTCGGCTGCGGCTGTTCCGCAAGGCGCCGGTGGAGACCCCGGTCCCCGACCACGCCGACCAGGTGGCCGAGCGGGTCGACGACCAGCGGCGGATGGCGTTGCTGCTGGCCGCCGTCGAGGAACTGCCCCGCAACGAACGGGAAGCGCTCGCGCTGTGCGTGTGGTCCGGCGTGTCGTACGCCGACGCCGCCGGCGTGCTCGGCATCGCCGAGGTCAGCGTCCGGGCCAGGGTCAGCAAGGCGAAGGCCCGGCTGACCCGCAGGCTGGGCGCCGCGCCGGTCGTCGCCGTTCCCGCGCTCACCCTGGAGGACCGATGAACCACGCACTCCCCCCGACCCGGGACGTTCCGCCCCGTCGCCGGGCGCAGATCCGCGCGCGGCTGGAGCAGGAGGTGACCGGCGGTCGCCGCGCCGTCCGGTTCGCGCCCCTGCTCACGGCCGGTGTCGCGGCGGCGGCCGTGGTCGCCCTGGTCGCGGTCGTGGTGCCGGCGCGGCAGGGTGGCGAGGGGACCGCGGCGAGCCAGGTGGTGGTGACGACCACGACGTCCGCCGCGCCGGCCGGGCCGCCGGTGGTGCCGGGGTTGTCCGCCGAACGCATCGGCGAGATCGAGCGGGGCTGCATGGAGAGCACGCTGCGGCCCGGCAAGGCGGTGCTGCACCAGTACGTCACCGACGACGTCGGCGCGTTCGCCCTGCTCTACACGTCGAGCGAGCAGGTGGGCTGCACCGTGGACGGTCCGGTGATGCCGTACAACGCGGCCGCCCGGCTGGTCTGGGACTCGGCGTGGCTGCCCGGCGTGCTCGCGCTCGACGAGGTGGCCTCGTCGAACGGCGGTGCGGGCGGCAAGGCGGAGTACGCCGACCAGTTGGGCTACGACCTGGCGGTGGGACGGGTGACGGACCAGGTCGCCAAGGTCGTCTACCTGCACGGCGGCCGGTCGGTGGAGGCGCGGTTGGCCAACGGCACGTTCGTGGCCCGCATCGCGCACCCGGCCGACTGGGACATGCCGGAGGGGTGGGACCGGCTCGGGGTCGTCCACGCCTATGACGCGCAGGGCGCTTTGCTCGGCGAGTGGCGCGACCAGTGGGACCCGACCAAGTGCTGGGTGCGCCCGGACGGGGTGATCGTGGCGGGTGCGCGCGACCTCGACCCGGCGACGTGCGCGCCGGCGGTGGCCTGGCGGTAGCCGGGACCGGGGTGTGCCGTCGCGCTACGCCGGCGCCACGCCCCGGTACGGCAGGGTCTGGCTGTAGACGATGTTCGTGGTCGTGCTGCCGAAGCCGGTCAGGTCGTTGACCACCTGCTCCAGGTGCGGCATGGACGTGGCGGCGACCTTGAGCGTGTAGCAGTCGTCGCCCGTGGTGCGCAGGCACTCCAGGATCTCGGGGCGGTCGGCGAGCAGCGCGTGCAGCGGCTCGTGGCGGTTGCCCGGGTACTTCAGGCGGACGACGGCGAGCACGGCGTAGCCGACCTTGGCCAGGTCGACCTCGGCCCGGTAGCCGGTGATCACGCCGGCGGACTCCAGCCTGCGGACGCGTTCGGTGGTCGCCGAGGCGCTCAGGTTGACCCGGCGGCCCAGCTCGCTGAGCGCGATCCGGCCGTCGCGTTGCAGCTCGGCGAGGATGGACCAGTCGGTCGGATCGAGGTTCCCGGTCATGGGCGGACTTTACCGTGGAATTTGCGGTGGAAGCCGCCTCAGGCAGGGGGAAGTCTCTTCAGGATCGCCGGGATTCCGCATAGCGTTGGCGCCGTGCAGATCGGTGTGAACGTCCCGAACTTCGGGCCGGGCACCTCGCCGGACGTGCTGCGGGACTGGGCGCGGACGGTCGAGGGCCTCGGCTTCGACCTCTTGATGGTGTCCGACCACGTGGCCGTCACGCCGGACGTGGCCGAGCAGTACCCGGCCCCGTTCTACGAGCCGTTCACCGCGCTGGCGTGGCTGGCCGGGGTGACGTCGCGGATCCGGCTCGGCACCACCGTGCTCGTGCTGCCCTACCGGCACCCGTTGCTGGTGGCGCGGATGGCGGCGAACGTGAACGAGCTGTCCGGCGGTCGGTTCGTGCTCGGCGTCGGCGTGGGGTGGGCGCGGCAGGAGTACGAGGCGCTGGGTGTGCCTTTCGCCGAACGCGGCCGGTTGACCGACGAGGGTCTGCGGGTGGTGCGGGAGGCGTGGCGCGACGAGTCGGACTACCGGGCCGGGCGGATCCCGATCTGGGTGGGCGGGCACTCCGACGCGGCGCTGCGGCGGGCCGTTCGGCTCGGGGACGCGTGGCACAGCTTGCGGCTCACGCCTTCGGGGTACCGGGAGGCGTTGGCGCGGTTGAAGGTCATCGCGGAGGCGGAGGGGAAACCGTTGCCCGCCTTGACCCCCCGCGTTCTGCTGCACATCACGTCCGACGAGTTGGGGCCGGAGCGGCGGTTGGGCGAGGGCACCGTGGCGCAGGTCCTGGGCGACCTGGCGGAGTTGCGGTCGTCCGGCGCGGCGGCCGTGGTGCTGGACCCGTTCGTCGGGGATCCGCAGGAGACCGTCCACCCCGAAGTCGCGTGGCACGCTTTGGCCACGGTGCGAAAGGAGTTCCGATGAGCTTGCACAGGGCGATCGAGCTGGCGGCGGAGGCGCGCGCGTCGGGCAACCCGCCGTTCGGGTCGTTGTTGGTGGGGCCGGACGGCGCGGTGTTGATGGAGGAGCGCAACACCAGCCTGACGGACGACGACATCACCGCGCACCCGGAGCTGAAGCTGGCGCGGTGGGCGGCGCGGTCGCTCGCGCCGGAGGTGGCGGCCGGGACGACGATGTTCACCAGCTGCCAGCCGTGCGGGATGTGCGTGGGCGCGATCGAGCGGTCGGGGCTGGGGCGGGTGGTGTTCGCGTTGTCGACCGAGCAGCTGAACGCGCTGAAGCCGGGTGGCGGCTTCGCGCCCGTGCCGCAGGAAGGGCCGGCGCTGCTGGCGGAGGCGACCGTTCCGGTGGAGGGCTACTACCGGTAGTGACGGCGTCCTGAACGTTGAATTCGGGGGTCTTGAGCGTCCGACACGCGGGTTCCGGGCGTTCGACACGCGCGGGCGGGGGTGGTGGTTGGGCCGTTCGGGTGCCCAACTGGAACGAATCAGCTTCGTGCGCGGATGGGGTTCACAGACGGTGTGCGGTTCGCTACCTTGGGATCTGGGAGCGCTCCCAGCCCTGTACTCGGTCATCCTCAACGTGGAGGACTCACACACATGACCTTCCGACGCGGTACCCGATCGGTGATCGGCGTCTTCAGCTCGGTCCTCGCGGTCCTCGCGGCCAGCGTCGTCACCCTGGTGGGCGCATCAGGCGTCGCGAGCGCGCACGGCTCGGTCACCGACCCGCCGTCGCGCAACTACGGCTGCTTCCAGCGCTGGGGCAGCGACCACCTGAACCCGAACATGGGTCAGACGGACCCGATGTGCGCGCAGGCCTGGAAGGCCGACCCGAACGCGATGTGGAACTGGAACGGCCTCTACCGCAACGGTGTCGGCGGCAACCACCAGGGCGCCCTGCCGAACGGCCAGCTGTGCAGCGGTGGCCTGGCCGAGAGCGGCCGCTACCGGGCGCTCGACGCGGTCGGCGCGTGGAACACCGCCACCAAGCCGCGCCAGTTCACCCTGACCATCACCGACCAGGCGCGGCACGGCGCGGACTACCTGCGCATCTACATCACCCGCCAGGGCGTCAACACCGCGACCACGCCGCTGCGCTGGAGCGACCTGGAGCTGGTCACCTCGACCGGTCGCTACGGCACCACGGGCCTCTACCAGGCCCAGGTCAACGCGGGCAGCCGCACCGGCCGCCACGTGGTGTTCACGATCTGGCAGGCCAGCCACATGGACCAGGCCTACTACCTGTGCAGTGACGTGAACTTCCAGTAGGACCTGCCGGCAACAACCCCGGTAGCGCAGTGGGAACGAGCACACGGGTGCGGCGAACCAGCCCGCGCCCGTGTGCTCACCCGCGTCAGCCGAGGTTCGTGGTCGCCCAGAACGCCTCGCCGTCGCCGGAGACCTCGGCCGCGTCGGCGCTGTGCGGCAGGAACGCCGACTCACCGCCGCGCAGCGCGACCTCGTCACCGCCGCGCCTGACGACGACGGAACCCTTGGTGCACAACAGGAGCTGTGGGCCGGCACCGGGCAGCACGGCGCCCGGCCGCACGGCGTGCAGGCGGAACTCGGGGTCGGGCGTCCGGTAGGTCCTCACCGGGCCGTCGCCCTCGCCGTCGAGCACGGCCGCGGGCCCGCTCTCGTGGTCCACCAGCGACAGCACCGCGGGCACGTCGACCGGTTTGGTGGTCAGGCCCGCGCGCAGCACGTTGTCGGAGTTCGCCATCAGCTCGACGCCCGTGCCGCGCAGGTGGGCGTGCAGCACCCCCGCGCCGACGTAGACACCCTGCCCCGGCCGCAGCTTCACCGCGTTGAGCAGCAACGCCGCCACCACGCCCGCGTCCTCCGGGTAGACCTCGGCCAGTGCCGCGACGTGCGCCAGCGCGGGCACGCGCGCCGCGGCCGTCGCCACCTCCGCGACCAGGGCCGCGTCCGCGGTCTGCAACGCCCAGCGCAGCGCTCCCCACGTGTGGCAGACCGACAGCTCGGCCCGCATCGGGGCCAGCGACGGCAGGCCCAGCTCGTCCAGCAGCGCCGCGGTCTCGTCAGGGCGGCGGAAGCCGGACAGCGTCTCGAACTCGGTCAGCGCCACCAGGACCTCCGGCTTGGGCCGGTCGTCGCGGTAGCCGTGCTCGGCGAACCCGACCGCGGCCTGTTCGCGGTTCGGGTGCACCTGCAACGACAGCGGCGCGTCCACGGCCAGCACCTTGAGCAGGAACGGCAGCCGCGGCCCGAACGCGGCCAGGCCGGCCGGCCCGAGCAGGCCGGCGGGGTTGGCGGCGAGGTAGGCGTCCAGCGGCACGTCGCAGTCGGCCAGCCGGGACGGGTCGTCGGGGTGCGCGCCGACCCACAGCTCGGCCTGCGGCACGGCGCTGGGCGACGGTTCGCCGCGCAGCTCGGCCAGCGCGGTCCGCGAACCCCAGTGGTACTCCCGGACGGTGGTGTCCAGCTTGCGCACGGTGTGTCCTCAGATTCCCACGGGCACGGACGGGACGCGGTCGTCCGCGAGCAGCGCCGCGGCCCCGATCAGTCCCGAGTCGACGCCCAACGTCGCCGGGAGCACGTCGACCCGGCGCATGAACGCCAGCCCCGCGTAGTCCGCGAGCGGCTGCGTGATGGCGGGTTCGAGCAGGTCCCAGGCCTGCGCGACCCCACCGCCGATGACCACGCGGTCGACCTCGCACAACGCGGAGGCGACCGTGATGACCTGGGCGACCGCCGCGCCGGAACGGCGGAACGCCGCCGCCGCGGTCGGGTCGCCCGCCCTGGCCGACGCGGCGAGCGCGACGCCGTCCGCCGTGCCCCCGAGCGGCTGCCAGCCCTGCTCCAACGCCCAGCGCACCATCGACGGGCCGCTGGCGAAGGCCTCGGAGCAGCCGTTCGCGCCGCAGCCGCACAGCGGGCCGGTCGGGTCGACCACGAAGTGGCCGACGTGGCCCGCGTTGCCGGTGGCGCCGAAGTGCGGCCGGCCGGCGAAGACGAACCCGCCGCCGATGCCGGTGGACACGACCATGCCGAGCAGGCACCCGCTGCCGCGGCCGTTGCCGTGGTGGTACTCGGCCAGCGCCATGCACAGCGCGTCGCCGCCGAGCCGGACCGGCAGGCCGGGCAGCAGCTCGCCGACGCGGGCGGTGATCGGGAAGTCGCGCCAGCCCGGGATGTTGACCGGGCTGATCGTGCCGGTGCGCAGGTCCATCGGCGCGGCCGAGGCGATGCCCGCGCCGAGCACGGTGCGGTCCGGGGCGGCGGCGAGGAGTTCGTCGAGAACTCCCGCGAGGCCGCCCCAGACCGCCTCCGCGTCACCTGCGGGCGTCGCCGTGGTGCGGCGGGCCAGGACGGTGCCGTCGGACTCGACCAACGCCGCGGCGAGCTTGGTGCCGCCGATGTCGATGGCGACCGCGACCGGGTCGAGTGCTTGCCCCATGGGACTTAGTTAAGCGGTTAAGCAAAGTTTCGTCAAGAGGCGTTGACAGCAGCGCTGAAGCGGTTCATCTCACGCCGCGCGGGACGTCAGAGGTGCCGTTCGATCTCGGCCAGCTCGTCGGCCTCGAACGCCAGGTTCGCCGTCGCGGCCACGTTGTCCTCCAGCTGCTTCACGCTGGAGGCGCCGATCAGCGCGGACGTTACGTTGCGCAGCACCCACGCGATCGCCAGCTGCGCCAGCGTCTGCCCGCGCCGCTTCGCGATCTCGTCGAGCGCGCGCACCTTCGCCAGCGTCGCGTCGTCCAAGTTGGACGCCGAGAGGAACGGCGAGGCGCCCGCCGCGCGCGAACCCGCCGGCACGCCGTCGAGGTAGCGGTCGGTCAGCACGCCCTGCGCCAGCGGCGAGAACGCGATGCTGCCCGCGCCGACCTCGGCCAGCACGTCCAGCAGGCCGTCCTCGACCCACCGGTTGAACATCGAGTACGACGGCTGGTGGATCAGCAGCGGCGTGCCCAGCTCGCGCAGCACCCGGGCCGCTTCCGCGGTCTGCTCCGCCGAGTAGTTCGAGATGCCGGCGTACAGCGCCTTGCCCGAGCGGACGACGTGGTCCAGCGCGCCCATCGTCTCCTCGATGGGGGTGTCCGGGTCGGGCCGGTGGTGGTAGAAGATGTCGACGTAGTCCAAGCCCATCCGCGCCAGCGACCGGTCCAATGAGCTGACCAGGTACTTGCGGGAGCCCCACTCGCCGTACGGGCCGTCGAACATGTGGTAGCCGGCCTTGGTGGACACCAGGATCTCGTCGCGGTACGGCCGGAAGTCCGCCGCGAACAGCCGGCCGAAGTTCTCCTCGGCGCTGCCGGGCGGCGGCCCGTAGTTGTTGGCCAGGTCGAAGTGCGTCACGCCGAGGTCGAACGCGCGGCGCAGGATGGCCCGCTGGCCGTCGAGGTGCTTGTCGTGCCCGAAGTTGTGCCACAGGCCGAGCGACACGGCGGGCAGCTTGAGCCCGCTGCGGCCGGACCGGCGGTAGGGCATGGCGTCGTACCGCGACTCGGCGGCGTGGTGGGTCATGGGGATCCTTCTATCGGGTGCTCTCCCGCGCGATGAGCGTGGGCTTGGGCGACCAGCGCTCGGCGACCTCGACGCCCTCGATCAGCTCCAGCACCGACTCGGCGACCGTGACGCCGAACTGGTGCACGTCCACGCTCATCGTGGTCAGGGCGGGTGACGCGAGCCGGCACAGCGACGAGTCGTCCCACGCCACCAGGCTGAGCCGGTCGGGCACGGCGACGCCGAGTTCCTTGGCGACGTTGAGGCCCGCCACGGCCATCACGTCGTTGTCGTAGAGGATCGCGGTCGGCGGCTCCGGGGAGTTGAGCAGCGCGGTGGTGAGCTTCGCCCCCGACTCCTCGGAGTAGTCGCCCTCCAGCACGACGGGCTCGATGCCCGCCTCCGCGCAGCCCTCGAGCAGCGCGGCGGTGCGCGCCCTGGTGTGCAGCAGCGTGGTCGGGCCGCTGACCCGGGCGATGCGCCGGTGCCCGAGGTCGAGCAGGTACGCCAACGCCTCCCGCACGGGGCCCGCGTCGTCGGTGCGCACCGCGGGCACGGCCAGCTCGTCCGGCTCGCCCACGTACAGCGCGGGCAGGCCCATCTCGCGCAGCACCGCCGGCCGGTGGTCGTCCACCGTGCGGTTGACGACCACGACCGCGTCGACCAGGCCGCGCGCCGCCCACCTGCGGTAGGCGGCGATCTCCGCGTCCTCGGCGCCCACGACGTGCAGCAGCACCGACCGGTCGCCCTCGGCGAGCCGCTCCTCGATGCCCGCGATGAACTCCATGAAGAACGGCTCCGCGCCCAGCAGCCGCGCGGGGCGGGCCAGGACCAGGCCGACGGCGCCGGTCGAACCGGTCGTCATGTCCGCACCGCGCACAGGTCGTTGGCCGAGCGCAGCACCAGCGGACCGGTCAGCGCGGCCGGGTCGGCCAGCTCGGCCGCGGTCCGGACCAGGAACGAGTGCGTGCCGCCGGCGGGCAGGGTGACCAGGGTGTCGTCGACGACGGCGTCCTCGGCGACCCGGTCGGCCAGCAGCGCGACGTCACGGGCGAAGGAGGACGCGGTGACGTCCACCCGGTACCCGCCGTCCACCCGCCGCACCTCGGCGGTCAGCGGCGCGGGGTCGTAGGCCAGCTCCAGGTCCTCGCGGAACAGGTGCGCGGTGCGCGCTTCGGCCGTGCTCACCACCAGCACCTCCCCCTTCGGGTCGCCCGGCGTGATCAGTTCGGCCGCCAGGTCGAGCCGCGCCACCGACCTCGCCGGCACGTCGAGCGGGAGTTTAGCCGCCGTGAGCACCTCGCCCGTGAACGTCTGGCGCTCCAGCGCGACGTCGCCGGTCCAGGCCTCGTCGGTGTCGTTGACCGCGATGAGCGCGTCCACCCCGTCACGCGGCTGGACGGTCAGCAGGCGTGGCGCGAAGGCGTGCTTGAGCGCGTAGTACAGCGGCTTGAGCCGCTCCTCGCCGTCGATCGCGGCCCACGAGGTCACCGGCCAGCAGTCGTTGAGCTGCCACACCAGCGCGCCCGCCGTGCGGGGCCAGTGCGAGCGGAAGTGCTCGACGCCGAACGCGACCGCGCGAGCCTGGTTGAGCTGGGTCGCCCAGTGCCAGTCCGGGAACTCCGCCGGCGCGGGCAGGTGCGGCGCGAGGCCGCGGTCGAGCTTGCCGTTGCCGTCCTCGGCCTTCTGGTGCAGCAGGAACGCGGGCGAGGTCGGCGTCATCGGCTCGTCGTGCACCCACTTGGTGAGCGTCGCCCAGGTCGGCGGGCCCTGGAAGCCGAACTCCGAGCAGAACCGCGGGGTGTGGTCGCGGTAGTGGGTGTAGTCGATCCGGTTCCATACCTCCCACTCGTGGCGCGTGCCGTGGGTGTCCTCGTTCGGGTGGAGCTCGCCCGGGCTGTACGGGCTGCCCGGCGAGTAGTGCCGGGTCGGGTCGAGCTCGGCGACGATCTTCGGCAGCAGGTCGGTGTAGAAGCCGAGGCCCCAGGTGCGGCCCTGCAGCTGCTCCGCCCAGCCCCAGTCGGCGAAGCCCCACAGGTTCTCGTTGTTGCCGTTCCACAGCGCCAGGGACGCGTGCGAGGTCAGGCGGGCGACGTTCTCGCGCGCCTCGGCCTCGACCTCTTCCCACAGCGGCGATTCCTCGGCGTACGCGGCGCAGGCGAACAGGAAGTCCTGCCACACCAGCACGCCGCGCTCGTCGCAGACGTCGTAGAAGTCCTCGGTCTCGTAGATGCCGCCGCCCCAGATGCGGAGCATGTTCATGTTGGCGTCGACGGCCTGGTCGACCCGGTGGGCCAGGCGGTCGCGGGTGACGCGGGTGAGGAAGTGGTCGTCCGGGATCCAGTTGGCGCCCTTGGCGAACACCGGCTTGCCGTTGACGACGAACGTGAACGGCGTGCCGACCTCGTCGGGCGTCGTGTCGACGGTGATGGTGCGGAAGCCGACGCGGCGGTCGGCGCGGTCGACGTCCTCGCCGCCGGACTGGAGGATGACGGCCAAGTCGTAGAGGGGGTGGTCGCCGTAGCCCACGGGCCACCACAGTTCGACGTCCGGCACCTCGACGGTCACCACGGCGGAGTCGCCCTCGACCCGGACGCGCTGCTCGACGCCGGCCACGGTCGCGATCGCGGTCAGGTCGGTGTCGCCGGCGCGGTCGACCTCGACGTGCACCTCGACCCGGCCCGTGCCGTCCGCGTCCACCGTGACGAGCGGGCGCACGTGCGCCAGGCGCGCCTCGGTCCAGCGCTCCAGCCGCACCGGCTTCCAGATGCCCGCGGTCTGCAGGTCCGGGCCCCAGTCCCAGCCGAACGAGCAGGCCATCTTGCGCAGGGCGTTCATCGGGTGCGGGTAGGCGCGGTCGCGCCGGCCCAGCTTCTCCTCCTGCTCCTCGGCGTAGGCCAGGGCGGAGTGGAAGGTGACGACGAGGTCGTTCGCGCCGTCCTTGAGGTGCTCGCGCACGTCGAAGCGGTACGAGCGGAACATGTTCGCCGTGTGGCCGAGGACGTGGCCGTTGAGCTCGACCGTGGTGACGGTGTCGAGGCCGTCGAAAGCGATCTCGACCTTCTCGCCGGGCTTCGCGGCCTCGGCCTCGAAGGTCAGCTCGTAGCGCCAGTCGGCGCGGTGCATCCAGGCCAGCTCGGCCTCGTTGGTGTCCAGGTAGGGCTCGGGGATCAGGCCCGCCGCGAGGAGGTCGAGATGAGTGCTGCCGGGCACGGCGGCGGGCACCGAGCGGTCGGCGACGACCGCCGGGATCGGCCCACCCACCGCGCTCAGGCGCCACCCGTCGTGCAAGGTCGTGCGAATCATCGTTCCTCTTTTCGGGCGGTGGCGGTGGGTTTCTGCCGTGTGACGTTCAAGGTATGGCGATTCTTACGCCAGCAACTAAAGTAAGTCAACGAGGTTCACCACCAGAGAGGAAGACCACAAGTGGCAGACGTGACGCACCTGCGGGCCGCGGGTGTGAGCCTGGTGCTCGACTTCTCCGGGAGCACCCTCCCCCGGGTCCGCCATTGGGGCGCTGACCTGGGCGAACTCACCTCGGAGGAGTTGGCCGCGGTGCTGGTCGCGCAGTCTCCGCACCCCATCGGCTTCTCGGTCGACGGCGCGGTGGACGTGGCCGTGCTGCCGGAGCAGTCGGCGGGCTGGCTGGGCACGCCGGGAATCGTCGGCAACCGGGGCGGGCGGGACTTCTCGACCGCGTTCCGCGTGGTGTCGGTGGACGGTCCCGCGGTCCGCGCGGTGGACGAGGTCGCCGGGCTCGGGCTGGAACTGGTCATCGAGCTGACGCCGTCCGGGCTGGTGCGGCAGCGGGCCGTGCTGACCAACACCGGGTCGTCCGACTTCGCCGTGGACGCGGTGAACCTGACCCTGCCCGCGCCGCCGCAGGCGGTCGAGCTCCTGGACTTCACGGGGCGCTGGACGCGGGAGCGCAGCCCGCAGCGCACGGCGTGGAACCACGGCCTGCACGTGCGCGAGAACCGGACCGGTCGGACCGGCTACGACTCGGCGTACCTGCTCGCCGCGGGCACCGCCGGGTTCGGCAACCGCTCGGGCGAGATCTGGGCCGTGCACACGGCCTGGTCGGGCAACCACCGGACGTTCGCCGAGAAGAACTACCACTCCGTGTCCCTGCTCGGGTCGGGTGAGCTGCTGCTGTCCGGCGAGGTCGTGCTGGGGCCCGGCGAGTCGTACACCTCGCCGTGGCAGTACGCGTCGTACGGGCGAGGGCTGGACGAGGTGTCGGCGCGGTTCCACCGGCACCTGCGCTCGCGCGCGTCGCACCCCTCCTCGCCCCGGCCGGTCGTGGTGAACACGTGGGAGGCCGTGTACTTCGACCACGACCTGGGCCGGCTGAAGGCGTTGGCGGACGCCGCCGCGTCGGTCGGCGCGGAGCGGTTCGTGCTGGACGACGGCTGGTTCGGGTCGCGGCGCGACGACCGGCGCGGCCTCGGCGACTGGTACGTCTCCGACGAGGTGTGGCCGGACGGGCTCGGGCCGCTGACCGACCACGTGACCGGGTTGGGCATGCAGTTCGGCATCTGGGTCGAGCCGGAGATGGTCAACCCGGACTCGGAGCTGGCCCGGGCGCACCCGGACTGGATCATGGCGGCGGGCGACCGGCTGCCCGGCACGGCACGGCACCAGCAGGTGCTCGACCTGGCCCGGCCGGAGGCGTTCGCGCACATCCTGGAGCGGCTGGACGCGCTGCTCACCGAGTACCCGGTGTCCTACCTGAAGTGGGACCACAACCGGGACCTGGTGGACGCCGGGCACCGGCCGACCGGCCGGGCGGGGGTGCACGGCCAGACGGCGGCCGTCTACCGGCTGCTGGACGAGCTGCGGCGGCGACACCCCGGCGTGGAGATCGAGTCGTGCTCGTCCGGCGGCGGGCGGGTGGACCTGGAGATCCTGGAGCGCACGGACCGGGTATGGGTGTCGGACTGCATCGACGCGCTGGAGCGGCAGTCGATGCAGCGGTGGACGAACGCGCTGATCCCGTTGGAGCTGATGGGGACGCACGTGGGCTCGGGGACGTCGCACACCACGCACCGGCAGCACCCGATCGACTTCCGGGCGGGCACGGCGCTGTTCGGGCACTTCGGCATCGAGTGGGACCTGACCGCGGCGTCGGAGTCGGACCTGGAGCGGCTGCGGTCGTGGGTGGCCCTGTACAAGGAACTGCGGCCGCTGCTGCACTCCGGCGTGTCGGTGCACGGCGACCACCCGGACCCGGCGATCGAGGTGCACGGGGTGGTGGCGGAGGACGGGTCGGACGCCGTGTTCGCGATCGTCGCGCTGGCCACGTCCCGGCTCTACCCGCCGGGGCCGGTGCGGCTGCCGGGCCTGTCCGCGGACCGGACGTACCACGTGCGCCCGTTGGCGCCCGGCGACGTGCCCGACGGCAACGCCGACAACTGGGGCGTGCGCCTGCCGTGGTGGCAGGACGGCGTGACGCTGCCGGGCCGGGTGCTCGACACGGCGGGCGTGCAGGCTCCCGTGCAGCACCCGGAGCGGTTGGTGCTGGTGCGGGCCACGGCGGTCTAGCGGCGCGTGCCGCGCGACGGCCGTCCGCCTGGGCGGCCGTCGCGGTCGTCGGCTCGGCGGACGCAGGTCTGGTAGCGCTCCCAGAACGTGCGCTACGGTCGGCGGACCGAAGCGTCGGTCCCGGTCGTGAGCGTCACCGGGGCGAGGACCGACCGGACCGCCGGCGGCGCGCCCTCCCGCCCTGACCGACCGGGGAACGACCCAGTGAACCCTCGCACCACGCTGGCCGCCGTCGCGGTCCTGCTCTCGGCCGTCGCCTGCGGCGGGCCCGCCGAGAGCCCCTCCGGCCCGACCTCCGACGGCTCGTCGCGACCGGCCACCGCGCCCGCGGTCGGGCCGTCGCGGGGCGGCCCGCTGGACGGCGCCGACCCGTGCGACCTGCTCACCAAGGCCGAGGCCGAGCAGGTCACCGGCGCGCAGACCGCCGAGCCGGTGGTGGAGCAGCTCGGTTCGGCGCGGGTGTGCAACTTCTCGCCCCGGCAGGCCCTGCTGGGTGTGGGCATCCGGACCACGTCCGGGCTGGACCAGGTCCAGTCGAGCGGCAACGTGGTGCAGGAGCTGGTGATCGGCCGCCACCAGGCCAAGCAGGCCGTGGGCGCGACCGGCAGCTGCGGGATCTTCATCGGCGTCACGGCGTCGTCCCGGGTCGACGTGGTGCTGAACTCGGGCAGCCCGGCCGAGGACCCGTGCCCGATGGCGATGCGGGTCGCCGAACTGGTCGAGCCCCGGCTGCCCTGACGCGATCAGGCGCCCAGCCTCACGACGACCGCCGACGGCGTGGCGCCGCTGTGGGTGGTACGCAGCACCCCTCGTTCCGCGTGCCACTCGAAGGCCCACTCCGGTGACGCCACCGGGAACACCGGGGACACCGCGACGTCCCGGCCGCGCAGGTGCGGCACGGGCAGGTCCGCGGCCGGTGGCGCGTCGGGCAGCCGCCACGCGGTCACGTAGCTGTTCGCCGGCGCGCGCAGCCCCTGCGCCACCCACGCGCCGGCGCGGCCGGTCAGGCCGAGCGGCCAGAACGGGACCGACGTGGCGATCTCCGGCCGCAGTCCCTTGTGGACCGAGACCGCCTCGGCGACCAGAGCCCGTTGCGACGGGTCCATGAGGTCGACCCGGCCGGCCAGGTACAGGCGACCCAGCACGCCGGTGGCCAAGGTGAACGCGGCCTCCGACGGCGTCATCCCCGGCTGCGCGTACGCCCAGTTCCCGGCCTGCTCCGGCAGCACGGACGCGGGCGCGGCGGCGATCGGCGGGTACAGCAACGGGTTCTGCTGGTCCGAAGTCGACTGCAGGTGCAGCCGCGACAGCATCGCGTAGTCCATCCGCATGGCCCCGGACGCGCAGTTCTCCAGCAGCAGCCCCGGGTGCCGGGCCAGCAGCGCGTCCAACCAGGCCAGGTGCGCCCGGTTGTGCCCGAGCAGGCCGTCACCCGGCGCCACCCCGCCGACGTCGGTGCCCGCGCCGGGCATGATGTTGTAGTCCAGCTTGACGTACCCGACGCCGAACTCCTCGACCAGCCGGTCGACCACCTCGTCCACGTGCCGGACCGCGGCCGGGTGCCGGAAGTCCAGGTGGAAGCGGCCGTGCTCGCCCACCCGCGCGCCCTGGCGCTGGAAGAACGCCTCGTCCGGCAACGACCGGGCCAGTGCCGACCGCACGCCGACGACCTCGGGCTCCAGCCAGATGCCGGGCACCATCCCGCGCTCCCGGATCCGGTCGGCGACCTCGCCGAAGCCGTTCGGGAACCGGGTCCGCGACGGCCGCCACTCGCCGACGCTGTCCCACCACTTGCCGTCCTCGTCGTACCACCCGGCGTCGACGCAGAAGTAGTCCGCGCCCACCTCGGCCGCCGCATCGATCAGCGGCAGCAGCTTCTCGGTGGTCGGGTCGCCCATGAGGGTGTTCATGTAGTCGTTGAAGATCACCGGCAGCTCGGGCGCGCGCCGGTTGCGCAACGTCGCCCGCCGCTGCCGCGTCAACGCGCCGATCGCCTCGTCCACGCCGCCGGCGGCGATCGCCACCGACACGGGCACGGTGGTGAAGCCGTCGCCCTCGGACACCACGCGACCCCACTGGTGCTCGCCGTCGCTGGGCCCCAGCAGCGCCAGGTACGCGCCGGCGACGGTCTCCCCCACCTCGAAGTGCCACGCGCCGTTGTGCTCGATCTGCCACGCGAGGGCCCAGCTGTCGTCCCGCGCCACCAGCACGCCGGTCGGCAGGTGCTCGCCCGTGGACCACGAGCTGCGCGAGGTCAGCGCGAACCGGCTGCGCGACGCGTGGTGGTGCACGGTCGGGTCCATCGCCACCAGGCCGGCCTCGCGCAGCGGCGTGCGGTGCCAGCGCGACTCGGCGACCCAGTCGGAGTCGGCGTGCACGAGGTCGACCTCGTCCACCGAACGGCCGCTGTCCACCAGGAACGCCCCGGTGGACAGCGACGTCACGGCCTGGAGGTGGACCGGCTCGCCCTCGACCTCCACCTCGGTCCACGTCCGCACCGCGGGCACGCCGGCGACGCCCTGGAACACCGACGTCACCACCAACCCGCTCACCGGGTCGTGCTGCACGACCCGCAGCTCGTCCGCGGACGCGGTGTGCGAGCGGTGGCGCAGGCGGGCGCCGATCGCGGTGTCGGCGTAGCGGTGGCTGCCGGGGAACCGGCCGTGCCCGATGGCCTGGACCTCGACCAGCGGCACCCCGATCCCCTCGACCGGCCCGTCGGGGCGCAGCGAGAGCAGGCTCACCGGACGGTCGTCCCCGTGCGTGAGCAGCAGCCTGATCGCGCCGGTGGACCAGGTGACCGTCATTTCGCGACTTCCTCCCACGCCCCGGTGTTGTGGTCGTACGCGGCGGCGGCGCCGGCCCGTTCCACGTCCGCCGGGTCGATCTCGACGGCACGGCCGCGCGCCTCGGGGTTCGGCGCGGCGGAGGCGAGGATCTTGGTGTACGGGTGCTGCGGGTTGAGGATCACCTCGTCGGCCGGTCCCCGTTCGACCACGCGCCCCTTGTAGAGCACGAGGATGTCGTCGGAGAAGTGCCGCGCGGTGGCCAGGTCGTGCGTGATGTAGAGGACGGCCAGGTTCTCCTCGCGCTGCAACCGGGCCATCAGGTTCAGCACGCCCAGCCGGATGGAGACGTCCAGCATCGACACCGGTTCGTCGGCCACCACGACCTTCGCGCCCGGCGCCAGCGCCCGCGCGATCGCCACCCGCTGGCGCTGGCCGCCGGACAGCTCGTGCGGTCGCCGCCCGGCGACGTCTCGGCCGGGCAGGGACACGCGCTCCAGCAGCTGCACGACGTCGTCCCAGCCGTGCGGCCGGCCGTGCAGCTTCAACGGCCGCGCCAGGTGGTGCTCGATGGTGTGGAACGGGTTCAGCGACGCGAACGGGTCCTGGAACACCATCTGCACGTTGTCCCGGTACGCGCGTTCGGGCACCTTCGCGCCGTCCGGTCCGGTGAGCGTGATCGCGCCGCCGCTGGGCTTCTCCAGCCGGGCGATCATCCGGGCGATGGTGGACTTGCCCGAGCCGGACTCGCCGACCAGCGCGACCGTGCGGCCGGGCGTGAGGGTGAACGAGACGTTGTCCACCGCGCGCAGCCGCACCCGCCGCAGGCCGACCCGGACGTGGAAGTCCTTGACCAGCTCGCGCGCTTCCAACGTGGTCATCGAACGCCTCCGGACGGGGTGGGCTCGCCGGACCGGTCGACCGGCGTCAGCTGCTCGCCGGAGCGGACGAACGAGCCGCGTTCGCCGGTCAGGCTGGGGAACGAGTCGAGCAGCTGGCGGGTGTAGGGGTGCGCGGGCTGCTCGAACATGTCCTGCGCGGTGGCGTACTCGACGACCTCGCCGTCCTTCATCACGGCGATGCGGTCGGCGAGTTCGAGCAGCAGCGGCAGGTCGTGGGTGATGAACAGGACGGCGAAGCCGATCTCGTCGCGCAGCCGCAGGATCTCGCGCAGGATGCCGCGCTGCACGACGACGTCCAGCGCGGTGGTCGGCTCGTCCATGATCATGACCTGCGGGTCGAGCAGCAGCGCCATGGCGATCATCACGCGCTGCCGCATGCCGCCGGACAGCTCGTGCGGGAAGGAGCTGAGCCGCCGCACGTCGACGCCGACCAGCTTGAGCACCTCCTCGCACTTGGCCTTGCGCTGGGCCTTGGTCATCTCCGGGCGGTGCGTGGTGAGCACGTCGTCGAGCTGCGCCCGGACCGTGATGACGGGGTTGAGCGCGTTCATCGCGCCCTGGAACACCATCGACAGCTTCGACCAGCGGAACGCCCGCAGCTCGCCCGGCGTGAGCGCGAGCACGTCGATGTCGCCGCCCTCGCGGTCGTGGAACGTGACCGAGCCGGTGGTCACCTCGGCGGGCGGCCGGTGCAGCCGGTTGATCGCGTAGGCCAGCGTCGTCTTGCCGCAGCCGGACTCGCCGGCCAGGCCGAGGATCTCACCGCGCCGCAACGTGATCGACACGTCCTTGACCGCGTGCACCGGCTTCTCCACCTGGTACACGACGGACAGGTCGTTCACGGTGAGCACCACGTCGTCGTCCGCGCGCGCCACGGGCTCGGCCGGCCGGTCGGCATCGGCCTCGGCGCGCCGGGGGATGTCGCGCAGCTTCGGGTTGATGATCTCGTCGATGCTGAAGTTGACCAGCGCCAGGCCGCAGCCGAACAGGGCGATGATCAGGCCCGGCGGGACGAACCACCACCACGCCTCGCGTTGCAGCGCGAAGCCGTTCTGGGCGTAGTAGAGCATCGTGCCGAGCGTGGAGGAGTTGGAGGCGCCCAGGCCGAGGAACGACAGGCCGGCCTCGCTGAGGATCGCGTAGATCACCGAGAACACGAACTGCGAGGCCAGCAGCGGCAGCAGGTTCGGCAGGATCTCGACGGTGATGACGCGCCACGGCTTCTCGCCGGAGACCTTGGCCGCGGCCACGTAGTCGCGGTTGCGCAGCGACAGCGTCTGGGCGCGCAGCACCCGTGCCGACGCGGCCCAGCCGGTGATCGCGAGCACCACCGCGATCGTCCACGAGCCGCGCTGGTCGGCGGGCACGAACGCGGAGATGACGATCACCAGCGGCAGGCCGGGGATCACCAGCATCACGTTGGAGAACAGGGAGAAGCCCTCGTCGACGTACCCGCCGATGTAGGCGCCGACGATGCCGAACAGGGCCGACAGGGCGGTCGCCATCACGCCGACCATCAGGCCGATGTAGAGCGAGCCCCTGGTGGCGTACGCGAGCTGCGCCACGATGTCCTGGCCGGTCTGCGTGGTGCCGAGCCAGAACTCGCCGCCCGGCCCGGTCAGGCCCACGTCCCGGATCGCGTTCGGGTCGCCGACCAGGAGCGGGCCGATCAGGCCGATGAACGTGATCAGCCCGATCAGGACCAGGCCGACGCCGAGCTTGGGCGACCAGCGCGGCAGCATGGACCGCCACCCGGCCCGCCCGCGCGGAGCCTCGACGGTGACAGCACTGAGATTCGTCACGGTGTCCGTTCTCCTTCTCAGCCGCTGACGCGGGTGCGCGGGTCGATGACGGCGTAGAGCAGGTCGACCACGAGGTTCGCGCCGAGCACGGCGACCGTGATGACCAGGAAGATGCCCTGCATGAGGGCGTAGTCGTTGTTCTGCACCGCTTGCAGGAGCTTGGACCCGATGCCCGGGTAGGAGAACACCTGCTCGGTGATGATGGAGCCGGCCACCACGAACCCGAGCGAGATGGCGAAACCGGCCACGGACGGCAGCACCGCGTTGCGGGCCGCGTACTTGATCATGATCCGCGAGTCGCGCAGGCCCTTGGCCTTGGCGGTGAGCACGTAGTCCTCGGCGGTGGCGGACACCATCATGTTGCGCATGCCGAGCAGCCAGCCGCCGACCGACGAGATCACGATGGTCAGCGCGGGCAGCGTGCCGTAGTAGATCGCCGAGCCGATGAACTCGGCGTTCCAGCCGGGCGTGAGGATCACGTCGTAGCCGCCTTGCAGCGGGAACCAGCCCCACGCCGAGGACAGCAGCGCGACCAGGATCAGCGCCAGCCAGAAGTACGGCACGGCGGCCAGCACGGTGGTGGCGGGCACCAGGCCGTCGAGCCAGGTGCCGCGCCGCCAGCCGACGAACGCGCCGAGGACGATGCCGAGGGCGAACGACAGGAACGTCGCGATGCCGACGAGCATCAGGGTCCACGGCAGGGCTTCCGAGATGATCTGGGACACCGGCGCGGGGAACGCGCTCACCGATATGCCCAGATCACCCCGGAACATGTTGCCCAGGTACGAGATGTACTGCTGGAAGAGCGACTCGCCGCTGTTCGTGCCGAGCAGCAGCTCGTACGCCCTGCGGGCCGATGGGTCCACGGTTCCGCCGCGTTGCGCGAGCTTCGCCATGAGGATGTCCACCGGGTTGCCCGGCATGAGCCTCGGGATGAAGAAGTTCAGCGTCAGCGCCGCCCAGAGGGCGACCAGGTAGAACGCGAACTTTCGGGCGTAGTACCTCATCGGTCCGCCTATCGCCTCGATCAGTCGTTCACTGGCCGGCCGGCTTGAGCTTCAGGTAGATCTCCGACGCCTCCGGGCGCGCCCAGACCGCCGGGAACGCGTAGAGGTCGTCCTTGGTGGGCCAGCCGGTGAACTTCTTGGCGTTGTACTCGCTGGTCGTGCCGCCGGTCAGGACCGGGATGTACGGGATCGACTCCTCGATCCTGGTCTGGATGGTGTCCAGGAAGGGCCGGCGGGCGGCGTCGTCGGTCGGGTTCACGCCCTTGAGCCCGGCGAGCGCGGCGTCGACCTGAGGGTCGGAGAACCGGGAGAAGTTCGGGTTCGCCACCTCGCCGACCTTGGCCGTGGTCGCGGTGCTGAAGAAGTAGGACGCGTTGTAGAACGGGTCGGGCGCCGGGCCCTGGTGCAGCGAGTCGATCAGCAGCTCGAACTCGCCGCGGCCACGCGCGTCGGACCACTCGTTCCAGGACAGCTGCTGCGCGGTCACCTTGATGCCGACCTTCTGCAGCTGCTGGGACATCGTGTCGACCGCGGTGATGTAGTCGGTCCAGCCGGCGACGACCTTGAGGGTCATGGTCAGCGGCTTGCCGTCCTTGGCGTAGATCCCGTCGCCGCCCTTGGCGTAGCCGGCGGCCTCCAGCAGCTGCGTGGCCTTGGCCTCGTCGGGCTGCATCGGCGCGGTCTTCTCCTTGAGCTTCGAGGAGATCTGGTCCTTGTCGCGCTCCAGCAGCGCGGCGCCCGGGGACACCTCGCTCGCGGTGTTCTCGAACGCGAGCGAGTTGATCTGGGTGCGGTTGAGGGCGTAGTAGATCGCCTTGCGCACGGTCACGTCGGTCTGCGGGCCCTGGCAGCCCAAGGCGGCGTTGGAGCAGGTGAAGAGCGCGACCTGGTTCATCGGGATGGTGATGGCCTTGTAGCCCGGGTAGTTCTTCTCGACGTCGGCGATGTCCGGGACGGGGCCGGTCTGCCAGTCGATCTGGCCGGCCCTCAGCGCGGCCTCGCCGGACTGGTTGCCCGACAGCGCCAGGTAGCGGACCTTCTTCAGGGCCGGCTCACCGGAGTGGTAGTCGGGGTTCGACTTGAGCGTGAACGCCTGGGCCTTGAACTCGTCCAGCATGAACGGGCCGGTGCCGACGGGCTCCTTGATGACGTCGGTCGCGGGGGTCGCGATGTCCTTCCACTTGTGCTCGGGGACCATGAAGATCTTGCCGAGGACCTGCGGGCCCTCCATGTAGGACGGCTCGGTGAACTTGACCGACACGTGCGTGTCGTCGACCGCGGTCGCCGTGCCCTTGTAGCCCGTGCTGTTCATGGTCGGGTTCTTGGAGACCATGTCGAGGGTGAAGACGACGTCCTTGGCGGTGAACTTCTGCCCGTCGGTCCACTTGGCGTCGTCGCGCAGCTCGATGTCGAGCTGGGTGCCGTCGGCGTTCCACTGGAAGCTCTTGCCCAGGCGGGGCCGCGGCTCGACGTCGCGGATGTTGTTGAAGAAGAACAGCGGTTCGAAGATCGTGCCCGGGCCCTCGATCAGGGTGGGCGAGAACGGGTTGAAGTTCAGCTGCCAGTCACCGGCCTGGCCGGTGTAGACGACCAGCGTGTCCTTGTTCGCGTCACTGCCGGCGCTCGATCCACCACACGCGGTCGCCAGCATGGCGACCGCGGCCAGGCCGGCCGCCGCCATGCGCGCCCGTGAGAAGCGCCTTGCCTTCAGGGACATCGTCGATTCCTCTCGTGGCCCGAGACCGGCCGCGGTCCCGCGTTGAGGCAGATTGTTAAGTCATCGAAGAAACGAAGTCAACACCTCGGCGTCATCTGCCGGTCAAGTTGCTACCCTTCGTCCGACGAACGAACTAAGACCAACGCGGGGGACCACGTGAGCGGACCGGCGCGGGCGACGCAGCATGCGAGCAGCAAGTCCGCCGTGCTGGACGTGATCCGGGCGGCGGGCACCATCAGCCGCGTCGGCCTGATCAACGCCACCGGTTTCACCGGCGCCACCATCTCGACGGTCGTCCGCAAGCTCATCGACGAGGGCCTGGTGGTCGAGACCGGGCGGGCCGAGTCGACCGGCGGCAAGCGGCGGGTCCTGCTCCAGCTCAACCACTCCTCCCGGTACGCCGTCGGCGTCCACTTGGACCACGCGGGCATCACGTACGTGCTGACCAATCTCGGCGGATCGGTCGTGGCCCGCATTTCGAGGGCGGGCGCGGGCGCGGCGGAACCGCGGACCGTGGTGGCGCGGATGGCGGCCGAGGTGAAGGGCCTGATCGACGGCGTCGGCGTCGAGCACAACCGCGTGCTGGGCCTCGGCCTGGTCTCCCCCGGACCGCTCAGCTCGGACACCGGCATGGGCCTGACCCCGCCGTCCATGCGCAAGTGGGAGGACTTCCCGCTCGCGCGCGAGCTGGAGCGGGAGACGAGCCTGCCGGTGGTGCTGGACAACGACGCCACGGCGGCGGCGCTGGGCGAGCACTGGTCGGGCGGGATCGGCGGGACGGCGATCTCGGCGGCGTTGTACATGGGCACGGGCATCGGCGCGGGTCTGATCATCAACGGCATCACCTACCGCGGCAGCAGCGGCAACGCCGGGGAGATCGGCCACATCTGCGTGGACGCGGACGGGCCGGAGTGCTGGTGCGGCGCGCGCGGGTGCGTGGAGGTGCTCGCCGGGCCGGCGGCCGTGGTGGCGGCCGCACGGGCGGACGCGGCGCTGGCCGGGTCGGCGGGGCTGACCGGGCGGTCGCGGTCGGTGTCGTCGGACTTCGCGGCGGTGAGCCGGGCGGCGCGCCGGGGCGAGCCGTCGGCGTTGGCGATCCTGGAGCGGTCGGCGCGGTACATCGCGGTGGCGGCGCGGACGTTGGCGAACGTGATGGACCTGGAGGTCCTGGTGCTGACGGGGCCGAGCTTCGCCATCGCCGGTTCGGTCTACCTGCCCGTGGTGCGCGACGAGCTGGACCGCACGTTCTTCTCGCGGGCGGCGCACGGCGTCGACGTGAGGCTGTCCCGTTCGGCCGCCACGGCGTCCGCGATCGGCGGGGCGGCTCTGGTGCTGCAATCCGAGCTCGTGCCGCTCCACGAAGGCCTCAGGCTGCCGGAGAACCTGGCCGACTCGGAGCCCGCCGCGTTGGCGGACTCGGGCGGGTGACCGCGGGGGTCCTGGGCGTTCGACTCGCGGGCCGTGAAGGTTCCTGAGCGTCGGACACGCGGGGCTTGGGCGTTCGACACGCGCGGGGGTCAGGGGCGGGCGGCCCAGAGCAGGCCCCGTTCGACCAGGGTGCGGACCGGGGGCAGGGCCAGGTCGGCCGGGTGGTGGCCGATCGTGCAGGCGAAGACGCGGCCGGCGCCCCAGCGGCGGGTCCACACGGCGGGCACGGTCAGCTGGGTGTGCCACGGCTCGGCGGCGGCGAAGGTCGTGGTCGCGTGCACGTCGTTGAGGCCGTCGGTCAGCACCCAGTACTGCTCGGTCCGCAGGTCGAACCCCTCGAGACCGGCCACGATCGGGTGGGTCGAGGTGATCTCCACCCGGTGGTCCACGAAGCCGCCGGGGTGGTCGACGAACTGGCCACCGACCAACCTCAGGTAGCCGCGGGAGTGGCGGAACGCGTCCACCAGGCCGCCGTGCCACCCGGCCAGCCCCGTCCCACCGCGCACCGCCGCTTCCAGGCACGTGAACTGGTCGTCGGTCAGCACGCCGTCGCTCCAGCACTGGACGACCAAGTCGTACCCGCCGAGGCGCTCGTCGTAGACCTCCAGCGAGTCCGACACGTCCACCGCGAACCCCGACGAGCGCAGGAACGGCAGGAACCCGTCGGTCGCCTCCACCGGCGAGTGCCCGTCCCAGCCACCGCGAACCACCAGTGCCCTCACGACGCCGAACCCTACGGCCTCCGCGGGCGTCCGGACCGGGCCACCAGGCCGACCAGCTGGTTCACCAGGCCCTCCGTCAGCCCTTCCCGCACCAGCTCGCCCGCCGCCGGTCCGCCCAGCTCCCGCATCACCTGCGCCACCGCGTCCGTCGGGTTCGCGTGCGGCCACAGGCCGGCCGTCATGACCAGCACCACGCGGGCGAAGTGCCGCGCCGCCGCCTCGTCCAGCACCGGCACCCCGGCCCGCACGACCTCCGCCAACCGGGTCGTGTGCGCGTGCGCCCGGCGCTTGAACACGCGCGCGAAGTCCACCGAGATGTTGCGCTCCAGCACTCCGGCCATGCCGCTGACCAGCTCGCACAGCAACCGGCGGCGCAGCAGCGAGGTCGCGATCGCGGTCGCCACCTCCTCGGCCTCGGCCGCCGGCGCCACCGCGGCCTCGACCTCGTCCAGCCAGGCGCCCCACTCCCGGTCGAGCAGTTCCAGGAAGATCGCCTCCCGGCTGTCGAAGTACCGCAGCACGTTCGACTTCGCGAGCCCGACCCGGTCGCTCAGCTCGCGCAGGCTGATGTCGGCGACGGACCGCTCCCGCAGCATCGCGGACGCCGTGTCGAGGATCGTGCGTCGCCGCTGCTCCACCTGCTCGGGCCGCCGGGCACGCTGGAACTCCACCGCCGCAGGCTAACAGCCCACCGGTCTTTTGCCTGTCCGGACGACCCACGCGCTTGACCGGCCGCACGCGGGGTAGCCGGCTGGGGTGCAGACGTTCCTGCCGTGCGCGACCTTCGCCCGCAGCGCCGCCGTGCTCGACTCGCGGCGGCTCGGCAAGCAGCGCGTGGAGACCGCCCAGATCCTGCGCGCCCTGGTCTGGCCCGAGTACGGCTGGAAGCGGCACCCGGCGGTGCTGATGTGGCGCGGCTTCACGCCCGCGCTGGTCGCCTACGGCGTGGCCGTGTGCGACGAGTGGCGACGGCGCGGCCACCGCGACGGCCTGCGCGCCGGGTTCCTCGACTACACCGGCGGCCGGGAGCCGACGTGGTCGTGGTGCCTGGCCGAAGGGCTGCTCCCGCCCTGGCTCGGTGACGACGACCTGCACCGCAGCCACCGGTCCGCGCTCCTGCGCAAGGACCCCGACCACTACCGCCCGCTGTTCCCCGACGTCCCGGACGACCTCGACTACGTCTGGCCCGCGCCGGTGTTCCCGCTGGACGTCCCCGACACGCCCGGCCTGGTCGCGTGCCGCGTCGACCGGCCTCCCCTGCCCGACGAGGACCACCCGCCGCCACCGCCGCTCGACCACCGGCCCGGCCCGTCGGTCGCCCGCCCGCCCGGCGAGGCCGACCTGGCGGCCGTGCGCGCCGAGGCGGCCGACCCGCGCCGGGTCCGCTTCTTCCGCCGCGGCCAACGCCTACCGGCCCCGACCAGCCGGTTCACCCTCCGGCTCGACTTCCCGGAAAAAAGTTCGGCCGACGTGTCGATCCGGAGGGGTCCCCGTTCGTCGCGTCAGTAAGACCACGAGATGGGGAGCCCGAGATGACCACCACGACCGACACCCGCCGCGCCGCCGCCCACACCACCACCGCCACCACCAAGCGCAACGACCTGGTGCTCGCCGCCTTCCGCGTCGTCGTGTCGTTCCTGTTCGGCCTGCACGGCCTGCAGGGCCTCGGTTTCCTCGGCGGCATCGACGGCCAGGGCGCCGCGGTCCCGTTCGGCTCGTGGCCGGGCTGGTACGGCAGCGTGATCGAGCTGGTCGGCGCCGTCCTGGTGCTGGTCGGCCTGGCCGCGCGGCCGGCCGCGTTCGTGCTGTCCGGCGTCATGGCCTACGCCTACTTCACCGTCCACCAGCCGGAGGCCCTGCTGCCGATGCACAACATGGGCGAGCTGGCCGCCCTCTACAGCTGGGTGTTCCTGCTGCTGGCCGTCCTCGGCCCGGGCGCCTTCACGGTCGGGCGCGCCCTGCGCCGCTGACCCTCCGCACACCCCCCGAGGGGCGCGCCTCCACCCGGAGGCGCGCCCCTCGGCGTGTTCAGGTCGTACGCACGTGGGCACCCTGCGGACATGGCCGAGAACCCGATCAAGTACCCGGGGTTGACCGACGACGTCCACCCCACCCCGGACCACGGCGAGGCGACCTACCGCGGCACCGGGCGGCTCACCGACAAGAAGGCCGTGATCACCGGCGGCGACTCCGGCATCGGCCGCGCCGTCGCACTGGCTTTCGCGCGCGAGGGCGCCGACGTGCTCATCTCCTACCTGCCCGCCGAGGAGAAGGACGCCCGCGACACCGCGAGGCTCGTCGAGGAGGCCGGGCGCAAGGCGGTCGCCGTCCCCGGCGACCTCACCGAGGAGGCGCAGTGCGCGGCCGTCGTGGCGCGCGCGGTCGAGGAGTTCGGCCGGATCGACGTCCTGGTCAGCAACGCCGCCTACCAGATGGCGCAGGACGGCGGCCTGCTCGACATCTCCACCGGGCAGTTCGACCGCGTCATGAAGACGAACGTGTACGCGATGTTCTGGCTGTGCCGGGCGGCCGTGCCGCACATGCCCGAGGGCTCCTCGATCATCACCA
This sequence comes from Actinosynnema sp. NPDC049800, assembly GCF_040656635.1. Lineage (NCBI taxonomy): Bacteria > Bacillati > Actinomycetota > Actinomycetes > Pseudonocardiales > Pseudonocardiaceae > Actinosynnema > Actinosynnema sp. NPDC049800. The sequence continues at coordinate 19,370 of NZ_JBFAMT010000009.1, read as the reverse complement.
CGTCGTCCATCCAGGGGTTCCAGCCCTCCTACCAGCTCCTCGACTACGCCACCAGCAAGGCGGCGATCGTGAACTTCACCAAGGGCCTGGCGCAGAACCTGGTGGACCGGAAGATCCGGGCGAACTCGGTCGCACCCGGTCCGGTGTGGACGCCGCTCATCCCGGCCACCATGCCGCCGGAGAAGGTGGAGAGCTTCGGCGAGCAGTCGCCCATGGGCCGCGCGGGTCAGCCGGCCGAGCTCGCCCCGCTGTACGTCTTCCTGGCCTCGTCGGAGTCCAGCTACATCACCGGCGAGGTCATCGGTGTGACCGGAGGCTCGCCCATCACGTGAAACCCCTGGTCAGGGGCCCGCGAAAAAATCTTGGAAGAAATCGGGCCCGGATGTCGATCCACGCCCCCGCTCGTTCGTCGCGTGAGTAGAGGCCAGGATGGACCGGCCAGGCGAACCAACAGGGAGATCGACATGCGTTTCATGGTGATCGTGAAGGCGAACGAGAACACCGAGGCCGGCGCGCAGCCCACCGCGGAGGAGCTGAACGCGATGGGCGCGTTCAACGAGGAGCTGGTCAAGGCGGGCGTGCTGCTGGCGGGCGAAGGGCTGCACCCCAGCTCCAAGGGCGCGCGGGTCTACTTCTCCGGCGACAAGCGCACCGTGGTCGACGGCCCGTTCGCCGAGACCAAGGAGCTGATCGCCGGTTTCTGGCTGCTGGAGCTCAAGTCGCTGGAAGAGGCGGTCGAATGGGTCAAGCGGGTGCCGAACCCCACCGGCGAGGAGTCCCAGATCGAGATCCGGCAGGTCTTCACCGAGGACGACTTCGTCAACGCCTCGCAGGAGCTGAAGGACCGCGAGCGCGAGCTGCGCGCCGAGCAGGAGGCCCGCGCCGCCCAGGGCTGACCCCGGGGCACGCGCTTGCCGACGCGCATCGGTAGCTGATCTGATTCCAGGTCGTGATGGCTACCGAGGCGCGTCGTGCGGTCGAGGCGGTGTGGCGGATCGAGTCCGCCCGCCTGATCGCGGGGCTGGCGCGGATGGTGCGCGACGTGGGCCTGGCCGAGGAGCTGGCGCAGGACGCGCTGGTCAGCGCCCTGGAGCAGTGGCCGGAGCACGGCGTGCCGCGCAACCCCGGCGCGTGGCTGATGACCGCGGCGAAGAACCGGGCCGTCGACCTGATCCGGCGCGACCGGAACTACCAGCGCAAGCTCGAGCAGATCGGGCGCGACACCGGGTCCGACCACGTCCCGGACGCCGCCGCCAAGGTCGGCGAGATCGACGACGACCTGCTGCGGCTGGTGTTCACCGCGTGCCACCCGGTGCTGTCCACCGAGGCGCAGGTGGCGTTGACCCTGCGCATGCTCGGCGGTCTGACCACCGACGAGATCGCCCGCGCGTTCCTGGTGCCCGAGGCGACCGTGGCGCAGCGGATCGTGCGGGCGAAGAAGACCCTCGCCAAGGCGGGCGTCCCGTTCGAGGTGCCGGCGGAGGACGAGCGGGACGCCCGGCTGGCGTCCGTGCTCGGCGTGATCTACCTGATCTTCAACGAGGGCTACTCGGCCACCGCGGGTGACGACTGGATGCGCCCGGCGCTGTGCGCGGACGCGTTGCGGCTGGGCCGGGTGCTGGCCGGCCTGATGCCGCGCGAGCCCGAGGTGCACGGCCTGGTGGCGCTGATGGAGGTCCAGGCGTCCCGGGCCAAGGCGCGCGTCGGCCCGGACGGCGAGCCCGTGCTGCTGCTGGAGCAGAACCGGGCCCGCTGGGACCAGCTGCTCATCCGCCGCGGCCTGGACGCGCTGGCGAAGGCCGAGTCGTTGGGCGGCGCCGGCGGACCGTACGCGTTGCAGGCGGCGATCGCCGCGTGCCACGCGCGGGCCCGCGTGCCGGAGGACACCGACTGGACCCTCATCGCCGGTCTCTACGAGAGGTTGTCGCTGGTCGCGCCGTCACCGATCGTGGAGCTGAACCACGCGGTGGCGATCGGGATGGCGTTCGGCCCGGCGGTCGGGCTGGAACTGGTGGACGAGCTGGTCGACGAGCCCGCGCTGAAGGGCTACCACCTGCTGCCGAGCGTGCGCGGCGACCTGCTGGCCAAGCTGGGCAGGCACGCCGAGGCGCGGGCGGAGTTCGAGCGGGCGGCCGGGATGACCCGCAACGAGCGGGAGCGCAAGCTGCTACTGGACCGCGCCGCCGGCTGCTAGCGCCCGGCCGAGGTTGTCCAGCAGCTCGACCGTGCCGCGCTCGCGGTGCTCGACCTTGTCGTGGCCGTCGAGGAACGCGCCCGACTCGGTGTAGACGAGCCGCGTGCCGCCGCCGGAGGCCTTGAACTCCACGGTGGCGACGGACACCGAGATGCGCGTGTCCTCCATGTGCATCTCGTAGGTCGTGACGATCCGCTCGTCGGGCACGATGTCCTGGAAGCGGGCCGCGTAGTGGAAGACCTTGCCGCCCGGCTGCCCGCCGCTGACGCGCTCCTCGCCGCCGACGCGGAAGTCCTGCTCCAGCGGCTTGGCCACCCACTCGTCCGGGCCGACGAACCAGCGCGACTTCGCCTCGGGGGTCGCCCAGGCGGCGAAGACCGCGGCGGGCGGCGCGTCGTAGTCGCGCTCCAGCGTGAACGTCGCGTGCTCCACGGTCATGACTGCTCCTTCAGGTAGTCGTCGAGCCGGTCGAGCCGGCTCTCCCAGGTCGTGCGGCGCTCGGTGATCCACTGCTCGGCCTGGCGCAACGCGGACGGCACGACGTGGCAGGTCCGCACCCGACCGACCTTCTCCGTCCGCACCAGGCCGCTGGCCTCCAGCACCTGCAGGTGCTGGACCACCGCGGGGAGCGACATCTCCAACGGCTTCGCCAACTCGCTGACCGACGCGGAGCCCAGGGTCAACCGCTCGACCATGGACCGCCTGCTCGGATCGGCGAGCGCGTGGAACACTTGGTTAAGCACCTACTTAAGTATCCGCGCCCCGCCGCCGATGTCAACCGCTCGCCCCGGCGACCTCGGAGCGCCTCGTCGGACGACCGCACGGCCCGGAAAACCGCTCGGCCGCCGGCGTGCCGCCCCGGTACCGTCCGGCGGACGTGATCGACGGAGAGGGGGCGGCGTGCGCAAGAGCCCGCAGGAGAAGAAGCGGTTGAGCTACGCCAAGGACCGCCGCAACACCTACGGCGAGAACGACAAGAGCTCCCGCAAGAACATCCCCCGGAACAAGCAGCTCGCCCACCGCGCCGACCGGCACCACGCCGACCAGGCCCTGCGCTCGGCGCTCGGTCGGGCCGACGAGGCGTCGGCCGACCACGCCGAGCAGGTCGCCCGCGACCGCCGGCCGTCGTGGTTCCGCAAGCACCCCGACGCGCCGCTGGGCGAGGTCGTCGCCTACCGGCTGCGGGAGCGCGTCGAGGCCGGCACGGACGGGCAGGAGCGGGCCGAGGCGCGGTTGGCGCGCGTTCGGCGGCACTACCGGCGGGCCACCCCCTGACCGGTCACGGCCACGTGCCGTCCTCGGTGAACCGGGTCGGCGCGGCCGTCGGCCCGGCGAGGTCCCGGCCGTTGGCCGCCACCCAGCCGTCGTAGTACGCGTCGGCGTACGACGCCGACCGCGCCGCCCAACCGCGGCAAGCCGAGCCGCCGGCGGTGTCGTCGTGCCGCGCCGGTCGGACGGGTGGCCGGAACCTGTCAGCGCACCCCGACGGGCCCGGGACCTGACCCAGACTCCGCTCGAACGCCCATCAGCCGCACGGGAACGAGGGCCGAGTGAACCCGGTCGACTACGAAAGCCTCGCCGACGAGGTGAAGACGATCCAGCGCGGGCTGGCCGAGGTCCGCGCGACCGCCGTGTCCGACGACGGCCTGGTCAGCGCCGTCGTCGGCGGTCGCGGCGAGGTGATCGAGCTGGACTTGGACCCCCGGATCTACCGGACCGCCGACTCCGCCGCCCTGGCGGCGACCATCACCGCCACGATCCACCGCGCGGTGGCACGTGCCCAGGCCGAGGTCTTCACGCTGGTGCGCCGGTTCCTGCCCGCCGACGCCACCCCGAAGACGGCCGACCTCGACTTCGACCCCTTCCTGACCTCCCTCGACCGCGCCTCTCGGCGGGGCGACCGGTGAGCGGCGTCGAGCTCTCGACCGAGGCCGCCCTCTTCGAGCTGAACGGGATCGACGTGGAGGGCAAGCTCGCCACCGACACCTGGCGCGGCCACCGCGCCACGATCGACGCGGGCGAGGCGGGCATCGGCGCCGGTCCGCTGGCCGACGCGTTCCGCTCGGTCTACGTGCCGGAGCCCGTGAAGCAGGGCGCCGACCACGCGTTGGCCGCCGTGCCCGCGGTCGTCAAGGCGGGTCAGGAGGGCGTGGCCGACTACGTGGCCGCCGACCAGCGCGCCGCCGCGGGTCTCCCGCGCTGATCGGAGGACTCGGCATGCCCATCGGGGAACCGACCAGTGCCCTGGGCCTGTGGCCGGAGGTCAAGGCGATCACCGGCTGGCCGGAGACCGACGAGACCGCGGCGGTGGACCTGTTCTTCGGCTGGCGGGACGCCGCCGCGGCCGTCCACGCGCTCAGGTCGACCAACGTGAGCGGGCTCGCCGGCGCCTGGCCGGACCCGGCGGGTCAGGCCCTGCTGGGCAAGCTGGGCGAGGTGTTCGCCGCGCTCGGCACGGTCGAGCAGGACATGAACGAGCTCGCCGGGCGGGCCGGGCGGTTCGCGCTGGAGGTCGAGGGGGTCAAGAACTACATCCGCGACGCGATCCACCTCAACCTCGTCAACTTCGGCATGGCCGCCGCGCTGCCCCCGGTCATCGGACGCCGCATCCAGGACGGGATCGTCGCCGACCTGGCGTCCGCCATCGTCGCGGAGATCACCGCCTCCGCCGAGCGGATCAAGGCGCCGGGGCCGATCGACCACCGGCAGATCATCGAACAGCTGGCCGCCGCACGAGGGCTCGGCGAGCACGGCCTGCACCTCATCCAGGACAACGCGAACACGATCAGCGCGTTGGCCGACGTCAGCGGCGACGCGAGCACCGGCCTCAGCATCGCGAGCGACGCGGCCCTGCTGGCCGGTCCGGCGGGCGTCCTGCCGAAAGCGGGGCTCGAAGCCGTGTCGACCGCGCTGGGCTGGGGCGCGTTGTTCGGCCACACGCTCGCCTACCTGGGCGGGGCGGACGTGCCGCCGGAGACGTTCCTGCTCGACGTGATGGGACTGGCTTCCCCGCTCGGCACCCCGGTCCTGCTCGCCCACCTCGGGGTCGACGTGGCCGAGTACGTCGGCGGCCAGCCGACGTCCACCATCGTGGACGACTACAACAAGTACTGGCGACCGACCGGCGAGGCGGTCAGCGGCACCGACCCGCTGCTGGGGTCCTACAACCCGGTGCTGAACGCGTCGGCGGCGGGCGGAGCGCTCGACGCGGAGCGACGGCCGGACCTGCTGGAGGAGCGGGCCCGGTCGCGCGGTGACGGCTGACCGCACCGCCGACGCGACGGGTGAACGGCTCGGTCGCACGCGGGTCCCGCCGGTACCGTTCGGCCCGAACCGGCTGGGAGGAGGCAACCGTGCGCAGGTCCCCTGAGGAGGAGGCGCGGTCGAGCCGCGCCGAGGACTGCCGCGGCGACGTCCCGCGCGGCGTGCCCGCGCCGTGAGCCACGGCGACTTCGACGGCGGCTGGGACAGCCTGGCGCGGTTGGTGGACGGCCGGTGGGTCGAGCGGCGGCCCCGGCGGCCGGAGGTGGCGGCGCAGTTGCGCCGGGAGACCCGGTTGATGCCGTGGCTCGCGCCTCGCCTGCCGCTGCCCGTGCCGGTGCCCGAAGTGGTGTCCGACGAACCGCTCGTCGTGCGGCACGCGCTCGTGCCGGGCGAACCCCTCACCCGCCCCGGGCACGGTCGCGCGCACGGACGAGAGCTCGGGCTGTTCCTGCGCGCGCTGCACGACTGCCCGGCCGACGAGGCGAGCCGCCTCGGCGTGCCGACCCGGCCACCCGGCGACGCCGTGCCGCGGTTCGAGGCCGACGTGGTGCCGCTGCTGCCCGCGCGGCGGCGCGAAACCGCGCACGAGCTGCTCGCGGCGGCACGGCGGCTCACCGGCGGCACGCTCGTCCACGGCGACCTCGGCCCCGACCACGTGCTGACCGCCGACGGCGTGCTGACCGGCGTGATCGACTTCGGCGACGTCCACCTCGGCGACCCCGCGCTCGACCTCGCGTGGGCCCTGCACGACACCGCGCCGGCGTTCGCCGCGGCCGTCGCCGACGCGTACGGCGTGACCGAGGACCAGCGGGCACGCGCGCTCACGTGGCACCGGCTCGGCCCTTGGCACCACGTCACGTTCGGCCTCGACCACGACGACCCCGTGATCACCCGCGAGGGACTGCTCGGTGTCCTCGCCCGGCTGCCGGCGACGCCGGGGAGGCGCTGACCGGGAGCTGTCGGCGTTTGCCAGGATGGCCGTGGGGGTGGCCGCATGAGCGACGGCGAGGAACTGCTGCGCCACAAGGAGTTCGTCCGCTTCTGGGCCGCGGACGCGGTGTCGTTGGTCGGCACGGCGATCACCACGTTGGCGCTGAGGGCCGTAGCCGTGTTGACGCTGGGCGCGTCCGCCACCGAGGCGGGGATGCTCGAAGCCGCGCGCTGGCTGCCGTACCTGCTGTTCGGGCTGGTCGCGGGCGCCCTGGTGGACCGGTGTCGGCGTCGGCCGGTGCTGATCGGCACGGACCTGGCCCGCGCCGCCGTGCTGGCGCTGATCCCGCTCGCCGCCTTCACCGGCGCCCTCGGCATGCCGTCGCTGATCGGGCTGATGGTCGTGTTCGGGACGTTGAGCCTGTTCTACGACGCGGCGCACCAGTCGTTCCTGCCGCTGCTCGTGCCGACCGAACGCCTCACCGAGGCCAACGCCCGCCTGGAGCAGACCAGGGCCGGCGCCCAGGCCCTCGGGCCGCTCGTCGCGGGCGGGTTGGTGAAGCTCGTCGGCGGACCGCTCGCCGTGCTGGTGGACGCCGTCTCGTACCTGGTGTCGGGCCTGGTGCTGGCCACCCTGCGCACGCCGGAACGGCCGGTCGAGGCGCCGCCGAAGCGCGACCTGCGCGGCGAGGTGCGGGAAGGCCTGCGGTGGGTCTACCGGCACGAGGTGCTCCGCCCGCTCGCCATCGGGTCGCACGCCTGGTTCCTGTTCACCTCCGCAGCCGGCGCCGCCTACACCATGCTGGTGCTCGACGAGCTGCGCTTCGACGCGTTCCTGTACGGCGTGACGTTCGCGGTGGGCGGTGTGGGCGGGCTGGTCGGCGCGTCGCTGTCCGGACGGGTGGGACGACGGTTCGGCGTCGGCAGGGTGATCGTGGCGGCCCGCTGGCTCACCCCGGTCGGTTACGCGCTGGCCCCGTTGGCCACGTCGAGCACGACCGGGTTCGCGCTGCTGTGCGCGGCGCAGTTCGTGTTCTTCCTGTCGGCCATCCTGGACGCCCCGGTGGAGATGGCCTACCGGCAGTCGATCACGCCCGACCGGCTCATGGGCCGGATGAACGCCACCATGAGGTCGGTCAACCGGGCCATGATCGTGTTCGGCGCGCTGGTCGGAGGCGTGCTGGCCGACGTGCTCGGCAACCGGCCGGCGCTGTGGACCGCCGTGGTGGGCCTGGTCGGCACGGCCGCCTGGATCACGTCCTCCGCCGTGCGCCGCGCCCGGTTGTAGCGCCGCCCGGCTGTACGGTGGACGCGGTGGAGCTGCGCACCGCCAAGGCCGCCGACCTCGACCAGGTCGCCGTGCTGGACGACTCGTTCACCACCGCCACCGTGCTCGAAGTCGTGGCCACGCCGGAGGGCTTCACCCTGCGTCCCACCCCGGTCGACCCGCCGCTGCACAAGGTCTTCCCGCCCGACGACGACCCCGGCGGCACGGTGTTCGTCGCCGCCGACGGGCCGCGCGTGCGCGGGTTCGTCGCCGTCGACCTGGAGGACTGGCACCGCCGGCTGGTGATCCGGCAGGTCACCGTCGCACCGGGACACCGCGGGCGCGGCATCGGCCGGGCGCTGGTGGAGCACGCCTGCGCCCACGGCCGCGAGCACGGCGCGCTGACCGCGTGGTTGGAGACGTCGTCGGTGAACGTGCCCGCGGTGGGCGCCTACCGACGGCTCGGTTTCGCGTTGTGCGGCCTGGACACCACGTTCTACCGGGGCACGCCCGCCGTCGGCGAGGTCGCGCTCTTCTTCGCCCGCGACCTCTAGCAGTAGGTCGCCTCGGGCAGGTCGCCCGCCACGTACGCGCCGGGCGGCACGCCCATCGTGGCCCGGAACTCCCGGCTCAGGTGGGCCTGGTCGTAGTAGCCCAGCTCCACCGCCAGCCGCGCCCACTCGCCTCGCTCGCCCCGGGCCACCACCCGCCGCACGCGGTCGACCCGCGCGTACTGCTTGGGCGACAACCCGACCGCCCTGGTGAACAACGTGCGCAGGTGCCGTTCGCTGACGTCCAGCGCCCGCGCGGTCTCCGCCACGCCCCGCGTTCGCAGCAGCCGTGCCGCCGCGTGCACGAGGTCCGACCGCTTCGGGTCGGTCGACTCGACCCGGCTCAGCAGCGCCGACCGCAACGCGGCCTCGTCGCCCACCGGCCGGCCCCACACCTCGCTCAGCGGCACGACCCGGCCCGCCAGCTCGTCCACCGGCACGTCCAGCACCGCCTGCGCCCGGCCGGGCGTCAACCGCACGACGGTCCGCCGCGCGCCCTCCCGCCCGGTCACGTAGCTCGCCCGGTCGCGTGGACCCACCACGAACGCGCCGGCCGACGCCGTGCACACCACCAGCGTGGTGGCCGTGTCCGGCGCGTGCACGAACTTCCCGCCACCGAACGACTGCATGCCGATCCCGGCGACCCACGGCCGCAATCCTCGCTCCACGCACCCGACAACCGCCGGAACGTCCAAGACCTTCCCGACCCCGGGCGCCGAGACTCGTCCCATGTTGCTGATCACGGGTGCCACCGGCACCACCGGCCGTGAAGTCGTCCGCCTCCTCACCGACCGCGGTGCGGCGTTCCGCGCCCTGTCCCGCACGCCGACCGGCGACCAGGTGCACGCCGACCACGCGGAGCCCGCGTCCCTCGACCGGGCGATGGAGGGGGTGGACGCGGTGTTCCTGCTCGGCCCGGGCACCTCCGAGCTGCCGTCCTACGACTCGGCCGTGCTCGACGCGGCGAAGCGCGCGGGCGTGCGGAAGGTGGTGAAGCTGTCCTCGATCCCGATCGGCCCGGTCGGGCAGTGGCACCGGCCCGGCGAGGAGGCGGCCCGCGCGTTCCCGGTGTGGACGCTGCTGCGGCCGAGCATGTTCGCGACGAACTCGCTCCAGTGGGCGCCGCAGGTCGCCGCGGGCGAGCCGGTCCCGAACCCGGTGGGCGCGACGAAGTTCGGCGTCGTGGACCCGCGCGACCTGGCGGAGGTGGCGGTGCGCGCCCTGCTCGACGACGACCACCACGGCCGCACGTACACGCTCACCGGGCCGGAGCTGCTGAGCATCCCCGAGCAGGTGGCCGTGCTGGCCGACGTCCTCGGCCGCACGCTGTCCACAGTGGACCTCCCGTTGACCGCGCTGCCGCCGGAGTACGCGGAGGGCCTGCGGGCGGCGCTCACCGGTGAGGGCTCGTTCCTGTCCGACGACGTGGCCGAGGTGCTCGGGCGCCCGGCGACCGCCTACGCCACCTGGGCGCGGGAGCGCTACCCGAGGGTCGCGTCTGCGTAGTCCGACCGATGTCCCGGCGGGGTCGCCTGGTTCTGCTTCTGGTGGTACCTGCTGCCGTTGCGCTGCCGACTAGCCCGAGGCGCCCAGGCGCCGGATGCCCTCGCGGGCGATGTCGGTGCGCGACCGCACCCCGAGCTTCGCGAGCACGTGTGACACGTGCGTGGCCACCGTGCGGCCGGACAGGAACAGCCGTTCCCCGATCTGCCGGTTCGACAACCCGGACACGACCAGCTCGGTGACCTTCAGCTCCGTCGGCGTCAGGCTCTCCCACCCGTGCGTGGCCCGCCGGTGCTTGGCGTGCGGGCCGCGCCGGATGCCGTGCTCGCGCAACCGGGCCAGCAGCCGGGTCGAGTCCCAGTCCGCGCCCAGTTCCGCGTGCACGTCCACGGCGTGGCTCAACGCCGCCCGCGCCGACGTCCGGTCGCCCGCCGCCGCGAACAGCTCGGCCGCCGCGGACAACGCCTTGGCCCGGAACAGCGGCCGGCCCGCCACCCGGTACTCCTCGGCCGCGTGCAGCAGCCCGACCGGGTCGGCCGACACCAGCGCCCGGCAGTAGGCGGCGGACGCCCGGCGGTGCGGCACGGCCGGTTCGGCGGTCGGCGACTCGGCGGCCAGCGACTCGGCGTGCGCGACCGCGGCGGAGGCGTCCTCGCCCAGCTCGACGGCCAGCCGCACGAAGTCCGGCAGCAGGTCCTCCGCGCAGTTCCACCCGGTCAGCACCGACCACGCCTCGCGCACCCGTCCGGCCTGCTCCAGGGACAGGCTCACGGCCAGCGCCAACGGCCCGATCACGTGCCCGGCCAACCCGGCGCCCGCCGCGTCGAGGTGCCGCCGCGCGCCCGCCGCGTCACCGCGGTGCAGGTGGATCAGCGCCGCCACGCCGTGGTCGCACCGCGACACCATCGGGTGCTTCAGGTCGTCGGCCAGCAGGTCGACGTCGACCAGCGCCTCGTCCCACCGGCCGGCGTCCAGCAGCAGCTGGCCCAACGCGCTCTGCGCCTGCCCGAGCCGCACGAGGTTGCCGACCTGGTCGGCCGCGTGCCGGACCACCTGCGCGGACGCGATCGCCTCCGCGCCCCGGTCCAGCTCGCCCAGCGTCACGGCCTGGTTGATCTGGAGCAGCAGCCGCAGGTCCGACGTCGCCGGCTCCCCCATGGCCACCGCCAGCGCCCGGTCGAACAGCGGCAGCGCCTCCGTCATCCGGCCGCGCGCCATCGCCACGATCGTGCGCACGTGCAGCGCCCAGCTCGTGGCCCACCGGTCGCCGCCGACCAGAGCGGCCTGCGCGAGCCGTTCGGCGTCGTCCAGCCGGCCGACGTCCCAGTGCGCGCGGGCGGCCAGCACGAGCAGCCGCGCCCGGTCCGACGCGGTGACGTCCGGCGCCGCGAGGGCGCGCTCCACCTCCAGCAACGTCTCCGCCGAACGCCCGGTCATGCTGCGGCACTGCGCCAACGTCCAGTGCAGGTCGACGAGCGTCCCGTGCTCCAGCCCGGCCAGCGCGACGGCCTCCGCGCCGTGGTGGTCGCCCAGCCGGAACCGCGCCTCGGCCAGGTGCGCCAGCAGCACGCCCCGCCGGCCGCCGGTGTTCGGCGCGACCACGACCCGGCTGAACAGGTCCACGGCGGCCTCGGGCGCGTGCGCGACGAGCATCGAGCCGTGCACGACCAGCCAGTCCGCCACCCAGTCGGGCAGCCGGTCGTCGGCGGCGAGCAGCTGCCGGGTCACCCGGTCCACGCCCGCGCCCGTGTCGGCCAACGCCCGCGCCGCCTCGGTGTGCCAGGCGCCCCGTGCGGCCTCGGGCACCTCGTCGTACAGCGCGGTGCGCACCAGCGGGTGCCGGAACGACAGGCCGGCCGTGCCGTCGACCAGCACGCCCGCCACGGTCGCCTCCTGCAACGCGGGCAGCAGCTGCACCACGCGCACGCCGAGCACGGCGGCCAGGTCGGCGACCGGGAAGTCGACGCCGAGCAGCGCGGCGGCCACGAGCACCCGCCGCACGTCCGCGCCGAGGAACCCGATCCGGTCCGCGATGGCGGCCGACAGCGACGGCGGCACGCCCGCGTCCACCAGCCGGGCCGTGCCCGTGGCGTCGGTCTCGATCGCGGACCCGCGCAACAGCGCCTCGACCAGTTCGACCAGGTAGAGCGGGTTGCCGCCGGCGTCCTCGGCCAGCCTGGCCAACGCCTCGTCGGGCGTGCCGCCCGCCAGCCTGCCGGTCAGCTCCACCACGTCGGCGGGCGCCAGGCGCGGCAGCGGCAGCCGGGTCACGCCCTTGCGCAACGCGGCCACGTCGTCGCGGCGCGGCAACGGCCGCAGCACGCCGATCAGCAGCAATGGCAGTTGCGGCACGAGGCCCGCCAGCCGCCGCCACACCGCGACGCTCGCCTCGTCCGCCCACTGCAGGTCGTCCAGCACCAGCACCACCGGGCCGATCGCGCACAGGTCGTCCACGCGGGCCAGCAGGCGTTCGGCGGTGACCGCGGCGCTCTCCGACCGGGCCACGGCGAGCGCGTCCAGCAGGGGTAACAGCGGGAGCGCGCGGCCGAGCTCGTCGCCCGCGCCCCGGCACACCCGGAAGCCGCGGGCCGCCGCGACGTCGCACGCCGCGCGGACCAGCGCCGTCTTGCCGATCCCCGGCTCGCCCTCGACGAGCAGCGCGGTGCCCCGCCCCTGGGCCAGGTCGTCCACCAGCGCCGAGAGGCGGCCCAGCTCACGCTCGCGGCCGGCGAGACGCAGGGTGACGGCACGCACACCGTGAGAATACGGTGCAAACGGCAGGTTAACAAGATGTTACATTGTTCGCCAATTAACCTGATCGTCAACCAGTTAGCCGTTTGTTCACGCCGATTCCGCTCCGCGTCCCTCCGACTGCTGCCACGGTAATCGCCGGAATTCCCCCGTCCCCGTCGACTGGAGAACGCATGCGAATCGCCCGAGTGCTCATCGCCGCCCTGCTGGTCGCTGTCTTCACGACCGCCGCGGATCTCTCCACCAGCCCGTTCGGCGGAATGCCCTACAACTGACCGGCGATATTCCACCCGAATTCAGAAAATTCCACCCGACCGGTGCGGACAACGACGAACAGGGGTCGCCCGGACAACGGAGTCCGGCGAGCCCGTCGCCGCACGGGACATTCGTCCTCCACCCGCCCTGGACGAGGCCGCTACGCTGCGGAAGCGTGGCACCGGCCCCGACCCGAGGCGCCGCGCGCGTGCTGCGCTGCGGCGCGGTCGGGCTGTCCACCGGGCTGCTGGCCGTGCTCGCCCACGCGAGCGGCGGCGGCCACCTCCCTTCCCTGCCGCACGTGCTGGTGTTCGCGCTGGCCATCGCGTGGACGTGCGTGCCGCTGACCGACCGGCAGCTCGGGTTCGCCGAGCTCCTCGGCCTGGTCGGCGTGGTGCAGGTGGCGGCGCACGTGTTCCTGGCCGTGCTCTCGCAACACCCGCGCGAGGTGCTGCCGTCGCCGGCGATGCTGCTGGCCCACCTGGTCGCCACGGCGATCGTCGTCGCGGCCCTGACGGGCTTCGAGCAGGCCGTGTTCCGGCTGGCCGCCGTGATCGCGGCCGTGCTGCCGCGCAGGCTGAGCCCGCCGCCCGCGTTCGCGCCGCTGCGCATCCCGATCGCCGCGCACCCGCAGCAGCCCCTGTCCGAGGTGCTGCGCCGCCGCACGCTGCCCCGTCGCGGACCGCCCCACTCCTAGGTAGCCGCACCTCCCCACCACCGCCCCGACTCCCGGGACCGGTGGCATCCCCCCATACCCAGGAGTTCCCGCCATGACCGAGTCCTGGCGCGGCCTCGTGCTGCGCTTCCACTTCTACGCGGGCGTGCTCGTCGGCCCGTTCGTGCTGATCGCCGCCCTCACCGGCGTGCTGTACGCCGCGACACCGCAGTTGGAGTCGTGGCTCTACTCCGACCAGCTCCGCGTGCCCGAGTCGTCGTCGTCCGTGCCGTTGTCGCAGCAGGTGAAGGCGGCGGTGGCCACCCGGCCGGACGACGAGCTGGTCGCCATCCGGCCCGCGCCCGAGCCGGGCACGACGACCCGCGTGCTGTTCGCCTCCGACGGCGACGCGAGGCCGACCGTGTTCGTGAACCCCGCCGACGGCGCCGTGGTCGGCGAGCTGATGACCTACGGCACCAGCGGCGTGCTGCCGCTGCGCACCACCATCGACCAGGTCCACCGCAACCTGCTGCTCGGCGAACCCGGTCGGCTCTACAGCGAGCTGGCCGCGTCCTGGCTGTGGGTGGTGGCGCTGGGCGGGGTGTTCCTGTGGTTCAGCCGCCGTCGGACCCAGCGCACGAAGCCGACCACGCGCAAGCACGCGACCGTCGGCCTGTCCGTGCTGGTGGGCGCGCTGTTCCTGTCCGCGACCGGGTTGACGTGGTCGGCCTACGCCGGTGAGAACGTCGCCGCCGTCCGCCAGGCGCTCGACTGGACCACGCCGGCGCTGGAGGGCGGCGGCGACCACGCCGGGCACGACATGTCCAACCCCATCCCGGTGATGCCCGGCGAGGTCGACTCGGTGCTGACCCACGCCCGTTCGGCGGGCATCGACGCCGGGCTCATCGAGATCACCGTGCCGCCGATGGCGGGCATGGCCTGGAACGTCACCGAGATCGACCGCGCCTGGCCCACGCAGGTGGACGCGGTCGCCGTCTCCGGCGGGCAGGTCGTGGACCAGGTGCGGTTCGCCGACTACCCGTTGGCGGCGAAGCTGACCCGGTGGGGCATCGACCTGCACATGGGCGTGCTGTTCGGCTGGCCCAACCAGCTCCTGCTGCTGGCCGTCGGGCTCGGCCTGGTGGCGCTGGTGGTCCTCGGCTACCGGATCTGGTGGCTGCGCCGACCCACCCTCGGCTTCGGCCGGCCGGTGCCGCGCGGGCAGTGGCGGAAGGCGCCGCGGGCGCAGCTCGTGGCCGTGCTGCTGGTGGCCGCCGCCGTCGGCTGGTTCATCCCGCTGCTCGGGCTGAGCCTGCTGGCGTTCCTGGCGACCGACGCCGTGCTGGCCGTGCGGTCGCGGCGGCGGAAGTCCGGTGAGCCGGCTCCGGAATCGTCGCCGGTGGCCGGGTAAAACGGCGCGACGGCCGAGCCGGGAGCGGGTTAGCCTCCAGCCATGCGCTGTGGTTGACGCCCCGTACCGCCCCCGGCTCGGCCGCTGGCCCGCCTGACGGTGGGCTGGGCGGTGCTGGCCGACACCGTGCCGATCTACCCGCTGTACGCGCTGCTGTTCGTGGCCACCGGGTTGTCGGACGCCGAGGTCTCCGCGTTGTTCGCGATCTGGTCGACGGTCGCGGTCGTGGCGGAGGTCCCGTTCGGCGCGTTCGCGGACCGGTTCTCGCGGAAGTGGTCCGTCGTCGGGGCAGGCGTGTGCCAGGCGGCCGGGTACGCGACGTGGACCGTGCTGCCCGGGTTCACCGGTTTCGCCGCGGGTTTCGTGCTGTGGGGCGTGGGCGGGGCGATGTCGTCCGGCGCGGTGGAAGCGCTGCTGCACGACGGGTTGGCGGCGGTCGGCGCTTCGTCGCACTTCGGGCGGGTGCTCGGCCGGGTCACGGCCGTCGGGTTGCTGGCGCAGATCCCGGCCGCGCTGCTGGCCGTCGCGCTGTTCTCGGCGGGCGGGTTCGCGCTCGTCGGGTGGGTGAGCGTGGCGACGTGCCTCGGCGCGGCGCTGGTGGCGACCCGGCTGCCGGAGACGCCGCGACCGGAACCCGCGGGCTACCTGGCCGTGTTGCGGTCCGGGCTGGCGGAGACCGTGCGCGCGGTGGACGTGCGGCTCGCCGTGCTGGTGGTGGCGTCGTTGGCGGCCCTGGACGCGTTCGAGGAGTACTTCCCGCTGGTCGCGGCCGGCTGGGGCGTGCCGGTGGCGCTGGCGCCGCTGGCGACGTTGGCGATCCCGTTGGTCGGCGCGGCGGGTGCGGCGTTGGGTGGGACGCGGTTGCCGTTGGGCGTGCTGCTCGGTGGTGCGGCGGTCTTGTTGGGTGTGCTGGGCGTGGTCGCGCACCCGTTCGGGCTAGCGGGTGTGGCGGTGTTCTACGGCGTGTACCGGCTGGTGTGGGTGAGCGCGGAGGCGCGGTTGCAGTCGCGGATCACCGGTGACGCGCGGGCGACCGTGACGTCGGTGGCGGGGCTGGGCAGCGAGGTGTTCTCGTTCGCCGTGTACGGGGCGTGGGTGTCCGGTGGGGTGGTCGCGGTGGCCGGGGTGGTGCTCGTGGTGGCGTTGTCGTTGCCGCTGACCGGCCGGTCGCGCTCCCGGCCGGAACCGGACGGCGCGGTCGTTTCACCACCGTGAACGTTGTTGACGGCTGTGGTCCAGACCACACATGCTCGGGGTCATGGTCCGCAGATCGCTCTTCACCGCCGCGTTGGTGGCGGTCGGCTTGGTGGTGGCGCCCGCGCAGTCCCCGGCGGCGCCCGCCACGTTCACCCACCCCGGGGTGCTGGTGAGCAAGGGACAACTGGACTTCGTGCGGGCCAAGGTGAACGCGGGCGCGCAGCCGTGGCGCGGTGCGTACGACCAGATGATGGCGCACCCGTTCGCCTCGCTGTCACGCGTGCCCAAACCGCGCGCGGTGGTGGAGTGCGGGTCGTACTCCAACCCCAACTACGGGTGCACGGACGAGCGCGAGGACGCGTTGGCCGCGTACACGTTGTCGTTGGCGTGGTACGTGACGCGGGACAACCGGTACGCGGCGAAGGCGATCGAGATCATGGACGCGTGGTCGGCGACGATCCGCGACCACACCAACAGCAACGCGCCGTTGCAGACCGCGTGGGCGGGCTCGTCGTGGCCGCGCGCGGCGGAGATCATCAAGCACGTGCACGGGAACTGGCCGAACTCGGGCCGGTTCGCGACCATGCTGCGCGAGGTCTACCTGCCGGAGATCGTCAACGGGCGTGCGGCGACGAACGGCAACTGGGAACTGTCCATGATGGAGGCGACGCTCGGGATCTCGGTGTTCCTGGAGGACCGGGCGGTGTACGACAAGGCCGTGTCGATCTTCCGGACCCGGGTGCCCGCGTACGTCTACCTGACCTCGGACGGCGCGCTGCCGCGCACGCCGCCGGGCAGCGGCATCGACACGCGTGACGAGATCGTCTCGTACTGGCACGGGCAGACCACGTTCGTGAACGGGCTGTCGCAGGAGACGTGCCGCGACTTCGCGCACACCGGCTTCGGCCTGGCCGCCGCCGCGCACATCGCCGAGACGGCCCACCACCAGGGCCAGGACCTGTGGTCGGAGGTCCGTGAACGCCTGCGTCACGCCTACGGCCTGCACGCCAGGTACCAGCTGGAGCCGATGCCGTCCTGGCTCTGCGGCGGCACCCGCAAACAGGCCCTCGGCCCGACGACCGAGGTGGCCTTCAACGCCCTCAACACCCGCCTGGGCATCGCCATGACCAACACCCAGAGCCTGACCGAACGCCAACGCCCCGCCGCCACCGACCGCCTGTTCGTCGCCTGGGAAACCCTGACCCACGCCGCCAACCCCTCCTGACCCCCTCGCGGGTCCTGCCTCCGGAACGCGCGGGTCACGGGGTCGAGAGGGACTGGGTTTCGGGGTAGGTGGGGAGGTCGGCGGGGGTGGGGGCGCCGGAGCGGACGGCGCGGGCGGTGTCGACGGCCGCGGCCAGGGCGGCGCGGAACGGGAGCGAGCCCGTGCTCACGCGGCGGACGCCCAGGTCGCGGAGGGTGTCGGTGGGCAGCGACGGCAGGGTGTTCAGCGGCACGGGGACCGCGGCGACGGCGGCGGCGATCTCGGACTCCTCGGCGAGGCCCGGGATGAACACCCCGTCGGCGCCGGCGTCCACGTAGGTCCGCGCACGGTCGAGCGCCGACGCGCGGTCGACGCCCAGCCAGTGGGTGTCCACGCGCGCGTTGACGAACAGCCCCGGCGCGGCCTCCTTGAACGCACGGACGATCCGCGCGTGATCGGCCGGCTCCGCCAGGCCCGCACCACGCCCGTCCTCCACGTTCACGCCCGCCACCCCGAGCTCCCACAGCTCCGCAGCCAACGCACCCACGTCACCCCCGAACCCCGCCTCCACGTCCACCGTCACCGGCACGGGCAGCCGCACCAGCAGCCGCGCCAACGCCACCGTCTCCGCCCGCGCCACGCCCGCCGCGTCCGGCAACCCGTGCGCCACCGCCACACCCAGGCTCGTGGTCCCCACCGCCCCGAACCCCGCCCGCACGAACGCCGCCGCCGACGCGAAGTCCCACGCGTTCGGCAGCACCAGGAACCCGTCGTGCATCCGGTGGAACGCCCGCGCACCCTCCACCAGCGCCAACGCGTGCGCCCGCCCCGGGCACGCGTGCCGACCACCGCCGAACCACGCCTCGCCCAGGTCCACCTCCACCACCGACCCGTCCGGCGCGACCCGCCGCGTCACCGGCACCGGCGGCTCGACCCCCGCGATCAACGCCCGGGTCGCGCCGGAGGCCTGCACCAGCACCCCGATCAGGTTCGCCGTCCCCTCGTCCCACGTCCCACCGCACGCCGCGACCAGCCGCGCCACCGCCTCGTCGGCCTCGGCGGTGACGTCGACGTGCGGCTGGTAGCACGCGGCCACCACCGCGACGTCCGACGCGACGGACCGCGGCAGCCCCAGCGCCTCCGCCAGCACCGCCACCGGCTCACCCGCCCGCCGCAACGCCCCGGGGTCCACAGTGGACAGCACCCGCTCCACCGACGCCCGCCGCCGCGCGTGGTCCGCACCCTCGCTGAACCGCGCCACCGACGACCGCAGCCACGCCACCCCGGTCGCCGCCGCGGGCACGGGAGGAACCACGTAAGACGAATCCCACAGCTCGTTCATGCCGCCAACGTAAGCCGCCATCACTTCGGCCACCGCCGAACCGTCACGAGCGCACAATGGCCCCATGGCCGCAGACGAACTGGCGAACCTGGCCGCGCTGCTGGCCGACCGCAGCCGCGCCCGCTTCCTGCTCGCGCTCCTGGACGGCCGGGCCTGGACGTCGGGCGAACTGGCCGAGGCCGCCGACGTGGCGCCGTCCACGGCCAGCGAGCACCTGACCCGCCTGGTCCAGGCAGGCCTGCTCGCCGAACGCCGCCAAGGCCGCCACCGCTACGTCCAGCTGGCCGGCCCGAAGCAGGCCAGGCTGCTCGAAGACCTGCTCGCCTACCTGGGACCCACCGACCCGCCGGCCCGCACGCTCCGCGCGTCCACCGCCAACCAGGCGCTGCGCCGCGGCCGGACGTGCTACGACCACTTGGCCGGGCGCCTCGGCGTGGCCATCAGCGACGCCATGGCGGCCCGGGGCCTGCTCACCGAGGACCTCGCCCTCACCCACGACGGCCTCGCGTGGCTGCGGGACGAGCTCGCGTTCACCCCGCCGGCCACCCGCCGCCCGCTGGCCAAGGCGTGCCTGGACTGGACCGAGCGCCGCTCCCACCTCGCGGGCACGGCGGGCGCGCACGTGTGCGCCCACCTGCACGCCCGGGACTGGGTGCGCGGCATCGGCACGGGTCGCGCCGTGCGCCTCACGCCCACCGGCGAAGCGGCGCTGCGCGACCTCCTCGGCGTCTCGGCGCCCTAGCGCCTGTTTCACAAGTCCGTGTTCGCGATAGTCGGGCCTGAGGTGGTTCCCGGGGGCACGGCCGAATGGGCCACATACAACAGCGGTATGCGGCCCATTCGGCC
>NZ_JBFAMT010000008.1:0-244053 GCF_040656635.1 Actinosynnema sp. NPDC049800 | reverse complement strand
GCCCTCCCCACCCGCCCCCGCGCGCACTGCGCGCCGGGGCCCCCCGCACCCCGGGCCCCGCGGCCGCCGCCGCCGGCCCCGGGGCCGGTTTCAGCTCGCGGGCACCGTGTCGACGTGGTCCACGCCGGACGTGCGGTAGCCGGCGACGCGGGACTGCACCTGGGCCGGGCTGAGCACCTGGTCCTTGGCGAAGTACACGTAGTCCACGTGCTGCTGGTACGCGCGGTCGCCGGGCGCGCCCGCCAGGCCGCCGGAGATGAACCACAGGTTGAAGTTGAGCGACATCGGGGTCTCCGGGTAGTACTTGTCACCGTGGTCGGCCACCTGCGCGCCGTCGATGAAGTACTTCACCCGGCCGCCGGACACCTGGATCACCAGGTCGTGCCAGCCGGCGTAGCTCTGCCGCTGTTCGGTGTGGACGTTGTCGGCGATCCAGGGCTCGTTCTGGTAGGTCTCCCAGGTCGTCTCGTACATGATGTTGGCCGGCTCGCCCCACCCGCCGTTGGGCAGGTACTCGAAGTCCAGCTCGCCGTAGTTCGGGTCCAGGTTGCTGTTCAGCGGCGTGATGGTGAAGAACGTCTGCACCACGTGGTCGCCGTCGGGGCCGTAGACCGGCGCGTCGGAGAACTTCACCCGCGCCGCGTACGTGCCCTCGAAGAACTTCCGCTGGTGGTACAGCTCGGTCTGCCGCGCGGACGAGCCGTTGTTGGACGACTCCAGCCGCATCGACTTCTGGCCGTCCACGGTCGGGAACGTCACCATCGCCGGGTCCCACACCGCGCCCGGCACGCCGGGCCCGCCGCCACCGGAGCGGACCGTCCAGCCGCGCTGGGAGATCCGCGAGTCGCCGGAGCCCGTGTAGTTGAAGTCGTCGAACAACGCCGGGCCGTTCGGGTTCGGCGCGTTCGTCGTCGTGGTGGTCGTGGTGGGACCGGTGCCGCCGGGAGAAGTGCCCCACAGCAGGGTCGCGCCCCGGTGCACGGTCACCTTCGACCACGCCGAGTAGGTGCTCGCCGAGCGGAACGAGTAGTCGTCGGACTGGGTGATCGGCCCCCAGTTCGACCGGTAGAACCGCAGTTGCAGGTCACCGCTGTCGGCGCCGGGCGCGAGCGAGCCCGCGCCCGAGGTGAACCCGACCTCCAGGTACCGGTCGGCCGGACCGCCGGTCAGCGTGCCGAACGTGCCGGTGACGTTGCCGCACCCGCGCACCGCCCACGAGCACGCGAAGCGGTAGCCGACGTCCGGCGTCTCGCTCTTGAAGTAGTAGCGGACCTTCAACTCGCTCAGCGGCACGGTCGTGCCGCCGGTGTTGACCAGCTTCAACCACGGTTCGACCTGGTCGGTCGTCGCACCGGACGCGCTGGTCCGGTACTGGGCGGTGACCACGTCGGCGGCCAACGCCATCGGGGCGGCCACCAGCGCTGCGACGGACACCGCGGCGGCTCCGATCGCGGCGATCATGCGTGCGTGCACTTCGGTTCTCTCCTCAAGTCAGCAGGGTGGGACAGGGGAGCGGGCGTCGTCCTCCTTCCTCGACAGGGGCACGGACAGCGCGCTCAGGCGGCCGGTGTGCGCGCGCATCCGTTCGGTGAAGTCGGTCCAGGACGGGCGTTGCGCCCAGAGCGTGTCGGCCAGCGCCGCCAGCCGGGGGTACGCCAGCCTTTCCAGGTGGTGCGCGGTCGGCACGTACTCCGTCCACAGCGCGCACTGGGCGCCGAGCACGCCGTCCGGCAGCGGCAGGTCGTAGACGTCCCGCGCGGTCACCACCAGGCCCGGTTGCCCGGCGGGCTCGTCGGGGTCGGCGGACTGCGGGTAGTCCAGGTAGGTCGACCGGTGCGGCGTCATCACCACGTCGTGCCCGAGGTCCAACGCGGTTCGCGCGTCCGCCGCGTCACGCCACGGCATCACCACCACGCGCGGGTCGCCGATCGGCTCCCACGACACCGGCGTGCGCCCGCGCCCCGCCACGTGGTCGGCCATCGCGCGCAGGAACCAGCCGTGCAGCTCGTGCGGCCCGGCCAGCCCTTCCCGCCGGACCCGCCGTGACGCGCCGGGGCTGGACTCCCACTCCGAGGTCGGGCACTCGTCGCCGCCGAGGTGCACGTGCCGGCCGGGGAACACCTCGATCACCTCGTCCAGCACGTCCCGGCAGAACTCCAGCACGGCGTCGTCCACGCCGAACACCTCGTCGCTGACGCCCCACCGCGTCCAGACCGGCAACCGCCGCCGGGGGAAGTTGCCCAGGTGCGGGTAGGCGGCGAGCGCGGCGCGGGCGTGACCGGGCATCTCGATCTCCGGCACGATCCGGATGCCGCGTTCGTCGGCGTAGGACACCAGCCCGGCCAGCTCCGCGCGCGTGTACGAACCACCGTGCGGCACGCCGTCGCCCATGCTCTCCGCGCGCCACCCGCCGACCGTGGTCAACCGCGGGTGGCGTGGCACCGGCATCCGCCAGCCCTGGTCGTCGGTCAGGTGCAGGTGCAGCACGTTCAGCTTGTGCACCGCCATCAGGTCGACGAACCGGCGCACCACGCCGACCGGCTGGAAGTGCCGCGCCACGTCCAGCAGCACACCCCGCCACGGCAGCCGCGGCGAGTCACGGACGTCCACGCCGGGCACCGTCCAGTCCACACCGGACACCGGCCGCGAGCCCAACGCCGTGGGCGACACCAGTTGCCGGATCGTCTGCACGCCGTGCGCCAGCCCGTGGCGCGTCGCCGCGCGCAACACCACCGCGTGCTCGTTCACGGTCAGCGCGTAGCCCTCGTCGCCGAGCCCGACCAGCCGCTCGTCCAACGCGAGCACGACCCGGCCGTCCTCGTGCAGCGGCAACGGCAGGCCGGTCGCCGGGCGCAGCAGCGCGCGCAGCAGCCGGGCCGCGCCCCGGGCGCCGGGCGTGGCCCGGATCGCCGTGTCGCGGTCGAGCGCGAACCGGCCGTGCCGCCGGATCAGCCGGGTCGGTCGTGGCACGATCACGAGTACCTCCAACGAACGTCAGCCCTTGACCGCGCCGCCGACGATCCCGGTGGTCACCCGGCCCTGGAGCACGAGGAACACCACCAGCACCGGCAGCATGAACAGCGTCGAGGCGGCCATGGTCGCGCCCCAGTCCGTGCCGAACGTGTTGCTGAACGACGAGAGCCACACGGGCAGCGTGCGGTCGTCCTGGTCCTTGATGATCAGCACGTTGGCGAAGGCGAACTCGTTCCACGCGGTGATGAACCCGAACAGCGAGGTCGCCAGCAGACCCGGCGCGAGCAGCGGGAACACCACCCGCCGGAACGCCTGCGCCCGCGAGCACCCGTCCACCAGCGCCGCCTCCTCCAGGTCGACCGGGATGGCGGCGAGGAACCCGCGCAGCGTCACGACGGTGAACGGCAGCGTGATCATGAAGTAGACCAGCGTGAGCATCCAGAGCGTGTCGAGCATCCCGGTGTCCCGCGCGATCACGTAGATCGGGATGAGCAGCGCCTCCCACGGCGTCATCTGCGCGACGAACACCATCAGGATGAACCCGCGCCGCCCCTTCCACCGCAGCCGCGCCACCGCGAACGCCGCCAGCAGCGCCACCACCAGCGACAGCAGCACCGCGCCGCCGGCGACGAGGACGCTGTTGCGCCAGAACGACCAGAACCCCTGCGCCGACACCGCCGTGCCGAAGTGCTCGACCGTCAGCGACAGCGGCAGGAACGTCGGCGTCTCCGCCTGGATGTCGCGCGTGGGCTTGAACGCCGTCAGCACCATCCAGTACACCGGGAACACCGACACCACGAACACGACCACCGCCGCGACACCGCGCAGCACCCGGCCCGTCACGAGGCCTCCTCCTGCCGGTACATCTGCCGGAAGTACGCCAGCAGCACCAGCACGAGCAGCAGCACCATGAGCATCGACACCGCCGCGCCGAGGTCGTAGCGCTGCAACGACTGCGCGACCTGGAACGCGTACACCGGCAACGTCGTGGTCGCCTGCCCCGGCCCGCCCTGGGAGATGACCCAGATCTGCACGAACGCCTTGACCACCCAGATCACTTCCAGGCACGTGATCAGGCCGAACATGGCCCGCAGCATCGGGAACGTGATGGCGGCGAACACCCGCCACGCACCCGCGCCGTCCATCCGCGCCGCCTCGTACAGCTCCGACGGGATCGTCACCATCGCCGCGTACAGCGACAGCGCCGCGAACGGCACGGACTGCCACACGATCAGCGCCACCAGGATGGCGAACGTGGCGGGACCGTCGGCGAACCACGTGTAGTCGCGGTAGCCCTCGAACCCCAGTCCGACCAACGCCCAGTTGACCACCCCGAGCCGGGACTGGAACAGCCACTGGAACACGGTGGTCGCCGCGATCACCGGCGTCGCCCACACCAGCACGAGCCCGGACATCACCAGCAGCCGCGTCCACTTCCCGAGCCGCACCAGCAGCAGCGCGACCAGGGTGGACAGCACCATGATCAGCACGACGTTGATCGCGGTGAACACCAGCGTCCGCCGCACGACGGCCCAGAACTCCGGATCCGCCAGCACCCGCGCGTAGTTCGCCGGGCCGACGAACCGCGCGTTCCCGCGCACCAGCTGTGGCAGGCCGAACTCCTGCATCGAGATGACCACGTTGCGCACCAGCGGGTACAGCAGCAGGAACCCGGTGGCCAGCACGGTCGGCGCGATCAGCAGGTAGGGCCACCAGGACGTGCGGCGGCGGCGCGGCGGGGGAGGGGACGGTGGCGGGCGGCGCTCGACCGCCCGCGTCAACGTCGTCGTCATCGCTAGGCGCCCGAGTTGAGCGCCTGGGTGATGACCTCGTCCGCCTCGGCCGCGGCGGACGCCGGATCGGCGCCGGTCAGCACGGCGGTCAGGAACTCCTTGATCGGGTTGCGCGCCTCGACCGCCGCCCAGTTCGGCGAGTTCGGCGTGGCGCGCCCGTTGACCGCGCCGGCCGCCATCGCCGCCGCGCCGGGGTCGTCGCCGACCGCGTCCGCGAGCGACGTCCGGTTCGGCACGTAGTTCATCGCCTTGGCCAGCTCGACCTGCCACTTCTCCCCGGCCAGCGCCTTGACCACGGCGTACGCGCCGTCCTGGCGGGTCGAGGCGAGCGGGATGATCAGGTCCGAGCCGCCGGTGAACACCGCGCCCGGCGTGGCCGCGGTCTTGCCGGGGATGGGGAAGAAGCCGAGCTGGTCGGCCAGCGCGGGGTTGGCCTTGGCGACGAGCTTCGCCGCGCCGGGCACCGCGATGAACTGCGCGACCTGGCCGCCCGCGACCACGTCGGTCTGCTGCGGCTTGGCCTCGTCGGAGTCCTTCGGCCCGTCGCCCAGCGCCTGCAACCGCCGGTAGAAGTCCGCGCCCGCGAGCGCCTGCGGCGTGTTCAGCGAGCCGGACCACCGGCCGCCGTCCTGCTTGGCGAGGTCGCCGCCCTCGTCCCAGACGAAGCCGGACAGCACGTACCAGTTCTGGCCGGGCAGGTAGATGCCCTGCGTGTCGCCCTGGTCCAGCTTCTGGGTGGCGGCCAGCCACTCGTCCCGGGTCTTCGGCGGCGTCACGCCGGCCGCCTCGAACAGGTCCTTGCGGTAGATGACGACCCGGTTGGCCGCGTAGAACGGGATCCCGAACTGCTTGCCGCCCACCGCGCCCGGCTCGGCGAGGCCGGGGATCCAGTCGTCGCCGCCGAGCTCGCCGACCTTGCCGGACAGGTCGGTGACGCCGTCGCTGGACGCGTACTGGGCGACCTGCGTGTTGCCGACCTCGATCACGTCGGGCGGGTCGGTGCTGGCCAGCGCGCTGGTCACCTTCTGCGTGATGCCGTTCCACTCCTGGATCTGGATCTTCAGGTCGAGCTCGGGGTGGTCGCGCTCGAACTCGGTCTCGAAGCGGCTGACGAGGTCGTCGGTGGCCGTGTCCTTCATCAGCCAGACGGTGATCTCCTGCTTGCCGCCGGACGCGCCCGGATCGGAACCGCAGGCGGACAGGGCGAGCGACGACGCGAGGACGAAGGCGACGGAGCGGTTCGGCACGTCTCACCTCTCATCTGACCAATTGGTAAACCCGCTGGAGCCACCCGAAGATGGCATAGACCAATGTGACAGTCAACACCCAGTTCACAGCGGTGAGAGCGCTCTCGATCTTGAAGATTATCGACCTGACCACTGGTCTGACATACTGGTCCACGACCGGCAAGACGAAGCGAGGCTGCATGGCCGAACCGATCCTCAAGCGCGAACGGGTGCGCGACTACCTGCTCGAACTCATCGAGACGCACCCGCCCGGCGCGCCCATCCCGGCCGAACGGGTGCTGTGCGCCCAGCTGTCGGTGTCGCGGCCCACGCTCCGCTCGGCGGTGGACGAACTGGTCAACACCGGCCTGCTGATCCGCCAGCACGGCCGCGGCACGTTCGTCGCGCCCGCCAAGATCACCCAGGAGCTGGTGTCGGCCGACCGCGCGATGACCGTGCCGCAGGCGGGCGGCGCGTGGACCAGCCGGGTGCTGGAGCACGCCCGCATCCCGGCCGGCGCCCGGGTCGGCCGCAGGCTGCGCGTGTCGCCGGCGGCCGAGATCACCTACATCGCCCGGCTGCGGCTGGTCGACGGCGCGCCGATGGCGATCGAGTACCTGCACGTCCCGGTGGCCGTCGCGCCCGGCCTCACGGTGGCGGACATGGAGTCCGGCAACTTCTACGACCGCCTCGCCGACCACGGCGTGCACGTCAGCGACGCGGTGCAGTCCATCGAGCCGACGGTCACCAACGACGCCGAGTCGGAACTGCTCGGCGTGCCGGTGTTCGCGCCCGCCTTGCTGTTCGAGCGGCTGACCAACGACACCACCGGCCGTCCCGTCGAGTACGTGCACTCGCTGTACCGCGGCGACCGCTACCGGATCGTCTCGAAGCTGTCGCTCGCACCGTCCGCGCCCACGCCCGGCGCGCGGACCGGCCACCACCCCGGCATCCCGCCCGGCGACCTGTCCTCCGGCCAGGTCCGCTCGGCCACCACCGGTGACGTCCAGTAGCCCCCGGTGCTCTCCTCTGCGGACGGTCGCCCGTGCTGCCAGGATGGGCCCGCCCGTACGACCTTCGAGGAGGACACGGTGACCTCTCGACTCAACCCGTACATCAGCTTCGCGGGCAACGCGCGCGAGGCGATGGAGTTCTACGAATCGGTCTTCGGCGGCACGCTGCGGCTCAACACGTTCGGCGAGTACGGCCAGGCCGACGCGCCGGAGGCGGAGAAGATCATGCACGGCATGCTCGAGACGCCGAGCGGCTACACGCTGATGGGCGCCGACACCCCGCCCGGGATGCCGCACAACCCCGGCGACAACATCACCGTCAGCCTCAGCGGCGACGACGCCGACGAGCTGCGCGGCTACTTCGAGAAGCTGTCCGACGGCGGCGCGGTCACCGTGCCGCTGGAGAAGCAGATGTGGGGCGACGAGTTCGGCTCCTGCCAGGACCGGTTCGGCATCTTCTGGATGGTCAACATCAGCGGCACGTGAGCCGGCCCGCCGCCCCCCGGGCGACTCAGCGGCGGACCGGCGAGGTCAGCCGGCCGTCCACGATCTCGACCACCTGGTCGACCCCGGCCAGGTGCGCCCGGTCGTGCGTGACCAGCACGGTGGCGGTGCCGCGGCGGTGGGTGAGGGTGGTCAGCAGCTCGATGACCGCCGCGCCGCGCTCGTGGTCCAGTGCGCTCGTGGGTTCGTCCACCAGCAGCACGGCCGGGTCGTTCATCAGCGCGCGGGCGATGTTGAGCCGCTGCCGCTGCCCGCCGGAGCACTGGTGGGGGCGGCGTCCGGCCAGGTCGGCCAGCCCGACGGCGGCCAGCAGCTCACGGGCCCGGCCGCGGGCGGACCGCGGTGGCCGGCCGTCGAGGTGCGCCATGACCTCCAGCTGCTCGGACGCGGTCAGCGACGCGATCAGGTTGGGCTGCTGGAAGACGATCCCGATCTTCTCCCGCCGCAACGCGGTCGTCCCGGCCCGGGACAGGCCGGTCGCGGTCGTGCCGTCCACCACGACCTCGCCGGAGTCCGGGGTGACCAGGGCGGCGGCGACCGCGAGCAGGCTCGACTTGCCGGACCCCGACGGTCCGACGAGAGCGGTCACGGTGCCGGCGGGCACGTGGAGGTCGACGTGGTCGACGGCGGTGAGGCGGGTGTCGCCGTCGGGGTAGGTGAGGACGATGTCGGTCAGCCGCAGGCTCATGCGCGTGGTCCAGGTTCGGTGAGGTGTGGGATCAGCGGGTGGACAGGGCGGTCAGCGGGTCGACCGCGGTAATGCGCCGCACCGACAGCGCCGCGCCGAGCGCGCCGAGCGCGATCGTCACCAGTGCCGGCACGAGCACGGTCGAGGTGTCGAGCACGAACGGCACCGCGTCCCCGGCGGCGGCGCCGATGGCGGCGGCGAGGCCCGCGCCGAGCGCGGTGCCGCCGGTCAGCAGCACGAGCGCCTGCCCGAGCGCGTCGCGCAGCAGGTAGCCGGTGGTGGCGCCGAGCGCCTTGAGCACCGCGATGTCACCGGAGCGCTGGATGGTCCACACGGTGAAGAACGCCCCGATGACCAGGGCCGAGATCGCGAACAGGAACGCGCGCATCAGTTCCAGGGACCCGTTCTCCGAGGTGAACGAGCCGATGGCGGACAACGCGTCGGCGCGGGCGAGGGTCGTGGTGCCCGCGGCGGAGTCGGCGGCGGCGACGTCGACGTCACCGGTGGTGCTCAGCGCTATCACGGTCGCGTGCCCGCCGTCACCGGGCACGAGGTGCTGCCAATCGTCCAGGACGGTCCACACCACGGGGGTGTGGCTGTAGGCGGCGTCGCCCGCGACCGCGGCGACCGTGAGCCGGACGTCGGCCACGGTGAGGGTGTCGCCGGGCTCGACGCCCAGCTCCCGTGCGGCGCCGGTGGACAGCACGGCGTGCCCGGTCGTGAGCCTCCCGCCGTCCGGCGCCAGGGGCGAGCCGGTCCGCACGCCGAACGCCGAGACGGCGGCGGTCGCCCCTGTCCCGCCGGTGGCCCGGGTCGTGGTGACGCCGAGCGGTTCGGCCGAGGTGACACCGGGCACCCGCGCCCACAGCCGCCACTGCTCCTCCGACAACGCGGAGTCGGTGAACGACGGAGACTCGCCTGCGGCTGGTGCGGCGAAGGCCAGCCGCTCGGCGGGCAGCCCGGTGATCGCCGACGTGCTGTCGCCGGCCAGGCCCGCGGTGAGCCCGGACAACAGCCCCACCAGCAGGGTCATCAGCACCACGACGGTTCCCATCAGGGCGAATCGGCCCTTGGCGAACCGGAGATCCCTCCACGCGACGAACACGGTGTCGGCCTGCCATTCCTCGGACGTCCGGGACCTCCGCCCGGCTCGGTTCCCACCCTCGCGGGCCGCGCGGGCGGGGTCATCGCACCGGAGCACGCTTCGGCGGCGTCGAAGTGCGGAGCCGAAGTCGAACTTTCGGTTGATGCCGTCGCCGCCGCGGTCGTTAGCCTGGAGGCGTTGTGGAACCGCACACCCTGACCTGGCCGCTGCGGGTGCTGCGCGTGTGCCTGCACCTGCTGATGGCGGGGCTGCTGGTGCTCGCCGCGGTGCGCGCCGCCGCTTCGGGGCTGCCGCGGGCGGGTTCGGTGGTCGCCGTCACCGCGGTGCTGGCCGCCGTCTACGCGGCCGGTCCGGCGCTGCCCGGGGTGACGCGGTCGGCCAAGGCCGCCGCCGGGTGGTTGGCGGTGCTGGTCGCGGTGTGGGTGGTGCTGCTGGTGCTGACGCCGGACGGGATCTGGGTCGCGTTCCCCCTGTTCTTCCTCCAGCTGCACCTGCTGCCGACCCGGTGGGGCCTGACCGCCGTCGCGGTCACCACGGTGCTGGCCGTCACGGGGTTCGCCTGGCACCAGCACGCGCTCACCGCCGCCGCCGTGATCGGGCCGACGCTGGGCGCTGCGGTGGCGGTCGCGACCGTGCTCGGCTACCAGGCCCTGTACGCCGAGAGCGAGCAGCGCCGCCGGCTGATCGAGCAGCTCACCGCGGCGCGGGCCGACCTGGCCGAGGCGGAGCACTCGGCCGGGGTGCTGGCGGAGCGGGAACGGCTAGCCCGCGAGATCCACGACACCCTCGCCCAAGGGCTGTCCAGCATCCAGCTGCTGCTGCGCGCCGCCGAACGGGCCTTGCCCGGACGTGCGGAGACGGCGGCCGGGCACGTGCGACTGGCCAGGGAGGAGACGCAGCGCAACCTCGCCGAGGCGCGCCGGTTCGTGCAGGCGCTGACCCCGCCCGACCTCGACGGAGGGTCGCTCGTGGCGGCGTTGCGGAGGCTGTGCGCGACCACCGCGGCGAACTCGGGGGTGGCGGTCCACTTCCACCTCGACGGCGAGCCGGGGGCGTTGCCCGTGCCCGACGAGGTGGCGTTGCTGCGGATCGCGCAGTCGGCGCTGGCGAACACGGTCCGGCACGCGCGCGCGAGCCGGGCCGAGGTCACCCTGTCCTACATGGACACCGGGGTCGCGCTGGACGTCGTGGACGACGGAGTGGGCTTCGACCCGGCCTCGCAGCCGCTCCCCGGCGGTGTCGGCGGCGGGTTCGGGTTGACCGCGATGCGCGCGCGGGTGCGGGCGCTCGGCGGCACGCTCAGCGTCGAGTCCGCACCCGGTCGCGGCACCGCGGTGGGAGTCGGGTTCGACCACGTCGAGCGGGACGGCGGGCCCCGGCCATGAGCACGACGATCCGGCTGCTGCTCGCCGACGACCACCCGGTCGTGCGCGCCGGGCTGCGCGCGGTGCTCGCCACCGAGGCCGATTTCGAGGTGGTCGCCGAGGCCCGCACTGCCGAGCAGGCCGTGCGGCTGGCCGCCGAGACCGGCGTGGACGTGGTGCTGATGGACCTCCAGTTCGGCTCCGGCATGCACGGCGCCGAGGCCACGGCGGCTATCACCGCCGTGCCGGGCGCACCGCGGGTGCTCGTGCTGACCACCTACGGCAGCGACGCCGACATCGTCGCCGCGATCGAGGCGGGCGCCACGGGCTACCTGCTCAAGGACGCCGCGCCGGAGGAGTTGGCCGCGGCCGTCCGCACCGCCGCGGCGGGCGGTTCCGCGTTGGCGCCCGACGTCGCCCACCGGCTGATGAACCGGCTGCGCGCACCGGGCTCGGCGTTGTCGGCCCGGGAGATCGAGGTGCTCGGCCTGGTCGCGGGCGGCCTGTCGAACGCCGAGATCGCGAGCAGGCTCTTCCTCAGCCAGGCCACGGTCAAGTCGCACCTGGTGCACGTCTACGGCAAGCTCGGCGTGGACTCCCGCACCGCCGCCGTCGCGACCGCGTACGACCGGGGGTTGCTCCGCCGGCCCTGAGCGGCCCGAACGGTGGCCTGCGCTGCCCGGTGCTTCGCGGTGCCGGTCACCGCACCTGGTGCGGCGCCGACCCGCCGCACTCGTACGATCGCCACGTGACAGGTGGAGGCAGGCGGTGACCGGGCTCGGCGAGCTGGAACGGGCCGCGATGGACGTCCTGTGGGACCGCGACGAGCCGGTCGCGGTGCGGGACGTCGTCCGCGCGCTCGCCGACCGCGACCTCGCCTACACGACCGTGATGACGGTGCTGAACCGGTTGGCGAAGAAGGGTTTCGTCCGCCGCGAGGCAGGCGAGGGCCGTGCCTGGTACTACACGCCGGTGGCCAGCCGCGAGCAGTACGTCGCGCGGCTGATGCTCGACGCGTTGTCGTTGACCGGCGACCGGGAGACGGCCCTGGCGCACTTCGCGCAGTCGATGACCGCACCCGAGGCGGAGGCGCTGAGCCAGGCGTTGGACGAGCGGTGAACGCCGCGCTGCACCTCGCGGCGACGTTCGTGCTGTGCGTGGCGGTGGCGGGACCGCTCGCCCGCGCCCGGTGGGTGTGGCGGGCGCCGCGCACCGGGATCCTGCTGTGGCAGCTGCTCGGCCTGTCGTGGGCGCTGTCCGCGGTCGGGCTGCTGCTCGCCCTCGGCCTCGCGCCCTACGACGCGCCCATCCCGGTGGCGTTGGGGCGGTGGGTGGACGACGCGGTGCGCGGCGACGTGACACCGCTCGCCGTGCTGGTCGTGCTCGGCCTGCTGTCCGCGTTGGACCTGGCGATCGGGCTGCTGTGGACGTGGGGCTCGGTGCTGCGGGTGCGGCGGCGGCACCGCGACGTGCTGGCACTCGTGGCCCGCCGTGACGACGCCGCGCCCGGCGCGTTCGTGCTCGACCACCCGCACGTGGTCGCCTACTGCGTGCCCGGCGCGCGGTCGGCCGTCGTGCTCAGCTCGGGCGCGCTGACCGCGTTGACCCGCGACCAGGTGGACGCCGTGCTCGGCCACGAGCACGCGCACGGGCGCGAGCGGCACGACCTGGTGCTGCTGCCGTTCAGCGCGTTGTGCTCGGTGCTGCCGAGGGTCCGCCTGGTGCGGTCGGTGGCGCGGGCGGTGGCGTTGCTGGTGGAGATGCGGGCCGACGAGAGCGCGAGCCTGCGCCACGGCGCCCAGCCCCTCGCCGCGGCACTGCGCAGGTTCGGCTCGGCGCGTCCGCCTGAGGGCGCCCTCGGCGCGGCCGACGTCGCGGTGGCGGCACGGCTGGTCCGACTGGCCGGGCTGCCACCGCTGCCCACCGCCCTGCGGTGGTCCGCCCTGGTCGGCGGCCTGGTGCTGGTCTCGACCCCGCTGAGCTTCCTGGTCCGGTGACCCTCTCCGACATCTACTACAACGCGTAGT
The DNA here is from genome assembly GCF_040656635.1 of Actinosynnema sp. NPDC049800. Lineage (NCBI taxonomy): Bacteria > Bacillati > Actinomycetota > Actinomycetes > Pseudonocardiales > Pseudonocardiaceae > Actinosynnema > Actinosynnema sp. NPDC049800. The sequence continues at coordinate 231,360 of NZ_JBFAMT010000008.1, read as the reverse complement.
GCTACGTTGCGTAGTAGTCCGCTCGGAGGGGTTTGTCGATGATCCAAGTCCTGGCGACCGCGTTGACGGTCGTCGCGTTGGCCGCCGCGGCCTGGGCGCTGGTGCTGGCCGTGCTCGACCACCCGATCACGTTGCGCACCAGGCCGACGCTCGGGTTGGCGGTGGTCGTCCTGCTGCTGGAGGCGGGCCTGCTGGTGCAGGCCGCGGTCGGGGTGGTGGCGATGCTCGGCTCGGACCGGGAGCTGGACCGGGCGACGTTCGTCGGCTACCTGGTCGGCGTGGCGGTCGTGCTGCCGCTCGGCGCGGTGTGGTCGGTGGCTGAGCGGTCCCGGTGGGGCGCTGGCGTGCTGACCGTGACCTGCCTGAGCGTGCCGGTGATGATCCTGCGGCTCGACCAGTTGTGGGCCGGCCATGGGTGACCGCCTCGCCGTGCCCGCCCTGCTCAGCGACTGGCTGTTCACCAGCGCGTTCGGCGTCTACATGCTCGCCGCCCTGCTCTGCTCGGCCGAGTACGCCCTGACCCGGCACGCGGCGAACCCGCCCGCGTTCGCCGTGCGGCTGGGGCGTTCGGGTGTCGCGTTGACCGTCCTGGGCGGACTGCTGCACCTGGGGTCGGTGGTGCTGCGCGGTGTGGCGACCGGCCGGGTGCCGTGGGGCAACATGTACGAGTACCTGTCGGCGGTCGGGTTGATCGCCGTCGTCGCGTGGCTGTACCTCGTGTCGCGGTACGACCTGCGCCGGATGTCGGTGTTCGTGCTGCTGCCGATCGCGTCGCTGCTGTTCGTGGCGGGCAACCGGCTCTACGCCGAGGCCGCGCCGCTCGTGCCGCCGCTGCGCTCGTACTGGATCATCATCCACGTCGCCGCGGCGATCATGGCCAGTGGCGTGTTCCTGCTGTCCGGCGTGGTCAGCGCACTGCACCTGGTCGGCTCGGGCGAGTTCGCCAGGAAGGGCGAGCCGAGCCGCCGGCTGCCGCCGGTCGAGCACCTGGACAAGATCGCGTACCGCACCGGCGCGGTCGGGTTCCTGACGCTGACGTTCGCGATCATCACCGGCGCGGTGTGGGCCGAGCAGGCGTGGGGCCGGTTCTGGGGGTGGGACCCGAAGGAGACGGTCGCCTTCGTCTCATGGGTCTGCTACGCCGCCTACCTGCACGCGCGGGCCACGGCGGGCTGGCGTGGCCGGCGCTCGGCGTGGCTCAACGTCATCGGCATGGTCGTGGTGCTGTTCAACCTGTTCTTCGTCAACCTGGTCGCGGTCGGCCTGCACTCCTACGCGGGCGTCGACTGAGCCGGACGGCGGAAGGCGGAGCGGTAGGCGTGGGGGTTGGTGCCGACGACCCGCTTGAACCGGTCCCGGAACGCGGTGGGCGAACCGAAGCCGACCCGTGCCGCGATCCGGTCCACCGGGTGGTCGGTGGCCTCCAGCAGGTGCTGCGCGCGGCGGATGCGCGTGCGGTGCAGCCACTGCAACGGCGTGGTGCCGGTCTGCTCGCGGAAGCGGCGGTTGAGGGTGCGGGTGCTCATGCCCGCGTGCGCGGCGATGTCGGCCAGGCCGAGGTCGCGCGCGCAGTTGTCCTCCATCCACCGCAGCACGGGTTCGAGCACGGAGCCGCGGGTCGTCGGCGGCTGCTCGTGCACGATGAACTGCGCCTGGCCGCCTTCGCGCTCCAGCGGCATCACCGACAGGCGGGCGGCGTCGGCGGCCACCGCGGAACCGTGGTCCTGGCGGATCAGGTGCAGGCACAGGTCCAGTCCGGCGGCGGCGCCGGCCGACGTGAGCAGCCGCCCGTTGTCGACGTAGAGGACGTCCGGGTCGACCTCGATCTCCGGGTGGCGTGCGGCCAGCGCGCCGGCCGCCGACCAGTGGGTCGTGGCACGCAGCCCGTCGAGCAGGCCGGTGGCCGCGAGGACGAACGCCCCGGCGCAGATCGACGCGAGCCGCGCGCCACTCGCGGCGGCGTTCCGGAGGGCGTCGAGCACCTCGTCCGGGATCGGCGCGGTCGCGTCGGCGCAGCCGGGCACGATCACGGTGTCCGCGTCGGCCAGCGCGTCCAGTCCCCACGGCGGCTGGAGGGTGAACGCGCCCGCGTCGACCGTCGGCGTGGCGCCGCAGACCAGCACGCGGTAGGCGGGCTCGCCGTCGGGCAGGCGGGTGCGGGTGAACACCTCGATCGGCGTGGACAGGTCGAACGGGACGACGTGGTCGAGGGCGAGGACGGCCACCGTGCGCATGGTGGCACCGTAGCGCCGGCCGGTGCGACCCCGGCGAACCACTTCGGGGCGGTTAGACGTCCGCCAGGCGGAGGCGTTCGGCCGACTGCGCGCGGACGGCGTCACCCGACACCGGAACGCTGCCGTGCAGTGCCTCCCAACGGGCGTTGTGCGCCGCCTGCCAGAGGCTCGCCGCCCACGCGACCTCCAGCTCCTCCGCGGTGAACCGGCGTCCCCGGCGGTCCTGGTAGGCGTCCAGGAACGCGGCGGAGCTCTCGACCGGGGCCAGCGTCGGCGGCGAGGCGTGCACGAACGAGCCGCACGCCGCGCCCACCAGCGCCGCCTCCGGCTGCCACGCCAGGCTGTCCCAGTCGTGCACGGCCCACACCTCCCCGTCCCGCCAGCGGAGGTTCTGCCCCTCGTAGTCGGCGTGCCCCAGCACGCGCGGCAGGTCGGCGGCCAGGAGCCGCTTGCGCACCCGGGCCGCCGTGTCGACGACGTGCTCGGGCACGGCGGTCTGGTCCCGGTCGTCCAGCAGGGGGATCGCCGGCCACAGCCCCGGATCCGCGTGGTCCCACCGCGCCCAGCGCGGGTTCGGCAGCGGCGGCGGGACGGTCGCGCCGGCCAGGTCGGCCATCAGCCGGGCGAACACCTCCGCGTAGCGCACGGCGACGTCCGGCGAGTCGCCCGCCAGCGGCTCACCGCCGGGCAGGTACTCCTCGGCGTGCACCGCGAGCGTGCCGACGGTGTCCGCGGGCGTGAGCGGCCGAGCGCACGGGAAACCCCGCCCCGCCAGCCATGCCTGCGCGGCGACGCACGACGCGGCACGGCCCTCGTCCTCGCGCGCCTTCACCACGACGTCCCGCCCACCGGCCAACCGCAGCCCGAACACCGTCGACATCTGCCGCACCGCGAACAGCACGTCCACCGGCTCGTCGCCCAACCGGTCCGCGCACCAGGCCGGCAACCAGTCCGGCAGGCCGTCCGACATCACGACGACCACTGTGCCAGGCGGGGGCTTGCCCGCGTGTCCTGGATCACCTACCGTCGAGTAAAGATGAAGACGTTTCGCGTATGGCGAACCGGATCGGGTCGGGGAGTGCGGATGCGGGTCTCGCGACGGTCGTTGGCGGCAACGGCGCTGGTCGGCGCGCTGGTCGTGGTGGGGCTGCCGGTCGCGGACGCCGCGCCGCAGCCGTACCTGGTCGGCCGGGGCATCTCCGACGTCACCGGCCCCGCCGCCGAGAACGGGATGATGGGCTACTCGGCGTTCGACCAGAAGACCACCGGCATCCACCAGCGGCAGCGCTCACGCGCGTACGTCGTGGTAGACCAGGCCACCGGCAAGCGCGTCGCGTACGTCAACGCGGACCTGGCGATGATCTTCCGGGCGGTGCAGGAAGCGGTGCTGGCCAAGCTCCAGGCCCGGTACGGCTCGCTCTACACCCGCGAGAACGTGCTGTTGTCCGCCACCCACACGCACGCCGGGCCCGGCGGCTACTCGCACAACCTCGCCTACAACCTGTCGATCCTGGGCATGCAGCCGCAGACGCTGGCCGCGATCACCGACGGCATCACGGAGTCGGTCGTGCGCGCCCACGAAGACCTCAAACCCGGTGAGCTGACCCTGGGGCGCGGCGAGCTGACCGACGCCAGCGTGAACCGCTCCCGGGTCGCGTTCGAGCGCAACCCCGACAAGGGCCACTTCCCGCAGGCGATCGACCCCGCCATGACGGTGCTGAAGTTCCGCCAGAACGGCGCGGACGTCGGCGCGATCAGCTGGTTCGCCACCCACAACACGTCGATGACCAACAAGAACACGCTGATCAGCCCGGACAACAAGGGCTACGCCTCCTACCAGTGGGAGCACGACGACCGGGGCGTGCGGTACCTGGAGGACCGGCCCGGGTTCGTCGCCGCGTTCCCCAACACCAACGCGGGCGACATGTCGCCGAACCTGAACCTGCGCCCCGGCTCCGGCCCGACCGAGGACGAGGTGGAGAACACCCGGATCATCGGCGAGCGGCAGAACCGCAAGGCGCAGCAGGTGTTCGCGGGCCCGCAGACGCCGGTCACCGGCGCGGTGGACTACCGGATGCGGTTCGTGGACATGGCCGCGGTGACCGTCGACGGCCGCTACACCACCGACGGGCGACCGGGCACCACGTGCCCCGGCGTGGTCGGCGCGTCCACCATGGCGGGCAGCGTCGAGGACGGCCCGGCGATCCCCGGCTTCAGCGAGGGCATGACCAGCCCGTGGAAGGCGCTGTTCGAGCCCTTGGACGTCGAGGTGCCGCAGTGGCTGCGGGACTGCCAGTACCCGAAGGCGTCGCTGGTGCCGACCGGCCTGGTGCAGGCCACGCCGAACGTGCTGCCGCTGCAGATCGTGAAGATCGGGCCGCTGCACCTGGTCGCCGTGCCCGGCGAGGTGACGATCGTGGCCGGCCTGCGGATCCGGCGCGCGGTGGCCGCCGAGGCGGGCGTGCCGCTGGAGAACGTGCTGGTGCAGGGCTACGCCAACGACTACAGCCAGTACGTGACCACCCCGGAGGAGTACGACCTCCAGCAGTACGAGGGCGGCTCGACCCTGTTCGGCCGCAACACCCTGCCCGCCTACCAGCAGGAGTTCGCCGCGCTCGCCGCGTCGCTGCGCGCCGGCACGCCGCTCGCGCCCGGCCCCACGCCCACCAAGCCGCCGTTCACCGAGCTCAACCTCCAGACCGGAGTGGTGTTCGACGACAAGGCCCCGTGGCACTCCTTCGGCCAGGTGCTGACCCAACCCGCCACCGCCTACGCCCCCGGCCAGACCGCCACGGCGGTGTTCGTGACCGGGCACCCGAAGAACAACCTCCGCCGCAACGGCACGTTCCTGGAGGTGCAGCGCCTCGTCGACGGCACCTGGACCAGGCACGCGGACGACGGCGACTGGTCCACCCGCTACCGCTGGCAGCGTGACGGCGTGGCCAACTCGAACGCCACGGTCACGTGGACGATCCCGGCCGACACCCCCTCGGGCACTTACCGCATCGTCCACCACGGCGACTGGAAGAGCGGCTGGACCGGCGCGATCACCCCGTTCAGCGGCGCCACGAGGACGTTCACCGTCAGCTAGCCCTCGCGGTCCAGGGGGCCCCACGTCGTGGCGGCATGCTCCTCGACCAGGCGCTCGCACTCCGTGAGCACGTCATCCGTGATCCACCCGATCGGGTGGCGGCATTCCACCAGGGGCTCGTTGTCCGGGCCGCGACCGACCTCGGTGCCCTCCAGGATCCACGGTCGGGTGCCCGGCCCGCGGCGTTCCCGCAGGTGGCGGTAGTCGTGCAGGCGCCGGGCCACCCAGAGCCGCAGGGGTCTGTCGCCCCACCAGGGTTCGACCGCCAGCGCGTTGGCGGACAGGCCGGGCAGCCGCACGCCGCTCAACCCGTCCCGGCTGCGCCGGTCGCTGTCCGCCTCCGGGCCGCGCGACCAGCGCACGTACAGCTCGCGGGCGGGCGCGCGGTCCTCGACCAGGGCGACCAGGTCGGCGAGATCGGTGAAGGTGCGCATGCGCCGGGGTTACCGCGGGGACGGAGGTTCGAACACGGAATGCCCGGGTATCAGCTAGAGCATGACGGAAGCGACCACGACCGCCCGCCACTCGCTGTGGTCCGAGGCGATACCGCACGGCCGGTTCCCGGCGCTCACCGGCGAGACGGCGGTGGACGTGGCGGTGGTCGGCGGTGGCATCACGGGTATCACCACGGCGTTGCTGCTCAAGCGCGCGGGCCTGCGGGTCGTGGTGGTGGAGGCCGACCGGGTCGGCAGCGGCGTCAGCGGCAACAACACCGCCAAGGTGACCGCCCTGCAGTCCACTGTGTACTCGACCATCGAGCGCAAGCACAACGCCGAGGCCGCGGCCGACTACGCCTCCGGCAACGCCGCCGCCGTCGACCGGGTCGCCGCGCTGGTGTCCGAGGTGGGGATCGACTGCGACCTGCGCCGGATGCCCGCCTACACGTTCGCGTTCGACGAGCAGGGCCTCGACGCGGTCGAGAAGGAGGCCGAGGCCGCCGTGAAGGCGGGATTGCCGGTGTCGCGCGACCGCGGCGAGCTGATGGGCGTGCCGTTCCCGGTCGCGGGCGCGGTGCGGCTGGACGACCAGCTGGCGATCCACCCGGTGAAGTACGTGCGCGGCCTCGCGAAGGCCGTGGACGGCGACGGGTCGCGGGTCTACGAGGCGAGCCGGGTGCTCCGCATCGAGGACGGCACGCCGTGCCGCGTCCACACCGAGGAGGGCACCGTCGTCGCCGAGCGCGTGGTGATCGCCACGCACTACCCGATCCTGGACCGCGGCCTGTACTTCGCGCGGCTGGAGCCGGTGCGCTCCTACTGCGTCGCGATCCGGTTGGCGTCGGGCACACCGCCGACGGGCCTGGGCATCAGCGCGGGCGGCACCACGTGGTCGCTGGCGAGGTCCGGCGACCTGCTGATCGTCGCCGGGCGCAGCCACGCCGCCGGGACGTCGCCGGGCGAGCCGTACGAGGAGCTGACCAAGTTCGCCGCCGAGCACTGGGACATCGCCGAGGTCACCCACCGCTGGTCCGCGCAGGACCCGACGTCCTACGACAACCTGCCGATGATCGGCCCCTACGTCCCGGGCTCGTCCACCTTGTACGGCGCGACCGGGTTCATGAAGTGGGGCCTGAGCAACGGCACCATGGCCGCGGAACTGCTGACCGACCTGATCGTGGGCCGGGAGAACCCGCTGGCGTCGCGGTTCAGCCCGCACCGGCTGACCCTGGGCGCCACGCCGAAGCTGGCGGCGCTGAACGCGAAGGTGGCCGTCGACCTGGTCGGCGACCGGCTGAAGTCCGCCGAGGTCGACTCGGTCGCGGACGTGCCGGTCGGCGAGGCGCGGGTGGTGCGCGACGGCACGGGCAAGGCCGGGGTGTACCGCGACGAGGCGGGCGGCGTGCACGGCGTGTCCCTGCGCTGCACGCACCTGGGCTGCCTGGTGCGGTTCAACCCCGCCGAACGCAGCTGGGACTGCCCGTGCCACGGGTCCCGGTTCGACGTGGACGGCGCCGTGCTGGAAGGCCCGGCGACCAAGCCGCTGCCGCGCCGCGATCCCGCCTGATGACGGTGGGCGTCGAGGAGGAGTTCCTCCTCGTGGACCCGTCGACGCGCCGTCCCGCGGCACGGGCGGCGGACGTGCTGGCACGCGTGCGCGACCTGCCGCCGGGCGCGAAGGCCCACCTGGAACTCAGCGCCGTGCAGGTGGAGTTCGCCACCGGTGTGTGCGGCGACCTGGACGAGCTGCGCGAGCAGCTGGCGGCCGGTCGGCGTGAGTTGGCCGACGCGGCTCACGCCGAGGGGTTGTGGCTGGTCGCGTCGGGGTCGCCGCCGTTGGCCGACCCACGGCCGGCGTTGAGCGCGGGGGAGAGGTTCGAGCGGGTCGGGTCGACCTACCGCGCCCAGGTGGAGGGCTACCAGTGCTGCGGCTGTCACGTGCACGTCGGCGTGCCGGACCGGGAAACGGCCGTGCACGTGGTCAACCACCTGCGGCGATGGCTGCCGACGCTGCTGGCGCTCGGCGGCAACTCGCCGTTCGACCGGGATCGCGACACCGGCTACGCGAGTTGGCGGATGATGGACCAGGCGCGGTTCCCCGGCTCGGGCGTGCCGCCGTTCTGCCGCACGGCCGCCGAGCACGACGCGAGCGTGGCCCGACTGGTGGCCAGTGGCGCGCTGGTGGACGCGAGCCAGACGTTCTGGCTGGCCAGGCCGTCACCGCGGTACCCGACCGTCGAGGTCCGGGCCGCCGACACCGCGGCCACGGTGGACGACGCCGTGCTCCAAGCGGGCCTGACCAGGGCACTCGTCGACACGGCCCGCACCGCGGGAGCCGCGCCCGAGCTGGACGACCAGGTGCTGGCGGCGGCCGTGTGGTCGGCGGCGCGGCACGGGCTGTCCGGCCCGGGGGTCGACCCGGTCACCGCACGTCAGGTGCCCGCCGTCGAGCTGGTGGAGGCGTTGCTGGAGCACGTGTCCGACGCGCTGGGCGACGACCGCGACCTCGTCCGCGCACTGGTGCGCGACGTGCTCGACCGGGGAACGGGCGCGCAACGGCAGCTGAGGGCGGGATCACCCGAGGCCGCCGTGGAGATGCTCGCGTGCACCCCGACCGGAGCGGGTAGTCCACGGTCATGACCACTGTGGACCCTGCCCTCGACCGAGCGGTGCTGCCCGCGCCGCGCGGCCCCCTGTCCGCCGCCGTCCTGGACGCCCTGCGCGGCGACCCGCCGGCGGCCGGCCTGCCGTCGCGCGTGTCGGCCGAACCGTACGGCGAAGACCTGCAACTGGCCCTGCACGTGTGCTACGAGCTGCACTACCAGGGCTTCGCGGACGTGTCGGACGCCTGGGAGTGGGACCCGGGGCTGTTGGGCTTCCGCGCCGTGTTGGAACAGGTGTTCCTGGATGCGCTGCGGGCCGACGTGCCCGGTGGCGAGGACATCGGCGGTGTGCTGGACGAGCTGCTGGTGGAGCCGGTCGACGGCGCGGGCGTGAGCCACTTCCTCAAGGACGAGGGGGAGTGGTGGCACATGCGCGAGTACCTGGCGTTGCGCTCGATCTACCACCTGAAGGAGGCGGACCCGCACGCGTGGGTGATCCCGCGCCTGCGCGGTGCGGCGAAGGCGGCGCTGGTGGCCGTCGAGTTCGACGAGTTCGGTGGCGGGCGCGGCGACCGCATGCACTCGCGGTTGTTCGCCGACCTGCTCGCGGGCGCCGGGCTGGACAACGGCTACCTGCGGTACCTGGAGCACGCTCCCGCGGTGATGCTGGCGACGGTCAACCTGATGTCGTTGTGCGGGCTGCACCGGTCGTTGCGCGGCGCGCTGGTGGGGCACTTCGCCGCCGCCGAGATCACCACCGCGCCCAGCGCCACCCGCATGGCGAAGGCGTTGGCACGGCTGGACGCGCACCCGGACTGCGTGGAGTTCTTCACCGAGCACATCGAGGCGGACGCGGTGCACGAGCAGGTGATGCGGCGGGACGTGATCGGCGACCTGCTGGCCCGCGAGCCCGAGCTGACCGCGTCGGTGGTGTTCGGCGTGCAGGCCACGGAACTGCTCGAACAACGGCTCGGCGACCACCTGCTCGGCGCGTGGGAAGAGGGGCAGACGGCGTTGCGCCTGCCCCTCTGAAGCACCTCGGTCAACGTCGTTTGCGGTGGCTCGTGTCGCACAGCGGGTAACGCTTGCTGCGGCGGCACGCGCACACCGCGACGACGAACCGGTCCGAGCACACCACCTCGCCGTCCTCCAGCCGCAGTTCGACCGGTCCCTCCACCAGGATCGGCCCACCGGGCACGACCGTCACCACCCGGGCGTCACGCGGCGTCGGCACGGATCACCACCAGTTCCTCGTGCTCCTGGCCGTGGTCGATGAGCCCGCGCCGGGCCAACCACTCCGCCCGCCCGCGCATCACCGGCCCGAACGCGACCGTGCGGCGGGCCACCACCGACGCCTTCAGGCCACCGCCGCGCAACTGCCTCAGGGTGACGTCCGGATCGCACAGCCCGGAGTGCACCACGAGCCCCATGCCCTTGTCCGCCAACAACAACGGCATCACCGCGCACAGCCGGTCGAGCACGGAACGGCCGTTCGCACCGGCGTCCCAGGCACGCGCGGGCCCGCGGTCCGGCAAGCCCTCGCTGGGGACGTACGGCGGGTTGGCCGTGATCACGTCGTACTCGCCGTGCCCGACCAGGTCGCCGAAGTCGCCGTGCCGCACGCGCACCGACGTGCCGCGCAACCGGGCGTTGACCCAGGCGGCGAGCAAGGCGCGTCTGCTCACGTCCACCACCGTGATCTCACGTGCGCCCGCCAGTTTCGACGCGACCGCGAGCGCGCCGGTGCCGGTGCACACGTCGAGCACCCGGCCGCCACTCGGTATGCCGGCCTCCGCCAAGGCCTCGGCCATCAACCACGTGTCTTCCTGGGGCCGGTAGACGCCCGGCGGCCTCAACAACCACATAGGACTGTTATTCCCGGCCCCTGCGTCGACAAACGGGGAGGTATGGACCGCTCGAAACGGGGAATCCCAGTGACCCGGCGACGACGCAGGGAGGTCGGATGGGCGCGGTGAAGGTGACCCGTGCGGTGGCCCGCGAACAGGTGCTCGTGGCGCTGCTCGGCATCCCGCGCCTGCTGGCCCACCCGGCGTGGCGCGCCGTCGACCGCGACGAGGGACGCGGGCTCGGCGTGCTGCTCGTGCCGGGCTTCGGCTTCGGCGACTGGAGCCTGCGACTGGCCAGGACCTGGCTGAGCAAGCGGGGTTACGCGCCGATCGGCGCCCGGATCGGGATGAACGTCGGCTGCACGTCGGAGTTGGTCGACCGGTTGGAGCGCAGGCTGGAGAAGCACGCCGAGGCGACCGGCGGGCGGGTGGTGCTGCTCGGGCAGAGCCGCGGCGGTGGCCTGGCCAGGCTGGTGTCGGTGCGCAGGCCGGAACTCGTGCGCGGGCTCGTCATGCTCGCCAGCCCGGTGCTGGACCAACTCGGCGCGCACCCCAGCGTGATGCGGGTGGCGCGGACGATGGCGCGGTTGTCGAGTGCCGGCGTTCCGGGCCTGCTGGACCAGGACTGCTTCGCGGGCACGTGCTACGACACCAACTCCGCGGCCATGGCGCAGCCGTTGAAGGTGCCCGCCATCGCCGTGTTCTCCCGCAACGACCTCATCGCGCCCTGGGAGCTGTGCGCCGACCCGTGCGCGGACTGCGTCGAGGTGAACAGCACGCACACCGGCATGGGCCTCGACCCCGAGGTGTACCGGCTCCTCGCGCCGCGACTGGCCGAGTGGGCGCGGAGCCGGGAGCGGGTGTCGGCGGCGAGCTGACCGCGAACCCCCGCCCGGCGATCGGGTGCGCCGGGGACCGTGAGAAGATCGAAAAGGCGGGTGGGGGTGACGGCGGCGCGGTTCTCCGGCGGAGACGGTCTGGTGGTCCCGGTGCCCGCGATCATGGTCCCCGTCCGAAGGTGAGCACGTCATCGAACCGTCGTCGCGCTTGGAGGCGTTCGGGAACCAGCTCGTGCAGGCGCACATCGCGCTGCGCGAGCGGCTGGAGGCGTTGAGCAACGGCCTGGCCGACGGCGCGCAGGTCACCGACCTGTGGTCGCACTGCCTGTCGTTCTGCGCCGCGCTGGAGCGGCACCACACCGCGGAGGACGACGGCGTGTTCCCCGTGCTGGCCCGGGAGCACCCGGAGCTGCGGCCGGTGCTCGACGAGCTGGGCCGCGACCACCGGATCGTGTCGGACGCGTTGGCCGCGCTGGGGAAGCTCGGCGACGTCGAGCCCGAGGTGTTGCAGCGCGAGCTGGCCGGCGTGGCCGCGTTGATGGAAACGCACTTCACCTACGAAGAGCGCAAGATCGCGGACGTGCTGTCGGCGTTGACCGGGCGGCTCGGTGAGGCCGACGCGGAGCTGATCACGCGCGCCACCACCGGCTATGACGCGTAAGTGCCCTTAATAGCTTCAGTGTTGACTGAAAGGTCACTCGTCCCGTGACGAATGTTTCGTGATCATTCACTCGGACGTGTGATCTTTCGTGCGATCCTGCCTGCGCGCGGCAACCCTGCGCCGCGCTCGGGAGGAGACATCCAATCGTGCGACCACGACCCCTGCTGAACCCCCTCGCCGTTGTCGTTTCCGTCGTCGCCGTCGCGGCGGCCCTGCTGATTCCCACCGCTGCCGCTGGCGCCACGCCGATCACCGTCGCCCAGGCCGTCGGCCGGCAGGACGGCGCCTCCGCGACCGTGCGCGGCTACGTCGTCGGGCAGCCCACCGCCACCAACACCGTGGTGCGGTCGAACTTCCCGTCCGACTACGCGTTGGCGCTGGCCGACTCGCCGACCCAGACGAGCACGAGCCAGATGCTGTACGTGCAGATCACGTCGGCGTTCCGGGCCCAGTGGGGCCTGCGGACCAACCCCGGCCTGCTCGGCGCGCGGATCGACGTCACCGGTCCGCTGACCGCGTACTTCTCGCACGCGGGCCTCACGTCGCCGACCGCGTTCGCCCACGCCGGCACCTCGCCGACGTCCACCACCACCCAGCCGACCACCACGTCCACGACGGCTCCCGGCGGCGGCTACGACGACACGTACTACCGCAACGCGCTCGGCAAGACCGGCTCGTCGTTGAAGACGGCGTTGAACGGGATCATCCGGACCAACACCAAGCTGTCCTACGACCAGGTGTGGGAGGCGTTGAAGGTCACCGACCAGGACCCCGGCAACAGCGCCAACGTGATCCTGCTCTACACCGGGCGTTCGCAGAGCAAGACCGCCAACGGCGGTGACCCCGACGACTGGAACCGCGAGCACGTCTGGGCCAAGTCCCACGGCGACTTCGGCACCGCGACCGGTCCGGGCACCGACATCCACCACCTGCGGCCGACGGACGTGTCGGTGAACGCCGAGCGGGGCAACAAGGACTTCGACCTGGGCGGTTCGGCGGTCGGCGAGGCTCCCGGCAACTACACCGACGCCGACTCGTGGGAGCCGCGCAACGCGGTGAAGGGCGACGTCGCGCGGATGTTGTTCTACATGGCGGTGCGGTACGAGGGCGGCGACGGCTACCCGAACCTGGAGATGAACGACAACGTCAACAACGGCACCGCGCCGTACCACGGCAGGTTGTCGGTCCTCCTGCGGTGGCACGCGCAGGACCCGCCGGACGCGTTCGAGAAGCGTCGCAACCAGGTGATCTACGACCGCTACCAGCGCAACCGCAACCCGTTCATCGACCACCCCGAGTGGGCGACGTCGATCTGGGGCTAGGTCCGCGCCCGATGAACGCCCGGTCCCGACTCCTCGGTGGAGGTCGGGGCCGGGCGTTCGCGCGTCGGCGGCCGGTAGATCACCCGATCCGGTGTTGACCACTCACGCCTCCTCTGTTCGAATGAACGCATCGCTTGTTCGATCAGAGGGGGAGTCATGCGTGCCGGGATCACGATCCTGCCGGAGTACCGCTGGGCCGAGGCGAAGCCGCGGTGGTTGGCGGCGGAGGCGTACGGGTTCGCCCACGCGTGGACGTTCGACCACCTGGGCTGGGGTCCGCTGGTCGACCACACGTGGTTCGGCTCGGTGCCCACGTTGAGCGCGGCGGCGGTGGCGACGTCGCGGATCGAGCTGGGGTTCATGGTCGCGTCGCCGAACTTCCGCCACCCGCTGCCGTTCGCGCGTGACGTGATGGCGTTGGACGACCTGTCGGACGGCAGGCTCGCCGTGGGCGTCGGCGCGGGCGGGGTGGGCGGCTACGACGTCGAGGTGTTCGGCGGCACGACCAAGGCCGCGAGCCCGGCGCGCCGGTACGAGGAGTTCGTCGAGTTGTTGGACGCCTTGCTGACCAAGGATCGGGTCGACTACTCGGGCGAGTACTACAGGGCCGTGGGTGCCCGGAACGCTCCCGGCTGCGTGCAACGGCCTCGTACGCCGTTCATCCTGGCGGCGAACGGTCCGAGAGCGCTGGCGTTGGCCGCGAAGCACGGCGAGGGGTGGGTGACCGTGGGTTCGGCTCGGGATTCGCTGGACTCGTGGTGGAAGTCGTTGGCCGAGCTGTCGGCGCGGTTCGACGAGGCGCTGGCCGCCGAGTCGCGGGACCGGGCGTCGGTCCGCCGCTTCCTCCAGACCGACGCCGCGCCGGTGTTCTCGCTGTCGAGCGTCGAGTGCTACCGCGACTTCCTGGGCCGTGCGGACGACCTGGGCTTCACCGACGTGCTGGTGCCGTGGCCGAGAGCGGACGGCCCGTTCGCCGGCGACGAGGCGATCGTGGAAACGGTGGCCGCCGAGGTGCTGCCGACGTTGTCCTGACGGGCCGGCGGGTCGGACTCTCGCTCGGCGCGGAAGCCGCCAGTTCGCGGGAGCTGTGACCCTCGTCGGCGATGCTCGGCAGCCCTGGCCGTCCGTCGGCAGCTCGGTTCCGCCTAACCGGGCTTCGCCGATGTGCTGGCGCCGTGGCCGGAAGCGGACGGCCGTTCTCCAGTCAGGATCCTGGACACCGTGGCCGCCGACGTGCTGCCCACGTTGTCCCGACGTGCCAGCCGGCGGGATCGGAGTCGCGTTCGGTGCGGAAGCCGCCAGTTCGCGGGAGCTGTGACCGCGTTGGCGACGATCAGCAGCCCTGGCCGTCGGTCGACAGGTCGGTTCCGCCTAACCGGGCTTCACCGATGTGTTGGTGCCGACGTTGTCCTGACGTGCTGGCAGGTGGGATCGGAGCCTGGTTCGGTGCGGAAGCCCGCCAGTTCGTGGGAGCCGTGGCCTTGGCGATGATCAGCAGCCTTGGTCGTCCGTCGACAGCTCGGTTCCGCCGCCCCGAACCGCAGCACCCGCTCGACCACCGGCGTCACTGTCGAAGGCGGCGACAGTCCCCGGCCAACCAGGCGAGTGCCGCGTCTGAACGCCGAGCCAAAAGGTCGTGCCCGAAGCCTCCGGGCAGCCGGAGCGAAGTCGAGGACCCTGCGGTAGCAGGTGTGCGTGCCTTCGAGTCGGCCTGCCGCAGAGGTCGGCTGCGTTGTCCGGGCCGTGGGCAAGCCGTTCAGAGGTCCGTGCACGCGTCGGCGATCGCGGTGTGGATCGTGGTCAGGTCGGACGGCTCCGTGCGCCAGTTGCTGAAGGCCGCACGGAGGGCGGGCTGTCCCTTGTAGACGGTGGGGGTGAGGAAGGTCGCGCCGCTCGACGCGATGCGGCGGGCGACTTCGGCGACGCGGTCCGGGGTCGGTGAGTCGGTGAGAGTGAAGCACACGACGTTGAGCCGGACCGGCGCCAGGAGGCGTACGCCGGGGGTGTCCGCGAGCAGGTCGCCGAGGCGGTGGGCGAGGTCGACGGTGCGTTCGACGATCCGGCGGTGGCCGTCCTGCCCGTAGGCGGTGAGGGTGAACCAGGTCGCCAGGGCGCGCAGGCGGCGGGAGTTCTCCGGGGTGAGGTGGACGAAGTCCGGGTCCTCCGTCGGCAGGCCGAGGTACGCGGCGGAGTTGCGGAAGACCTCGACCTGGAGGTCGCGGCGGCGGGTGAACTGGACGGCCGCGTCGTAGGGCACGTTGAGCCACTTGTGGAGGTCGACGCAGATCGAGTCGGCGTCGGCGAGGCCGTCGACGAGGTGGGTGAAGGCGGGGGAGAGGGCCGCGAAGCCGCCGAACGCGGCGTCGACGTGCAGCCAGAACGGTGTGCGCGACCGCAGTTCGACCAGTGCGCGGAGGTCGTCGAAGTCGGCGGTGTTCACGGTTCCGGCGTTCGCGACCACGATGGCGGGCGTGCCGTCGAGTTCGGCGGCCAGCTGCGCGACGTCGATCGCCTCGCGGTCGGGCAGGGTGGGGATCAGGCGCAGGCTGTCCCGGCCCAGTCCGAGCATCGACAGCGCCTTGTAGGTGCTGGAGTGCGGCGCACCCGAGTACACCTTGACGGGGCCGAGCGCGGTGACGCCCGACTCGGCCACCGACACCCCGGCCCGCTCACCCAGCCATTCCCGACCGAGGGCGAGCCCGACGAAGTTCGACATCGTCGCCCCGGTGACGAAAGCCCCGGTGTGGACGTCGCCGAGCCCGAACATCGACGCCAACCACCGCACGGTCTCCCGTTCCAACGCGGACGCGGAGGACCCGTCCGACGCGGCCGGGTTCTGGTCGAACACCGCCGCCAACCAGTCACCCGCGATGCCCGCCGGCGTACTGCCGCCAGTGACGAACCCCAGGTAACGGGGCCCGGCGGACGCGGAGAACCCGGGCGCCCACCGGCGGGCGAACAGGTCCAGCGCGCCCGCGAACCCCGTCCCCGACACCGGCAGCGGATCGCTCGCGGGCGTCACCTCGCCTACGGGCACGACGGGTCGGTCGGGCAGGGCGGCCAGGATCGACGCCGCGTAACGGGTCGTCGCGTCGAGCACGTCCGCCGTGACCGCCGCGTCCGGCAGGTCGGCCGGCTCCGGTGATCCGGGCCCGGCCGTCACGTCCTCCACCACGCAAACCTCCAGTCGACGAAAGGGGCAGCCCGAAGCTTAAGGACCGGCCACCGCCGACGTCCCAGTCCACTTCGCCGAAACTGGACGTCCCGCCCGGTCGCGAAGCGCTTCCGTCGAGCCGTCAGCCGTGGGACTCGCCAGGTCACGGTCCCGTCGGCCCGTTCGCCATCCCTGACCCCACCCTGAAGCCGTCCCCTGGGTGGCTGGTCCGGTTACTCGCCGTAGGTCCACTGTGGACCGCACTCAGGCGCCACCCCGGCAGCATCTCACCGTCCGTAGTCGGCTGTCTGTTGCCGTTCGAGCTCCGCCGGATCTGCCGTCGGCGGGCGCGGGCGGGCGCTCGTCCGTGCGGTGGTGTGCCTGCCGTGGCCGCCCTGTTGCGGGTTCGTCACGGACTGCGTCTGAAATTTCTCTTAACTCATAGGAAAGTCCGGTGAGCGTCGCTCGAACTCGTGAATTCGGACGGTGGTCGGATCACCGACACCCACTCGTTCCGCCCGTCCGATGACCGTCCGGATGAACTACCGCCGAAGATCGCAACCTGCCCGAGTGGTGTTCGGTTCAACTACTGCTCGGTGCTCTGGGTGACTGTTAGCTTCCGGACAGCGATTACGTCTAGTGAGGAGGCAATGGGTGAAGCGCTTGTTCGGCGTGGTGCTCAGCGCGCTCGCCGCGGCCGTCGTGCTGGTCCCGGTGAGCCCGGCCGCGCAGGCGGCCACCGGTCGGGTGGTCGTGTTCTCCGTCGAGGTCACTCCACTGAAGACCTACGACGACCCCGAAGGCTGCCAGTCGCTGCCGGCAGGAGCGCACGTGCTCGCCAACCTGACCGACGGCGCCGTCACGATCTACGGCGATCCGACGTGCTTCGCGCCCCTGGTCACGGTGGAAAAGGGTTACGGCACGCACGTGCCCGTGCACGGCGCGAGCTTCAAGGCCTGACCGCCGTGGTGGTCAACCCCAACCGATGTGGAGAGGGCGCAGGTGTCCTTCGATCTGGTCGTGGTCGGAGTCGGCTACGTAGGGCTGCCGCTGGCGGCGGCGGCGACCGCCGCGGGTCTGACGGTGGCGGGCTACGACACCGACCCGGACGTGGTGCGCACGCTCACCGAGGGCCGTTCGCACGTGCTGGACGTGTCGCACACCGAGTTGGGCGCCATGCGCGCCGGCGGCTTCACCCCCACCACCGATCCGGCCGTGATCACGGGCGCCGACACCGTGGTGATCTGCGTGCCCACCGGTCTGGCGCCTGACGGGCGACCCGACCTCGACGCGGTCCGCGCCGCCGCCGAGACCGTCTCCGACCACCTGCGCCCCGGCACCCTCGTGATCCTGGAGTCCACGAGCTTCCCCGGCACCACCGACGAGGTGGTGCGGCCGATCCTGGAGCGGCACGGCCTCGTGGCCGGTGAGGACTTCCCGCTCGGCTACTCGCCGGAACGCATCGACCCCGGCAACCGCACGTTCGGCATCAGCAACACGCCCAAGGTCGTCAGCGGTCACACCCCGTTGTGCACCAAGCACTGCGCCACCTTCTACAGCCGGTTCGTCGACTCCGTCGTGGTGGCCCGCGGCACCCGCGAGGCCGAGATGGCGAAGCTGCTGGAGAACACCTACCGGTACGTGAACATCGCGCTGGTCAACGAGATCGCGGTGTTCTGCGACCAGCTCGGGGTGGACGTGTGGGACGTGCTGCACTGCGCGGCCACCAAGCCGTTCGGCTTCCAGCCGTTCACCCCCGGACCTGGCGTCGGCGGTCACTGCATCCCCGTCGACCCCCGCTACCTGCTGGACAAGGCCCGTCGTGAGGGCGCGCGGCTGGGCGTGGTGGAAGCGGCCCGGCGGGTCGACTCGGCGATGCCGTCCTACGTCGTCGAACGGGCGGTGCGGCTGCTGAACCGCGCGGGCGTGCCCGTCGCCGGTGCGCGGATACTCCTGCTGGGCGTGTCGTACAAGGCGGACGTGCCGGACACCAGGGAGTCCGCCGCGTTCCGGATCGCCGACGAGCTCAGGGCGCTCGGCGTCGACGTGACCTACCACGACCCGGTCGCGGGTGAGGTGCCCGCGCTCGGGCCGTCCGCCGCCGACCTGGACTCCGCGCTGCGCGCGAGCGACGCCACCGTGCTGCTCGTCGCGCACAGCGGTTACGACCTCGGCCACCTGGCCAGGAACTCGCGGCGGCTGCTGGACGTCACGGGCAGCGTGCCGGGAGGGGAGGTCATGCGCCTTTGAGCGCCCCGTGATCGGGGAGCCGGTCCGCGGACCGGGAGCAGCACGTCAGGTTTCGCAGAATCTTTGAGGAGTGTCCGAATGGTCATGTCCACGGCGGTCAAGAGCGATCGGCTCAAGAAGCGCTTCGAGAAGTGGGACGTCAACGGCAACGGCAGCATCGAGAAGTCCGATTACGAGGCCGAGGCCAGTCGCATCATCGAGGCGTTCGGCGAGGACAAGTCGTCACCGCAGGCGCGGGCGCTGATCGACGCCTACATCTCCATGTACGAGTTCCTGGCTACCAAGGCCGGTGTGGGCGCGGACGGCTCGATGACCGAGGAGCAGTTCCTCAGCGTGGTCGAGGCGCAGGTGTTCGCCGAGGGTGACGCCGGGTTCAACCGGGTGATCCGGCCGACGGTCGCGGCCATGGTGGGCCTGTGCGACACCGACGGCGACGGCGAGGTGAGCCCGCCGGAGTTCCACAAGTGGCTGGACGCCATCGGGGTGGACCCCGCGTCGGCGGTCGAGGCCTTCCGGACCATCGACTCCAACGGCAACGGGACGCTGACCGTGGACGAGCTGGTGGCCGCGGTGCGCGCCTACCACTTCGGCACCTTGGACGTGCCGCTCCTCGGTCACTGAGCCGACGAGCACGACGGCGCCCCGGGAGGATCTCCCGGGGCGCCGTCGTCGTCGGTCAGAACGCGGGGACCGCGACGACCGCCGGGCTGAACAGGACGTCCACCTCGGGGCGCAGGCCGAGTTCCGGCCCGGTGCGCGGCACGGGGGTGGTGATGAGGATGTTGTAGTGGTTCGGGTGGTGGCAGGCGTCGAAACCGAGCACCTCGCCGACGAGCTCGCCGTCGCACCACACCTCGTCGCCGCGGTCGATCACGCCCGCGTTGACGATCTCCACGAACCCGAGGAAGGCCACCCGGTCGATCCGCGCGCCCGCCGCCGTGTCCTCGTGGTCGGTGGTCACCAGCTCGTGCACCTCGCCCCGGCGCACGCAGCGGCTCGCGAACGGCTCCAGGCTCATCCCGCGGTCGTCGCGGCGGTGCGCCAGCACCTTGACGACCCGGCTGCCGACCGCCCGCTTCTCGCCGTCCTCCAGCATCACTCACCCTCTCGTCGGTACACTTCGTCCACCAGGTCCAGCGCGGCCAACCCGCCGTCGCGCCACGCCGACCGCGCCGCCACGGCCGACGCGAAGTCACGCAGCACGGCCTCGTACTCGTGCCACAGCGAGCCCTTGAACTCCTCGAAGCCCTCGAGCACGTCCGCCCGCAGCACGGTCCCGTCGGCGAGCCTCGCGGTCACGTCCTTGGTCTCGCCGGGGTGCGACCAGTCCAACTCCACCACCGCCGGCGCGGAGCCCCGCACGTGCAGCACCGCCTGCCGGTCGATGCCGTCCACCCGGGTGACCCGCGCGGACTCCAGGGTCAGCTCGCCGAGGAACAGCCGTGCCAGGTCCAGCGCGTTGGGCCCGTTGTCGGCCACGCACCCGCCGCCGGACCGCGCCGGGTCCAGGTACCAGCGGTCCTCGCCCACGTGCTCCTCGATCCGCTCCAGGTAGCGCACGGTGAGCTCCACGATCGGGGCGGCGCCCGTGAGCTTGTCGCGCAACGCCAGCACGTTCGCGTTGTACCGGCGGTGGAAGGCGGTGAACAACGCCACTCCGCGCGCCCGTGCCGCCTCGGCCACCGCCAACCCGTCACGCAGCGTCGTGGCCAGCGGTTTCTCCACGCACACCGGCAGGCCACGCTCGACGGCGTCCGACGCGACCGCGGCGTGCACGTCGTTGGGCGCCGTCACCACCACCGCGTCCAACCCGCCCGCGTCGAGCATCGCCCGGTGGGACCGGTAGGCGGGCACGTGGTGACCCGCCAACGCCCGCTCGTCGAGGTCGCACACGGCGGCCAGCTCGAAGCGCGGCGAGGCCGCGATCGCGGCCAGGTAGAACCGCGAGATCACCCCCAACCCGACCACACCGACCCGAATCGCCGCCCGCTCACCCTCCGGCGAACCGCCTGATCCCGGCTCACCCTCCTGCGAACCGCCCGCCGCCCCCTCGGCCGCCCTCGAACCGCTCGATCCCGGCTCGTCCGCCCGCGAACCGCTCGACTCCGGCGCCTGTGGCCCGGTCATCCGGCGGCCCGCAGGGCAGGTGCGATCGAGCGCAGCTCCTCGTACAGCTCGTCCGGCAGGGGGACGCCGTGCACCTGCCGCCACCGGGCGCGCTCGCCCTCGTGCCAACCGGGGTAGCTGACCGGCTTGCGCGGATCGACCGGTTTGGCGCCCGCGACCGCGCCGAACAACGCCGCCGCGTCCTCCCAGAACCCCGGCCGCAGCGCCGACGGCGCGAACACCAGCGCCATCACGCCGATGTCGTCATCCCGCGACACCGACGACAACGGCCCCATGGCCGCACCCGGCACCAGCGCCGCCAGCACCTCCACCAGCAGACCCAGCCCGAAACCCTTGTACGCGCCCGTCTCCGGCGTCCCGCCCAGCCACAGCAGGCGCCCGTCACCCCGGTCGAACGCCGCCGGGTCGGTCACCGACGTGCCGTCGTCCGCCGCCAGCCACCCCGGCGGGATCGGCTCACCGGCCCTCGCCGCCGCCCGCACCCGGCCCGTCGGCACCACGGTCGTGCTCATGTCCAGCACGAACGGCGGCCGGTCGCCCGCCGGGCAGGCCAGCGCCAGCGGGTTCGTGCCCAGCAACGGCTCCCGGCCGTCCGGCGCGGGTGCGATGCGCTGCCCACCGCAGTTCGACGCGATCAGCCCCACCATGCCGTGCGCCGCCGCACGTGCCGCGTGGTACCCGGCGCAGCCGATGTGCGTCGCACCGCGCAACGTCACCATCCCGATCCCGTACCGCGCCGCCCGCGCCGAGGCCAGCTCCACCGCCTGGGACGCCGACCACAACCCGAGCGCCCGACGCGCGTCGGCCAGCACGGACGCGCCGAGGTCGGCGATCACCGCCATGTCGGCCGCCGGTTCCGTCCGCCCGGAGTCGAACAGCGGCAGGTACAGCCGGGTCAGGTTCACCAGCCCGTGCGTGCTCGACCCGGTCAGGTCGCCGTGGCACAGCGCCTCCGCCGCGACCGCCGCCCGGTCCGGCGGCACACCCCGCGCCCGGAAGACACCCGTGACGGTGTCGAGCAGGGTCGGATACGGCACCAGGACGGTCATGTTCCAGCTTCCTGTTCCTTGTTCGGAGTTGACGGGGTTCGCGTGGCCCTCACTGCGGAGCGGTGACCGCGCCACCGGACGACGGCCGGCGAACGGGCACTAGGCCGCTCCTGCGTTCCGCGCGAACCTCACGACGATGTCCCGCACCACGTCGGCGAACCGGTCGAGGTCGGCGACGTCGGCGTGCTCGCCGCGCGCGTGGGCCTGGTTGCCCTCCAGCGTTCCGGGGCCGAGGACGGCGGTGTGCGCGCCCGGCACGTCGGCCAGCCAGATCGCGTCGCAGGTGAACGCGGGCTCGTGCGCGGGCCAGCGCGGCACGATGCCGTCCAGCAGCGGCAGGTCCTGCGGCGGCAGCGCGGGCAGCCCGCGCTTGCGCCACACCAGCCGGGTGATCAGGGCCGCGTCGACGGCCGTGCGGTGGAACGGCGGCACGCCGCGGAAGCGGGCGGTGAACTCGGCCAGCCCTTCCCGCAGCGCGGCGTCCAGCGCCACGGCCAGCACCCGCGCGGACGCCGTGCTGCCGTAGGAGAGGTTCAGCAGCAGCTCGCCGCCGCCGTACACGCGGTTGTGCATCCGGCCCGTGTGCAGCCCGGCCACGCACACCTGGCCGTCCGGCACCCGCCCGGCCAGCGCGCCCGCCAGGTGCTGGGCGAGGAACCCGAGCAGCACGGACGCGTTGTGCCCCGCCTGCGGCTGGTCGTCGATCGCGTCCTCGCCGCGCACCTGCACGCACGCCGTCATCGCGGCCGTCGAGCGGGGCAGGTAGCGCAGGCCGGTCGGCTCGCAGAACACGTTCAGGCTGCCGTGGTACCCGGCCTCGACCAGCGGACGGGTGCCGAACACGCCCATCGCGCCGCCCTCCTCGCCGGACACCGCCTGGATCAGCACGCTCACGTCCCGCCCGACCGCCGGATCGGTCATCGCGGCACGGACACCGGCCAGCAGCGCCACCGCGGGCCCCTTGGCGTCGATCGCGCCGCGGCCGTGGAACCGGACGCCGTCGAACCCGGCCGGCTCGAACGGCGCGACCGTGTCCAGGTGCACGTTGAACATCACCACCGGCTCGGCCTGGCCGACCCGCAGCACCAGGTTCGGCTGCCGCGCCAGGAAGTCCGGGTCCTCGGCGATCGCCTCCCGCACCACGGAGGGCACGTCGTGCCGCAGCACGTCGGCCTCCCGCGCCGGACCCAGGTGCACGGTGCGCATCCCGAAGCACTCGGCCGCCTCCGAGTACGCGTGCACCGCGTCCCACAGGCACACCTCGTCGGTGGTCTCCAGCGGACCCGCGGTCGGCATCGCCAGCAGCCGCAGCAACAGGTCGCGGTCCTCGCCGATCACCGCACGGCTCCCCTCGCCGCCCAGGGTCCGATCACCGCACCAGCCCGGCCATCGCCCGACCGGCCGCCACGAACGCGGGCGCCGCGTCCGGTGCGAGCGCGCCCGACTCGTGCGGGCGCAGCGAGACGTGCGGCTCCAACGACCACGCGCCCCGATAACCACTGGCGCGCAACAACTCCACGCAGTCGGCCACCCGAGCGTCACCCGAACCGGGTAGCACGAACCGGTCACCCGACGCGTCCTTCACGTGCACGTGCTCGACGTGCGCGACCACCTCGCACAACATCGCGTACC
This sequence comes from Actinosynnema sp. NPDC049800, assembly GCF_040656635.1. NCBI lineage: Bacteria > Bacillati > Actinomycetota > Actinomycetes > Pseudonocardiales > Pseudonocardiaceae > Actinosynnema > Actinosynnema sp. NPDC049800. The sequence continues at coordinate 208,114 of NZ_JBFAMT010000008.1, read as the reverse complement.
CGTCGTAGCCGTGCGCGACGCCGTTGCCCGTGTCGAACAGCAGCCTCAACGCGGGGTTGTCCACCGCGTCGAGCAGGTCCAGCGCCCGCGCCGCGCTCGCGCCCGCCCAGCCGGAGCAGTTCTCGTGCAGCAGCACGACCCCCGCCGCCCCGGCGAGCTCGGCGAGCATCGACACCCGCGTGATCACCCGGTCGCGCCACCGCCGCTCGGACAGGCCCGCGTTCGGGTAGGACATGATCCGCACGTACCGGGTGCCCAGCGCGGCGCAGCGGCGCAGCAGCACGTCCAGCTCGGCCAGGTCGTCCTCGAACGGCGTGCTGATCGGCCGCGCCCACCCGCCGATCCGCGAGGCCAGGCACACCACCCCCACACCCCGCGCCGCCAGCTCCTTCGCCACCACCGCGAACTCGTCGTCGTCCAGGTCCGCCACCGCCCGCCCGTCCACGGTGCGCAGCTCCAGGTGCGTCCAGCCCAGCTCGGCGAGCACCGCCAACTGGCCCGCCAGGTCCGGCGCGGCCTCGTCCGCGATGCCCGCCAGCACCGGCTCAGCGGACATGCGCGGCCACCGGGCCGGGTGAGACCTCGCCGCGCGCGGCGGGGATCACCGGCTCGGCGCAGATGTTCTTGGCCACCGACAGCAGCTGCACCACGTCCGTGGCGAACGAGAACCCCCGCGCGTGCTGGTCGCCCGCCGCGTGGAACAGCCGGTAGGCGCGCAGCACCCACTCGGTGAGCGAGTCGTCGCGCAGCACCTCGTGCTCGCGCCGCCCGTTGAGCGTGACGGTGAGCTGCGCGTGGTCGTCGTCGTCGCTCACCGCGTAGTGGCCGACCGCGCTGCCCTTCTCGAACTCCACCGTGATGCGGCGCTCCCGCACCGGCGAGGTGAGGTCCGAGCTGATCTCCGTGCGCACGCCGCTGTTGTGCCGCAGCCCTATCCGGGCGCCGCCCATCCGCGGCACCACCACGTCGCCCACGGTCAGGTCGTAGCCGGCCGCGTGCGTGACCCGCGCGCTGCCCGCCAGCCGCAGCGCCAGGGCCACGCCGTGCGGCAGCTCCACGTCGAACGCGGTCAGGTGGCTCGGCCTGGTCAGCGACCGGCGGAAGCGCGGCTTGTTCTGCACGATCGAGATCGACTTCGGCTCGCCGAGCGTGCCGCCGCGCACCAGCTCCATCAGCCGCGAGGTCAGCGAGCTGGTCAGCCACGGCTCGACCACGGCGATCCGCAGGCCGTACTTGCGGCGCAGCCGGATCACCCTGGCCAGGTCGTCGGTGTCGGCGGCGAGCGGCTTCTCCGCGACGAGGTTGCGGAACCCGCGTTCGGCGAGCTCGGTCATCACCTCGGCGCGCACGGACGGCGGTGTGCACACGTGCGCCACCGTGTCGCCCGGGTCCAGCAGGGTGGCGGCCTCGGCCAGGCTGCCCACCATCGCCAGGCCGGGTCGTTCCGCGGGCAGCCGCCGCGGGTCGCACGCCACGATGGGTCGGTCGTCGAACAGCTGTCGGACCGAGGTCCGCGCCCTGGCCAGCACCGGCAGGTGCAGTTCCGCACCGGCTCGGCCCAGTCCCACGACGAGTGTGCGCACTATTGAGCCCCGTCTTGTCTCGTCCGGTCTCGAAGGCATCGGGAATGAGCGATGTCAGCTCGCAATTGATGGCCCCGACGTTGTCCCAATCGCGAAGGTATGTCAACTCCACGAGGGCGAGTTGACCAGGAAGAGTGAACTGGCCGGTGGTCGGCCGCCGGCCCGGTGACCTGCCATACGCTCACCCCCGGAAGCGGTGACCGCGGAGGTGAGTGCGCTGACCGTGCCATTCTTCACGCAATCGGCGACATTTTCCGGATTGTGGCCGATAACGCGACGGCACATTGTGGAAGTCATCAGTAACGGCAAGTACTCGCACGGGCGGAAAGTGCTGGAGCTGGAAAGGGCGCTGGCCGCGTACACCGGGGCCGCGCACGTCGTCGGCGTGAACAGCGGCACGGACGCGCTGGTGTTGTTGTTGAGGGCGTGCGGGCTGCGTCCCGGCGACGAGGTGGTCGTGCCCGCGTTCTCGTTCATCGCGTCGGCGTCCTCAGTGGTGCTCGCGGGCGGCGAACCCGTGTTCGCCGACATCGAGCCGGACGGCTACGGGCTCGACCCGGCGTCGGTCGCCGCCGTCGCCGGTCCGCGCGCCCGGTTCGTCATGCCGGTGCACCTGTTCCACCACCTCGCCGACCTGACCGGTCTGGCCGAGGTGGCCCGCCGGCTGGACCTCACCGTCGTGGAGGACAGCGCCGAGGCGATCGGCATGCGTCACGACGGGGTGCACGCGGGCCTGTTCGGCGCCGGGGGAGTGCTGTCGTTCTTCCCGACCAAGACCCTCGGGGCGCTCGGCGACGCGGGCGCGGTGATCACCAACGACCCGGTGGTCGCCGAGACCGCGGGCGCCCTGCGCCACCACGGCCGGTTCGGCCGCACGATCGACAACTTCCCCGGCATCTCCACCGGCGCCGGCGCGGTCGGGGTGAACAGCAAGATGGACGACGTCCAGGCCGCCGTGCTGCTGGCCAAGCTGGACCGGCTGGAAGCCGACATCCGCCGCCGCGCGGTGCTGGCGCGCCGGTACGCCGACGGCCTGGCCGGCGTGCCGGGCGTGCGGAAGCTGCCGTCCGTGCTGCCGCGGCGGGGGAGCGTGCGCGGCGTCTTCTACGTGTACGCGGTCGAGGTGGACCGGCGCGACGAACTGGCCGCGCACCTGGCCGGGCGCGGCATCGGCACGGAGACCTACTACCCGACGCCGCTGCACCTGCAACCGTGCTTCGCGCACCTCGGCCACCGGCCCGGCGACTTCCCCCGCGCGGAGGAGGCCTGCCGCCGCACCCTCGCGCTGCCGCTGTACCCGGACCTGCCGCTCGGCGACGTCGACCGGGTGTGCGCCGCGATCCGCTCCTTCTACCTCGGGGAGCGCGCGTGACGATCCCGTTCTTCCCGCCCGACCTGTTCGACGGCGACCTGCTGCTGGAGGTGGTGGAGGAAGTCGGCCTCACGCCGGACCAGCGGTTCATCCTCGGCACGCGCACCGCGGAGTTCGAGGCGGTGCTGCGCGACTCGCTCGGCGTCGCCGACGCGGTGGCGTGCGGCAGCGGCACGGCGGCGTTGACGCTGGTGCTGCACGCGATGGGCGTCGGTCCGGGCGACGAGGTGATCGTGCCCGCCTACGGGTGCGCGCCGCTGGCGTCCGCGCCGTCGGTCCTGGGCGCGACGCCGGTCTACGCCGACGTCGACCCGTGGACGATGGTCGTCGACCCGGCCGAGGTGGACAAGCTCGTCACCGGGCGCACCAAGGTGATCATGCCCGCGCACGTGTTCTCGGTGATGGCGGACATGCCCGCGTTGCGGCGGATCGCCACCGACGCGGGCGCGCGGCTGCTGGAGGACTCCGCGGTCGGGCAGGGCGGTGTGCTCGCCGGCCGCGCCGCCGGCACCTGGGGCGACGCGGGCGTGTTCTCGTTCGTGCAGGTCAAGACGTTCGGGATGCCCGGCGAGGGCGGGATGGTCGTCACCGGCGACCCGGCGCTGGCCCGCGAGGTCCGGATGCTGCGCAACCACGGCCAGGACGGCACGCACCGGTTCGTGCACCACCGGATCGGCTACAACAGCCGGTTCGACGAGGTGATGGCCGCCTTCCAGCTGCGCCGCCTCGCCACCCTGCCCGACCGGCTGGCACGGCGGGCGCGGATCGGCGAGTACTACACCTCGCGGTTCGCCGACCTCGCCGGCCGCGGCGTGCTCGCCCCTCCGCCGGGACGGGACGGGCGCTGCTTCTACGTCTACTCGCTGCTGGCCGACCGGCGTGACGCGCTGCGCGACCACCTGGCCGCGCACGGCATCGGCTCGCACGTCTACTACCCGGCGCCGCTGCCGCGCCAGCCCGCGTTCGCCGGGCACGCCCAGCCGGGCCGCGACTGGCCCGCCGCCGCGTCCGCCGCACGACGCCAACTGGCCATCCCCATCCACCCCCACCTGACCGACGCGCAGGTGGAACACATCGCCGACGAGGTGTGCCGGTTCGCGGCCGCGTCCGGCGCACACGGCTGAGGAGACCTCGAATGACCACCGCCATCGCGCCCGGGTCCAGGGGCGCGTACGTGAAGCTGGCCAAGCTCGACATCGTCGACTACTACCTCGGCGTCCTGGTGGTGTGGGCGCTGCTCGCGCCCGCGCTGCGGCTGGACGTCGGCGTGCTCACCACCATGGGCGTGTTCCTGGTCGGCGAGGTGTTCGTGATCGTCGCGATGGTCGCGCTGGACGACCTCACCGGCTACCGCGACGGCAGCGACACCGCCAACTACGCGCCGGACGCGCCGGCCCGCAAGCTCGACCGCAAACCGCTGGTCGCGGGCACGCTCACCGAACCGCAGGTGCTGCGGTTCGCGCTGATCACCGCCGCGGTCGGCGCGGCGGTGTGGCTCGGCGCCCTGGCCCTCGCGCCGCACCGTCCGGTGTGGACGGTCGTGCTGGTGGCGGTCACCTACTTCTTCGCCCTGCAGTACTCGTGGGGCGTGAAGCTGAGCTACCACGGCTTCCAGGAGTTCTTCCTGGCCGCGCTGGGGTGGGCCCTGGTGCTCGCGCCGTACGGCCTGGTCACCGGGCGGATCGACGGCGTGGTGGTCGTGCAGGCCCTGATCTTCGGCCTCGGGCCGCTGCTGTTCGGCGTCTACTCCAACACCAACGACGTGGCGGGCGACCGGCGGGTCGGCCGGCCCACGGTGGCGGCGCTGACCTCGCCCGCCGGCAACCGGCGCTTCGTCCGCGCGGTCTCGGCGTGCGAGTTCCTGCTGGTCCTGGCCCTGCCGCTGGTCGGCGGCCCGTGGTGGTTCCCGCTCGCGCTGCTGCCCACGATCCTGCTGCGCGCCAGGCAGCTGCGCGTCGGGTTCGGCGAGGGCGACATCCTGCGCGCCCGGCGGATCGGCATCGACGTGCACCGGGTCACCGTGGTGACGCTCGTCGTGGTGAACCTGGTGGTGCGGTGATGGACCTCGACGTGGCGGTGATCGGCGCGGGGATCGCCGGGCTGGCCGCGGCGCACGAGCTGGCGCGGGCGGGGCGCGAGGTGCGGGTGTTCGAGGCCGCCGACCACGTCGGCGGCCGGATGGCCACGCGCCACGAGTCCGGGTTCGTGGTCGACACCGGCGCCGAGCAGATCTCCGCCCGCGGCTACCCGCACACGTGGGAGCTGTTGCGGCGGTTGGGCCTCGACGACGTGCCCAGGATCGGACGGCAGCTCGGCGTGTGGCGCGGCGGGCGGGTGCGGCGGGGGTTGGCGCACCCGTCGGGCCTGGTCACCGGGGCGGGGCTGTCCGTGCGGGCCCGGCTGGACTTCGCGCGCGCCACGCGCGGCCTGGCGAAGAGGAGCGGGCTCGACACCGAACGGCCCGAGGCGTCCCGGGTGGGCACGGCCACCGTCGCCGAGTTCTGCGCGCCCCAGCACCCCGACGTGCTGGAGTACCTGTGCCAGCCGGTGGTGTCGGGGTTCTTCGGGTGGCAGCCGGAACGCTCGGCCGCCGCGCCGTTCCTGGCCCTGCTCGGCGCGATCGGCCCCGCCACGGCGTGGCGCACCTACGACGGCGGCATGGACGTGGTGGCCCGCGCGCTGGCCGCACCGCTCGACGTGACCACGTCGTTCCCGGTGCGGGAGGTCCTGGCCGGCCCGGGGTACGCCCGGATCACCGGCGACGGCGCCGAGTGGCGGGCCCGCTCGGTGGTGCTGGCCGTGCCCGCGCCCGTCGCCCGCCGGCTCTACGTCAACCCGCCGGAGCACGAGCGGTCGTTCCTGGACGCCTGCACGTTCACCCCGATGGTGAAGCTGCACCTGATGCTCGACCGCCGCCTGGAGTCGGAGGTGTACCTCCTGGCCGTGCCGCGGTCGGAGAGCACGTCGGTGTCGGTGGTGCTGTTCGACCACCTCAAGCACCCCGACCGCGCGCCCGAGGGCCGCGGCCTGGTCACCGTGATCGCCGCCCCGGCCGTCGCACCGGCGCTGCTGGACGCGACCGACGACGACGTGGTGTCCGCGCTCGCCGCCGAGGCCGAGCGGTTCGTGCCCGGCCTGCGTGCCGCCGTGACCGGGTCGGTCGTCCACCGGTTCCGCCACGGCCTGCCCGAAGCCACACCGCACGCCCTGGCGCTGCGCGGCGAGTTCGCGTCCCGTCTCGGCGGGGTCGTGGACCACGCGGGCGACTGGGTGACCCTGACCCCGTGCAGCGAGGCGGCGGTGCGAGCCGGCCGCCGTGCCGCGGCACGGGTCCACGCCGCGTCCCCGGGGACCGGCACGAGGAGGCAACCCGCATGAAGCCGCACGACATGGGCACGCTGTTCGACGAGGTCGCGGCGCGCGGCACGCACACCACCGTGCACCTGGACCGGCCGTTCGACATCCTCCCCGCCGGGTACGGGCCGGGGGTCGACTACACCGTGCCGCAGCTGGCCGGGCTGGTCCGCGAGGCCGCCGCCTGGCTGTACGAGGCGGGCGCGCGGCGCGGCGACCGGGTCGCGGTGGTGAAGCGCAACCACTACGACTACGACCTGCTCGCGTGCGCGGCGGTGCGGATCGGCGCGGTGCCCGCGCTGCTGTCCGGCCACCTCCCCGACGACGTGCTGGAGATCCTGCTCAAGCGGCTCGACCCGGCGGTGCTGGTCACCGACCGCGTGCCGCCGGTCGGACTGGCGCGGCGGGTGCTGTCGCTGGGCTCGCCCGTGCCGGGCGCGTTGACGTTGGACGACGTGCGTGGCGCGCGCGTGCCCGCACCCCGCCGCAGGCACGACGACGACCCGTTGATCATCAACCACACCTCGGGCACGACCGGTGTGCCCAAGCTCGTGGTGCACACGACCCGCACGATCGTGCACCGGCTGGCCCGGTTCGAGGCGGTGCGCTGGCCCGTGATCGGCGTGCGCCGTGACGACGTGGTCGCCAACGCGAGCTCCTACGCGCACGGCCGCACGTTCTGCTGGACGGCCAGTGTGTTCTGCCTCGCGCCGCGCAAGGTCGTGCTGCTCAGCGACCCCGAGTCGGCCGCACCGGTGCTGGCCCGGCACCGGCCGACGACCGTGGAGGCGCTGCCGTCGGCCTACGTGCGGTGGCAGCCGCCGGCCGCGCGACCGGACAACCCGTTCCGCGACGTGCGGCTGTTCGTCAGCACCTACGACGCCATGCACCCGCCGGTGATCCGGGCGATGCTGCACGCCTCCCGGCGCAGGCGTCCACTGTGGATGCAGGGCTGGGGCCAGACCGAGACGGGTCCGCTGACGTTCCGCTTCCTCACCCGCCGCGCGCTCGACCGCTCGCCCGACGCCCGCGACCTGGGACGTCCGGTGCCCGGCCGGACCCGGCTGCGGGTGGTGGACCCGGTGACGCTCACGCCCGTGCCGCGCGGGCACAGCGGCCTGGTGCTGGCCCGCACGGCGGCCCGTTGCGCCGGGTACGTCGGCGAGCAGGACCGGTGGCACGCCAAGAACACCGGGCCGTGGTGGAACACCGGCGACCTCGGGGTGCTGACCCGCGGCGGCGCGGTGCGGCTGCTGGACCGCGAGGTGGACGCCGTGCCGGGGCTGAGCTGCCTGCGGGTGGAGGACCTGGTCGAGGACCGGCTGCCCGAGGTGGTCGAGTGCGTGGTGCTCGGCACGCCCGGCAGGCCGCCGATCCCGGTGCTGGTGACGTCCGGTCCGCTGGACCCGGTGGCGTGGCGGCGGGCGGTGGCCGACCTGCCGCCGATGGCCGACCCGCACGTGCTGGCCTGGGACGAGGTGCCGCGCACCGGCACCGGCAAGGTGCGCAGGCTCGACCTGCTCACCCGGCTGGCCGGCACCGCCGAGACCCACGGCAGCGGGCGGTGGACGTGACCACCTCCGCGTTCGGCCACGCGCACGTCACCGAGGTGTCCCCGGTCCACGAGCCCGGTGACCTCCACCGGTGGCGGGCGTCGGGGTTCCCGCCCACGGCGGTCGTCCGCGCCGTTCCCGGGCGGTCGGCATGACGTCGACGTTGACGGCGGTGCCGTGGTCCGGGCCGGTGGACCTGCCGCTGGGCGGTGAGCTGGACGTGCAGGCGGCGTGCGGGATCATGCACGTGCACGGCAGGCGGTTCGGGCGGCCGACGGCGCTCGGCCTGGACTACGCCTCGATCGTGGCCGCCGAACTCGACGCGATCGGGGTGTCGGCGCTGGACGTGGCGCGGTCGCGCGGTGTCCCGCTGGAGGCGGTGTCCACGTCGGTCGCGCAGGCGGCGCTGCTGGCGGTGTCGCAGTACCTGGCGGCGGCCACCGCAGACGAGCCGGACCCGGTGCCGGCGGGTGTCGGCGGGCCGCCGTTCCTGTCCGCGGACGGGGTGGCGTTCGAGGTCGAGGCGCTGGACGCCGAGGTGTGGCGGCGGTTCTGGGCGGCGTTGGACGCCGACGCGGGCGTGGTGGCGTCGGCGTGGCGGCCCTTCCAGCACCGGTTCGCCACGGCGACGTGCCCGTTGCCGCCGGAGCTGACCGGGCTGACCGCGCGGCTGCCGATCGTGCGGCTGGAACGGGTCGCCGCGTCGACCGGGATGACGTTGGTGCGGGTCGCGCACCGGGCGGTCGACGACGTGCCGCCGTACGTCGTGCGGCCGTTGGGCGCGGGTGCGGGGCCGGTCGGGTCGCCGCGCGCGGGCGCGTTGCCGTTGTCGGGGATGGTGGTGCTGGAGTCGTGCCGCCGGGTGCAGGGGCCGATGGCCGGGCACCTGCTGTGGCAGCTGGGCGCGTCCGTGGTGCGGGTCGAGCCGCCGGGCGGGGACCCGCTGCGCGGGGTGCCGCCGATGGCCGGTGACGTGTCCGCCCGGTTCCACGCGCTGAACCGCGGCAAACGGGTCGTGACCGTGGACCTCGCGACCGTGGCCGGGCGGCGTGAGCTGCTGGAGCTGGCCTCGGGCGCGGACGTGTTCCTGCACAACTGGGGGCCGGGGAAGGCCGCCGCCTGGTCGTTGCGGGCCCGGGACGTGGCCAGGGTGCGGCCCGGGATCGTGTACGCGCACGCGTCCGGCTGGGGTGAGGCCCTGGGCCCGCGACCGCCGTTGGGCACGGACTTCGTGGTGCAGGCCCACGCCGGGGTGCCGCCGTCGTTGATGACGATCGTGGACGTGTTCGGCGGCGTGGTGTGCGCCCGCGGTGTCGTGGACGCCCTCGCGGGGCGGATCCGGTCGGGGACGGGGCAGTCGGTGGCGTCGTCGCTGCTGTCGGCGGCCTCTCGGCTGAACGCGCGGGCGACGCGGCGGTGCACGGCGCCGTTGAGCGTGCCGGTGTGCACGGACCTGGCGGGGTTGGCGCGGGACCGGCGGTTCTCGCGGGCCCTGGTGGCGGACGGGTGCGTGGTGCCGAGGTCGGCTTGGGAGTTCGGATGACGTGGACGTCGTCGACCGGGGTGGTGGTGCGGGACCTGGTGCCCGCCGCGCTGCGCCGGTCCTGGGTGGCGGCCGGTCACTGCCCGGACCGGGACCTGTACTCGTTGTTCCGGGAGCGGGTGGCCGCGCACCCCCGGCGGACGGCGGTGATCGACTCCGCCGGCTCGTTGGACTACGCGTCGTTGGACCGGGCGGTGAGGTGGCAGGCGAGGTTACTCCGTGGTTATGGCCCGTCCGACATCATCGGTGTCGACGTGCCGAACGGGAGAGAGGGGGTGGTGGCGGAACTGGCGGTGGCGGCGGTCGGCGGTGTGGCGGTGCACCTGCCCGACGGGGTGTCGCCGGTGGCGGGCACGGGTTCGCCGGTGGTGAGCACGGTGATCACGGACGTGTCGGAGGCTCTGCTGGCGGCTTCCGACCCGGTCCGGGAGGCGCCGCCGTGGTCGCCGGTGGCGGTCGACCCGGAGGCTCCGGCGCGGATCCTGGTGTCGTCGGGGTCGGAGTCCGCGCCGAAGCTGGTCGCCTACTCGCACAACGCGTTCGCCGGTGGTCGGGGCAACTACGTGCGGGCGGTGCACGGCGCCACGGCGGTGCCGCGCGACCTGGTGCTGGTGCCGTTGGCGTCGGCGTTCGGGTCGTTCGGGGCGGCGATCACGCTGTGCCGGTTGGGCGGGACGGTGCTGCTCGTGCGGCGGTTCGACGCGGCGTCGGCGTTGCGCGTGGTGGCGGAGCACCGGCCGACGCATGTGTTCGGCGTGCCCACGATGCTGCGGCGGATGGCGGCGCTGGCGTCCACTGTGGACACGACGTCGGTGCGGGCGGTGGTGTCGAGCGGCGACGTGCTGACGCCGGGGACGGCGGCGGCGGTGCGGTCGGCGTTCGGCTGCCCGGTGATCAACATCTACGGGTCGTCGGACGGCGTGAACTGCCACACGGCGACGCCGGAGCACGGGGTGGGCAGGCCCGACCCGGCGGTCACCGACATCCGCGTGGTGGACGGCGAGATCTGCGCGCTGGGGCCGATGACGCCGCTGTGCTACGTCGACGCGCCCGAGCTGGACCGGCGGCACCGCCTGCCGGGCGGCTGGGTGCGGACCGGCGACGCCGGGTTCATCGACGCCGACGGCACCCTGCACGTGGTGCGCCGGCTGAAGCGGGTGGTGATCCGCGGCGGGTACACCATCAGCCCGGCCGAGGTGGAACGGGCGCTGGACGGGCACCCCGAGGTGGCCGAGGTGGCGTGCGTGCCCGTGCCGGACGCCGACCTCGGTGAGCGGCTGTGCGCGTGCGTGGCCGTGCGCCCCGGCCGACCCGCGCCGTCGCTCGGGCAGCTGACCGCGTTCCTGCTCGACCGCGGCCTGAGCCGCCGCAAGCTGCCCGAACGCCTGGTGGTGGTGCCGGAACTGCCGCTGGGCCGGACGGGGAAGGTCTGCCTCGCCACCGTCACCCGGCTGGCGGCCGAACGGCACGGTGCAGAACGGCCGGGGGTCGAGGCGCTGGGCCTTCCGGGTTGACGTGGCCGGCGGTCGGTCGGCACGCGGCCGGGGTGAGGGATGTTCCGGGATTCTCTTGAAAGGTGGTGTCGATGAGACTTGATCCGTTCGCCGGGCCGGGGTTCGCGGCGTTGGGCGCGTTGACCAAGGCCGTGGACGACGTGGACCTGCCGGTCGGGTTCGTCGAACTGCTGCGGTTGCGGTGCTCGCAGCTCAACGGGTGCACCTACTGCATCCGGCTGCACGGCGACGCGGCCGTGGCGGCGGGGGAGACGCGTGACGTCTCCTCGTGGCGGACCGACCCGGCGTTCACGGAGCCGGAACGGGCGATGGTGGCGTTGGCCGAGGCGGTGACCCTGGTGCACGACGGGCGCGTGCCGGACTCCGTCCTCGACGCGGCCATCCACGCCGTGGGCGAGGTGCGAACACAGCAAGTCGTATGGGTGGCGACCGTCGTCAACGCCTACAACCGGCTGGCGATCAGCGCCCGGCTCGGGTGACGGTGGTCAGCCCTTCAGACCGTCCATCGGGCCGGGCGTGCTGCTGAACGTGCGGGGAGGGTGTGCCGCCGACCGTCGTGCGGGGTGGGCGTGCCGCTGACGGTCGTGTGGGTCGCGGCGGTGGTCGGCGTCTGCAATCGGCTGGCGATCAGCGGTGGGCTCGCGTGATGGTGGTCAGCCCCTCAGGCCGACCACAGGGGCGGGCGTGCCGCCGAACGTCGTGCGGGTGACCACGATCGCGCCGGGGGCGGAGACGAGCCGGACGTCCCGGCGGCCACGCGAGCCCGAGCCGTCGAGGCGGACCGGCGTGGACGTGGGCGGCGAGCCGTCCAACGGCTGCGTCACCACGGTCAGCTCACGGCCGTTGTCCTCGCACGCGCGCACGTAGGTGGTGCGCGTGGTGAGGTCCGCCGTGCGCCGGGGACAGGCCTCGATCGACAGCGGTGTGGTCGCGCCGGTGGTCGGGTCGAGCGCGAGGAGGTCGGTGACCTGACCGGCTTCCGCTTGCTCCACCAAGGGCGTGACTCCGGCATCGGCGCGCACGGTCCACGGTCGTTCCGGCCGGGTCAGCACCCGTCCGGTCTCGGTGTCGAGCAGTCCGTTCGGCACCGCGTCCGGCGTGTCCCGCGCGCCGAACGTCTGGAAGAGCACGACGGCGCCGTCCGGCGTGGCCCGCAGCCGGATGTCCTGCCGCTCGCCGTTCGCGTCACCGCGCCGGACCTCGTGCCGCCACCGCTCCCGACCGGTCGCCTCGTCCAGGGCGGTGACACCCAACGTGTCCGCGCACTCCACCGGCACCAGGACGGTCGTGCGGCCCCACGCCACCTGCCCGAACCACGACGTGCAACCGGCGGGCGGCGACCAGTGCCACCGAGACCCGCCGTCGCCGAGGTCGTAGCCGGTGATCACCTCCTGGTCGCGCACCGTCAACATCCGCGTGCCGGGCATCACCTGGTCGGTCTCCACCAGCACCGACCGGACCACCATCTCGAACCGGGGTGCGCCGGTGTCCGCGTCCAGCACCACCACCGACTGCGCCCTCGTGTCGTGCACGGACCGGAAGGACACCACGACGCTCCGCCGGTCGATCGACGCCACCAACGAGCCGATCGGCGCGCCGGGCCGCGCGTACCGCCACTCCACCCGCCCGTCGGCGCCGTTCAACGCCACCACGGCCCCGTCCCGGGTGGCCACAACGACCCCGTGCAGGACCGGCACGACCTCGACCACGTCGGCGGGCGGCTGCCAAGCCCACTGCCGCCCACCGGGCTGCTCCACCAAGGGCTCGGCCGGAAACCCCCGAGCATCCCGCGTCTCGGACCGAACGATCACCGCCTGCGCCCCCACCGGCGCCAGGAACGCCGCCACCACGACGACAACCACCGCGAGCACCCCGACGGGCCGAACCCGCCACCCACCGGACCGGGCCTGCCGGGGCACGTGATCGCCGGACGCCACCGGCTCGCCCTCGGTCGATTGCGCTGCATCGTCTTCGGCCGGCTGCGCCTGCGGTCCTGGCCTGGTTCCGGCTGATCCGGCTGGGTGCTCTGCGGCATCCGCGACCGGCGCTTGGTGTTCCGCTGAACTCCGGATCGGCGGGGCAGGTTGCCCTGAGCCGACCGGCGCCGGCTGGTTCACCGGGCCGTCGACCGGCTGCGGGCGCTGTCCTGCCAACCCGATCGCGCCGACCGCCACCGCGAGCGAACCCACCGCCAACACCGGCAGGTCGTCGCCGGTCAAGCCGATCAGCAGATCCGACACCAGGAGCCACCACACCGCGCCCGCCGACCCGGCACCCGCCACCGCCGCGAACACCCGGGCCGACCGTCCGCCGCCCACCGCCAACGCGGCCGCGAGCACGACGCCCACCGCCAACCCGATCACCGTCACGTCCGCCTCCGGCCGGGGCACCCCGCCCGACCGGAACGGCGCCCACGCGGCGCACAACGCACCCACGACCGTCAGGTAGCGCAGCATCTCGGCACCTCCCCGCGTGGGACGGCGAGCACCCGGATTCCGTTCCGCCCCGCCCGGTAATCGGGACGGTGGGCGGTGATCGCGGGCGGTGGCTGCGGGCGGAGGGAGTCGGGCGAGGTGGAGTTGGTCGACCGGCGGCGTCCCGGTGGCGATGGGGCAGAATCTGCCCGGTGAGCACCAACTGGGCAGGCAACTTCACCTTTTCCGCCGCGCGCACCGCGCACCCCACGTCCGTCGACGAACTCCAGGACGTGGTCAGGTCGGCCGGGGCGGCACGCGTGGTCGGCGCGGGGCACTCGTTCAGCACGATCGCCGACACCGACGGCACGCTGATCAGCCTCGACCGGATGCCCGAGGTGTTCGAGGTCGGCGACGGGGCGGTGCGGGTGGGCGCCGGCACGCGGTTGGCCCGCCTCGCCGAACGGCTGCACGCCGCCGGCCTCGCCCTGCCCGCCATGCCGTCGTTGCCGCACATCACGATCATCGGCGCGTGCGCCACCGCCACCCACGGCTCGGGCAACGACATCCCCTCGCTCGCCGGCCTGGTCCGCTCGCTCGACCTCGTCGCGGCCGACGGCACCATCCACACCCTGACCAGGGGAGACGCCGGTTTCGACGGCGCCGTGGTGGCGTTCGGCTCGCTCGGCGTCGTGGTGGCCGTCGAGCTGGACGTCGTGCCGACCTTCGACGTCGAGCAGCGGGTGTACCGGGACATGCCGTTCGACGCCCTGGTCGAGAACGTGGACGCCGTGTTCGGCAGCGCCTATAGCGTCAGCGCCTTCACCACGTGGCAGGGCGTGGCCCACGTGTTCGCCAAGCACCGCACGACCGACACCAGGCACGACCTGACCTGGACGGGCGCGACGCCCGCCACCGAGCCGGTGCACCCGGTGCCCGGCCAGCCCGCCCTGCACTGCACGACCCAGCTCGGCGTCCCCGGCCCGTGGCACGAACGGCTGCCGCACTTCCGCGCCGACTTCACCCCGAGCGTCGGCCGCGAGCTGCAGTCGGAGTACTTCGTGGCCCGCGAGCACGCGGCCGACGCGCTGCGGGCGCTCAACGACCTGTCCGCCGAGATCGCGCCCGTGCTGCTGACCTCCGAGGTCCGCACGATCGCCGCCGACACCCAGTGGCTCAGCCCGGTGCACGAGCGGCCGAGCGTGGCGTTCCACTTCACCTGGCACCCGGACGACGCGGCCGTGCGCGCCGTGCTCCGCAAGATCGAGGCGGCGCTGAGCCCGTGGCGCCCCCGCCCGCACTGGGGCAAGCTGTTCGAGCTGGCCGACCCCGGCGAGCGGTACCCGCAGTGGGCGCGGTTCGCGCGGCTGCGCGACGAGCTCGACCCCACCCGCACCTTCCGCAACCCCTTGATCGACGGCTGGTTCACCGCGTAAGCGCCGCTCACAACCGCGCGAACCGCCGCAGCCCTTCCAGGTCGGGCACGACCACGTCGCGCCGCAGGTGGCTGACCACCACACCGGCCTTGCGCAGGTCGGCGAACGCCTTCTCGGCCGTGCGCGGCTTCATCCCGGCGATCGAGGCCAGCTCCACCTTGGTCAACGGGATGCCGAGCACCCACCCGCCGACCTCCTGGCGGCCGTGCGCGCCGACCAGCTCGGCCAGCACGCGGGCCACCCGCTCGGCGGCGGTGTGCGACAGGAAGTCGCGCCGCCGCCGGTTGGCCCACCGCAGCTGGTCGTCGATGACGCCGATCAGCTCGACGAACCCGTCGTTGCGGCGGTGCAGGAACCCGTGCAGCTCGGCGCTCGTGATCAGCTTCGCCGACACGTCACCGCACGTCACGACGGTCGCCGACCGCGGCTTGTGGTCCAGGGCGGCCAGCTCGCCCACCAGGTCGCCCGCGACCCGCACGGTGAGCACCGCGGTGTCCCCGCTCGCGTCGTTGACCAGCACCTTCACCACGCCTTCGAGCAGCAGGAACACGTGCGTGTCGGTGGCGTCCTGGACGATGAGCTCCCGGTCGGCGGCGTAGCGGACCGTGGTGCCCAGCGACATCAGCTCCTGGCGGCTGCTCTCCCGCAGCCGCGCCAGCAACGTGCCCGGCGGCCACTCCGGCGTCGCCACGTGCTGCCGCGCCGCGGGCGTGCTCGGCTTCGCGGTGGCCAGCGACCGGCCCGCGTCCGCGAACGAGGCGTACCCCCGCTCGAACGACGGATCGGGCCCCACCCCGGACAGCAACGCCTCGCACGCCCGCCGCTGCTCGTCCAGCGCCCGCACGGCCGGGTGGTCCGCGCCCAGCGCCGACACCGCCCGCATCGACGCGTCGCGCACCACGTCCAGCAGCCGCTGCGACTGGCCGCGGGTGCCGTCGAGGTGGGCGAGCTCCAGCTCGGCCGAGGCCAGGTTCGACGTCGCGATCACCGAGTGCGGGTGGTCGGCGCCGAGCCGGGTGGCGGTGCGGTCCGCGGCCGACCGCAGGCTGGGCAGGGCGAGCCGGGCCCGTTCGGCGGACCGCCGCACCCTGGCCAGCTCGAACTCCGCCGACGCCAGGTTCGCCTGCGCCACCAGCGCCCGCGGGTGGTGCGCGCCCAGCGCGTTCAACGCCCGGTCGGTCGCGTCGCGCAGGTCCGTCAACGACTCGGCGACCTCCTCGGCGTCACCGTGGTCGCGGGCGATCCGGAACCGCGCGCACATCAGGTTCAGCCGCAGCACGCACGTCTGCGGGTGGTTCGACCCGAGCACCGCCGCGTTGCGCTGTAACGCCAGCTCCAGCGCGCCCGTCTCGCTCGGTTTCGCCCGCTCCACGGCCACCGCCACCGACCCCACCGGGACCGGGTCGGCCACCGGCAGCGGGTCGAGGAAGTCGCCGACCACCTGGCGCAGCGGCGCGCCGCGGCCGAACGCCGTCGTCGGGGGCCTGCGGCGCACCTGGCGCGGCGCGGTCGTGCCCGGCTCGCGCCGACCGCGGGCCACCGACGCCAACGCCTGCAGGTCGCGCACCCGTGACGCCTCCGGCCCGGTCGGGTCGACCAGCGCCAGCATGGCGATCAGCAACGCGTCCGCGGCGTCGGCGGAGCCGATCCGGGTCAGCGCGGCGGCGCAGCGCAGCAGGCGGTCCACGTCGCGGCGCGCGCTGAGCGCGTCCAGCGACCGCGCCAGGTCCACCGCGAGGCGGCGGGCCGCCTGCCGGTCCGGCGCGGACCGGGCCAGTACTGCTTCGAGTTCGACCATTCGGCTGTTCATCCGGCACCCCAGGTGGTTGCTCGGTCCGCGGTGGCGCGGTTCCTGCGTTCGGACGCCGTGTTCCGGCGTTCGGCCGCGGGGACTCGTGCCGCCGGAGTGGAATCCTCGTCCATAGCGGCGATATCGGTTGCTCCGGGCATTCGTTAGCGCATCCCTGACATTGTTACGGTACGAATGGTCGGATGTCCGAGTGTTATCCGCACTATTGCGGAAAACCGTGCAAGTTTTTTGTCGTAGTGAACCCCGAGCGACCGGTCTTGGGCGAGATCGACCCTCCCTACGGGAGGACCGCTCGGATTTCCGGCCGTGCCGACGCGCGTCCGGCGGCCGGGAATGGCCGTGGGGTGCGGCGCCGCGCGCCGGCCGCCGTGGCACAGTGATCGCATGCGGGTGGGGGTGTTGGGGCCGCTGGAGGTCACGGCGGACGGCACGGCGATCGAGGTCGGCGGCGCCAGGGTGCGCGCGCTGCTGGTCCGGCTCGCGGTGGCCGCCGGCCGGGTCGTCACCACCGAGGAACTCGCCGACGCGCTGTGGCCGGACGACCGCCCGGCCGACGAGGTGGCCGCGGTCCGGTCGCTGGTGTCCCGGCTGCGCCGTGCCCTGCCCTCCGACGTGCTGCGGTCCGCGCACGGCGGCTACCGGCTCGACCTGCCCGCCGACGCCGTCGACGCGCTCCGGTTCGACCGGCTCGCCCGCGAGGCCAGGGCCGCGCTCGCCGCGGGCGACCCGTCCACCGCGCGCCGGCTGGCTGCGGAGGCGGTGGCGCTGTGGCGCGGACCGGCGTTGGCCGACGCGGCGGGCGCGCCGTTCGCGGTCGGCTACGTCGCGGGCCTCGACGAGACGCGGCTGGCCGTCGTGGAGGACCGGGCCGCGGCCGACCTGGCGTGCGGCCGGGCCGAGCACCTGGTCGCCGAGCTCACCGACCTCGCCGCCCGCCACCCGCTGCGCGAACGGCTGCAAGCCCTGCTGCTGCGCGCCCTCGTCGCGACCGGCCGCCCGGCCGAGGCCCTGGCCGCCTACGAGGAGGTCCGCCGCCGGATCGCCGACGAACTGGGCGCCGACCCCGGCCCCGAACTGCGCGAGACGCACCAGGAGATCCTCCGCGCCGAACCCGCCGACCAGCCGCGCGCCGGCAACCTGCGGCTGCCGCTGACCAGCCTGGTCGGCCGGTCCGCCGACGTCGAACGGGTCGCCGGGCAGCTCGCGGGCCACCGGCTGGTCACCCTCGTCGGACCGGGCGGCGCGGGCAAGACCCGCCTCGCCACCACGGTCGCGGCCCGGCTGCCCGGCGGCGCGTGGCTGGTCGAGCTGGCCCCGGTGACCGACCCGGACGACGTGGCGCCCGCCGTGCTCGGCGCGCTCGGCCTGCGCGACCAGCGCGCCGTCGACCGGCCCGTGGCGCCGGTCGACACCATGACCCGCCTGGTGGACGTGCTGTCGCGCACCGAGGCCGTGATCGTGCTGGACAACTGCGAGCACCTGGTCGACGCGGCGGCCCGGTTCGCCGAGGAGCTGCTCGGCCGGTGCCCGAGGCTGCGCGTGCTGGCCACCAGCCGCGAACCCCTCGGCGTGTACGGGGAGGTGGTCAGCCCGGTGCCGCCGCTGGACGGTGACGCGGCCGTGCGGCTGCTCGCCGAACGCGCGGCGGCCGTGCGGCCCGGCTTCGCCGTGACCCCGGACAACGCCGGGACCGTCGCGGAGGTGTGCCGGCGGCTGGACGGGCTCCCGCTGGCGATCGAACTGGCCGCCGCCCGGCTCAGGTCGCTGTCGGTCGAGCAGCTGGCCGCCCGCCTGGACGACCGGTTCCGCCTGCTCACCGGCGGCAGCCGCACCGCCATGCCCCGGCACCAGACGCTGCGCGCGGTGGTGGCGTGGAGCTGGGAC
The DNA here is from genome assembly GCF_040656635.1 of Actinosynnema sp. NPDC049800. Lineage (NCBI taxonomy): Bacteria > Bacillati > Actinomycetota > Actinomycetes > Pseudonocardiales > Pseudonocardiaceae > Actinosynnema > Actinosynnema sp. NPDC049800. The sequence continues at coordinate 189,651 of NZ_JBFAMT010000008.1, read as the reverse complement.
CTGCTGTCGGAGCCGGAACGGGACTTCGCCGGGCGGCTGGCCGTGTTCCCGGCGGGGCTCGACCTGGAGGCCGCCGAACGGCTCGCCGGCGCCGACGCGTTCGACCTGCTCGCGGCCCTGGTCGACAAGTCGCTGGTGCAGGTCGTGGACGGCGCCCGCTACCGGATGCTGGAGACGATCCGCGAGTACTGCCTGGAACGGTTGGCCGAGGGCGGTCGGGTCGCCGCGGCGCGGGCCGAGCACGCCGAGTACTTCCGCGACCTGGCCGAGACCGCCGAACCGCACCTGCGCGGCAAGGAGCAGCTGACCTGGATCGCCCGGCTGGAAGCCGAGCGGGACAACCTGATCGCCGCGCTGCACTTCGCCGCCGACAGCGGCGACGCGGACACGGCCGTGCGGCTCGCCGCCGCGATGGGCATGTTCTGGACCATGCGCGGCAACCGGGCCGAGTCGGTGCCGTGGCTGCGCCTCGCGCTGTCCGTGCCGGGCGACGCGCCCGCGCCGGCGCGGCAGGTCGCGTCCGCGTTCCTGCTGGTCAACAACGCGGTCACGGGCGGGTTCACGGACATCGACCACCACATCGCCCGGCTCGCCGAGCTGGTCGCCGAGTCCACCGGCGAGGAACACCCGGTGCTCGTGCTGCTGGAGCCGATGCTCGGGCTGTTCCTCGACGACGCGGAACGGGCGTTGGCGGCGGTGGACCGGCGGCTGGAGGTGCCCGACCCGTGGGCGCGGGCCGTGCTGTGGATGGTGCGCAGCGCGGTGCGGGAGAACGAGGGCGACCTGCGCGGCGCGCGGGAGGACGTCACCACCGCGATCACCGGGCTGCGCGAGGTGGGCGACCGGTTCGCGCTGGCGCAGGCGTTGACCGGCGCGGCCGAGGCGCACCTGGGCTTCGGCGAGCCCGAGGAGGCGATCGCGGCGCTGGAGGAGTCGATCCGGCTGCTGTCCGAACTGGACGCCGACGACGACGCGGCCCACGAACGGATCCTGCTGGCCACCGCGCGCGTGCAGCTGGGCGACGTGGCGCGGGCCCGGGCCGAGTGCCTGGCGTTGACCAAGCCGACGTCGCGGCCGTGGTCGGCGCGCGGTGTCGCGTTCGCCTGGCTCGTGCTCGGCGACCTGGCCCGGTACGAGGGCGACCTGGCCGACGCGGAACGGCAGTACGACGCCGCGCGGGAGTCGCTGCGGGGCGAGCCGTTGGTGGTACCGCAGTTCCACGCGCGGATCCTGACATCCCGCGCGCACCTCGCCGTGGAACGCGGTGACCGCGAGGCGGCCGTGGTGGCCGTCCGCGAGGCGTTCGAGCAGGCGATGTCGGCCAAGGACATGCCGGTCCTGGCCAGGGTCGCGGTCGCCCAAGCGGCCGTGCAAGCCCACTTCGGCAACCCGACCGACGCGGCCAGGGCGCTGGGCGCGGCCGAGCAGCTGCGCGGCGCGCCTGACGCCCGCAACCCCGAGGTGGCCCGCCTCGTCGCCCGCCTGCGCGCCGACGTGGGCGACGCCGCCTACGACCTCGCCCACGCCACCGGCGCGGCCCTCGACCGCGCCGACGCCATCGCCCTGATCCAACCCGACACCTGACCACCTCACGGGCGCACGCGGGCGCCGGACGCGGACCACGAAAGCCCACACCCACCGCCCGCGTGCCAACCTCCGGAACGGGTGTGCCCTGCGTTCGGAACACCCGGGTCGAACGCTCAGGACGCCCGAGACGGGGACTGCGGGTCAGGCGCGACGGCGGTAAGCCTGCACGGCCAGTGGCGCGAACACGGCGACGAACAGCGCCGACCAGGCCACCGTCCACGCCACCGGACCGGCCACCGGGCCACCCACCATCAGGCCGCGCGCCGCGTCCATCACGTGCGTCACCGGGTTGATCTCGACCCACGACCGCAACCACCCCGGCAACGTCTCCGCCGGCGCGATCATGCTCGTGCCGAACGTCAGCGGGAACATCACCAGGAACCCGATGCCCTGGACCGCGCCCGAGGTCCGCACCAGCATCCCCACCAGCACGAACGCCCAGCTCACCGAGAACGCGAACAGGATCGCCAGCAGGCACGCCGCCAGCGCGGGCAGCACGCCGGTCTCCACCCGGAACCCCATCAGCGTGCCGAACGCCAGCAGCGACACCACCGCCACGACGTACCGGATCAGGTCACCCAGCACCGACCCGATCAACGGCGCGGACCGGCCGATCGGCAGGCTCCGGAACCGGTCGAACACGCCCTTGCCGATGTCGGTGTTCAGGTTCACCCCGGTCGCCATCCCGCCGAACATGGTCGTCTGCACCATGATCGCGGGCAGCAGCAGCTGCAGGTACTCGTGCGTGGACCCGGACACCGCGCCGCCCAGCAGGTACACGAACAGCACCACGAAGATCACCGGCTGCAACGTCACGTCCAGCAGCTGCTCCGGCGACCGCATCGTCTTGATCAGACTCCGCCGGGCCAACGCCGCGCTGTGCCGCACGAGGGCGAACGGCCGCGGCGCCTCCGCCGGACGAGCCGCCACCGGTGAAGTCGTCACCGTCGTCATGCCGCCACCTCCGTGTGCTCACCGGTCAACGTGAAGAACACCTCGTCCAGGCTCGGCAGCCGCAACGACAGCTCCGTCACCGAGATCCGCCGCTGGTCCAGCCGCCGCACGACCTCAGTGAACGCCGCGTCGCCGTCCACCGGCACGGTCACCACACCCCGCGCGGTCGACTCCGGCTGGTGCCCGGACACCTCGGCCAGCACCGCGGCGGCGTCCGCCAGCCGGGCCGGGTCCGCGGGCCGCACCAGCACGGTCTGCCCGCCGACGATCCGCTTGAGCGCCGCGGGCGTGCCGTGCGCGATCACCCGCCCGTGGTCGATGACCGAGATCTCGTCGGCCAACAGGTCCGCCTCCTCTAGGTACTGCGTGGTCAGCAGCACGGTCGCGCCATCGGCCACGAGCGTGCGCACCACGTTCCAGATGTCGTCCCGCTTGGCCGGGTCGAGCCCGGTGGTCGGCTCGTCGAGGTAGATCACGTCGGGTCGGCCGACGAGGCTCGCGGCCAGGTCCAGCCGCCGCCGCATGCCGCCGGAGTAGGTCTTGACCGGCCGCCCGCCCGCCTCGACGAGCTCGAAGTCGCGCAGCAGCTCGGCGGCCCGCGCCTTGGCCTGCGACGTCCGAAGGTTGAGCAGCTGCCCGATCAGCACGAGGTTCTGCACACCGGTCAGGTCCTCGTCCACCGAGGCGTACTGCCCGGTCAACCCGATCAGCCGGCGCACCCGCGCCGCGTCCGACACCACGTCCAGCCCGCCGACGGCGGCACGTCCGCCGTCCGGCCGCAGCAGCGTGGCCAGGATCCGCACGGCGGTCGTCTTGCCCGCGCCGTTCGGCCCGAGCACCCCCAGCACGGTCCCGGGTCGCGCGGCGAGGTCGACGCCGGCCAGCGCGGTCGTCTTGCCGTACCGCTTGACCAGGCCTTCCGCCTCGAATGCGTACTCCATGTCCGTTCCCTTTCCCTGTTGTCCGGGGACGACGGTCCGGGACGGACATGTCATCGGGCGTGCAGACGCGTGTCACGACGCATGTCACGGACGTGCCGGCCGGCGGTGGTCGCACGCCGGTCCGGCACGCCGGTCGGGCGGCACCGGGGCGTTCACAGACGTTCGCAGGCGTTCCGGGCCGTTCCGCCTCCGCCCGCCGGCACCGACAGGACCGGTCGACGTTCCACTTCCCGTAGCGGAACGCGCTCGTTCGGTTCTGCGCAGGCCGTCGCTGGGTCATCCTGTGCCCCTCGAAACCCCCGGTCAGCGGTGATCCGTTCCGGGGACCGACCTTGTCGACGCGCCCGTCCGCTGCTGACCTGTCCCGAGCCCGATCTTCACCGCAGGAGGACTCCTCGATGACCGTTGCCCACGACGATCCCCACGTCGCGCGGCTCTTCGAACAGATGGCACGGCTCGTCCAGGACGGTGTCGGCGACCCGCTCGACCTCCACGAGCAGCTGGTCGAGCTGGCCGTGGCGAACTCGCCGGACGTCGCCCGGTACTGGAAGCAGGTGGGCGTGGGCGTCGGCGTGCCCGACACCGCGTACAAGGACGGAGGTCCGCACCTGTTCCCGGACGCGCCGGCGGTCCGGGTGTTCCGCACCAGCGGAACGACCGGGAGCACCCGCGGCACCGTCCGCTACTCCGCGCTCGGCCTGGAGCTGAAGGGGCTCGCCGTCGAGGCCAACGCCCGGCGGCACCTGCGGCCCGTCGACGGCGTGCGCCCGGTGGTCCTGGCGTTCGTGCCGTCCGAGGAGGCCGCGCCGGAGATGGCGATCGCGTTCGACATGGTGCGGATGGCCCGGACGTGCGGCGACCCCCGGCTCAGCACGGCCGTGATCGGCGGGAACGGGGTGGACTTCGACCTGCTGGCGCGGCGCCTGGACGCCGCGGTGGCCGAAGGCCTGCCGGTGGTGCTCATCGGCGGCACCTTCGCGTTCGTCAACGTGTGCGACGCGCTGGAGGCGCAGGGCAGGCGCTGGGAACTGCCACCCGGCTCGCAGATGTGGGACGGCGGCGGGTTCAAGGGCCGCTCGCGGGTCATGCGCGTGGACGAGCTGCACGCGGCCGTGCGCCGGGTCTTCGGCATCGAGCGGCACGGCAACATCTTCGGCATGACCGAGCTGGCCAACCAGCTCTTCGACGCCTCCGACACCCCGGTCGGTCCGCTCGGCGAACGCCCCAAGGGCAGCCACCCGGCGGGCGGTCCCAAGGTCCGCGACCCCCGCACGCGCGAGCACCTCGCGGAGGGCCGCGGCCTGCTGGAGATCACCGACCTGTCCTTGCTCGACCGGCCGCACGTGCTGCTCACCGGCGACGTCGGCATCGCCGGGCCGGAGGGCGTGGCGATCGCGGGCCGGATCGCGGGCAGCAGCCGCGGGTGCTCGCTGACCCTGGACGAGATGACGGGAGGCGCGGCATGAGCGTGTCGTGGACGCCGGGGTGGCTGACGGCCGGCGGTGTGCCGTTCACCCTCACGTCGGACCCGCACGAGTGGCGCGGCGTGCGACCCGCCGACTGGGCCGCGGTCGGCGACGGGCTCCGGACCGCGCACGAGGAGCTGCGGCGGCTGCCCGTGCGGCGGATCGTCGAGGCCGTCGACGCGGTCGCGGACCTGTGGGCCAAGCGCGACTTCACCGCCCGTCGCGCCGCGGTCCGCAACGCGGCCCTGGTCACCGGCATGTCGGAGGAGACGATCGACCGCGCGCTGGACGCCGAGCTGGGCACCCTGCGCGCCGACTCGCTGCTGGCCGCGCTCACCCGGGAGCTGGGCGACCCGGAGGTGCTCGACGGCTTCCGCGGCGGCACCACGGCGATCGGGCCGCGCACCGTGCTGGCGGTGTTCTCCGGCAACGTGCCGGGCCTGCCCGCGCGGTCGCTGGTGCGCGCCCTGCTGGTGAAGGCCTCGGTGATCGCCAAGGTCCCGGCCAAGGAGCCGCACTTCACCGCCGCGTTCCTGCGCACCCTGCACGACGTGGAGCCGGTGCTGGCCGACGCGGTCGTGGCCACCTACTGGGACCGCGCCGACGAGGCCACGCTGGAGGCGGCGCTCGGCCAGGCCGACGCCGTGATCGCCTACGGCGGCGACCAGGCGTGCGCGGCCATCCGGGCCAAGGTCGGGCCGCACCAGCTCTACGAGGAGCACGGGCACAAGCTGTCGTTCGGCATCGTCGGCGCCGAGTACGCGGCACGGCTCGGCGCCGCCGAGGTGGCGCGCCGGATCGCCGTCGACTGCAGCGACTTCGACCAGCACGCGTGCCTCTCGCCGCAGGTCTACCTGGTGCAGCGGGAGCACGCCCGCGCGATCGCCGAGCACCTGGCCGCGGCCATGCGGCGGGAGGCGCGGGACAGCCCACCCGGGACGATCGACGCCCAGGACGCCACCGTGCTGCAGCACCGCAGGCTCGTCGCCGAGTGGCGCGCGGCCACCTCGGACGACAGCGAGGTGTGGGCGCCCGAGGGTCTGGAGTGGACGGTGGTGCTGGACGACGCGCTGCGGCCGCTCAGCGGCGCGGGCAACCGGGTCGCGCGGATCGTGTCCGTGCCGGACGTGGCCTCGGCGGTCGACGCGATGCGCCCGTTCGCCGGGCACTTCCAGAACGTCGGCCTCGGCGCGGTCGGCGAGGAGTTCCGGCGGACCGCGCGCGAACTCGCCGTGCTCGGCGCGAGCCGGGTGACCGCGCCCGGCGAGATGACCAAGCCGTCCATGGTGTGGCGGCACGACGGGCAGCCGCGCATCGCCGGCCTCGTGCGCTGGTGCGACGTCGAGCTCCACCCGGAGCTCGGCAGACCTTAGCCCCGCCCGGGGTGACGAATCCGCCGTGCCCCGCTCGCGGGTGGGCTGCGGCCATCCTCTGGGAGGATCAGCAATGTCGGTGACGGTGGGCGGCGCGCCCGGCGCGCTGGGGGAGAGAGACCTCCGCAGGTTGGCGGAAACCGTGGCTTTCGTGCGGGACCGGAGCACCGGCGACGCGCTGGCCGCGGTGTTGGGCGGCGATCCACCCGCGTCCGTCTTGCGCCACTTGGAGTTCGCGCACGCCGCGGTGCTCGTCGCCGTGGCGGAGCCGTCGGACGTGGTCGGGGCGCTGGCCGAGCTCGGCGTGGACGCGCGGGAGCCGTGCCCGAGCGTGGTGGTGCGCGACCGCCTGCGCGTCCGGACCGGGCGGGATCTCGACCTGCTGATCGTGCGCGGAGCCGTCGCCGGCAGCGCGCGCGAGGTGGAGCTGTTCGTGGTGCCCGGGGGATCGGCGTTGTCCGAGGCCGACCGGGAGGCCGAGTCGCACGTGGCGTTCCGCGTGACCGGCGACGACGACGTGCTGCTGCGCGGGGTGTGCGGGACGTTGCAGGACGCGGGCCTCACCGCGGACGGCGGCGGCTACAACGACCACGAGCACGCGACGATGCTCTACTTCCGCGGCCCGACCTCGGCGCGGCTGGAGCTGAGGGTCCCCGGCCGGCGCACCGCGCTGCTGGAGCGCCACGTCGGGCGGCCCGACCAGCCGCGGCGCTCGATGCTCGACCTGATGACGGGCGCGTGGCGCACCCGTGCGGTGGCCGTGGTCGCCGAGCTCGGGATCGCCGACCTGCTCGCCGACGGTCCGCTCGGCACCGCCGAGCTGGCCGCGCGCACCGGCTGCCGTGCCGACAAGCTCCGCCGCGTGCTCGCCTTCCTCGCCGCGTTGGGCGTGTTCCGCCGGGCCGGCGAGCAGTGGTCGTTGACCGAGGTGGGCACGATGCTGCGCGCCGACGCGCCCGGCTCGCAACGGGACCTCGCGCGCATCTACGGCGGCCTGTTCTACCGGTCGTTCAGCGGGCTGGAGCACACCGTCCGCACCGGTGAGAGCGGGTTCAGCCACGTGTACGGCGCGCAGCCCTTCGAGCACTTCGCCGCCCACCCGGCCGACGCGCGGCTGTTCGAGGGCGCGATGGCGGCGGGCACGACCTTCCTGGAACTGGTGCCCGGCCTGCTGGACCTGCCCGCCACCGGCACGGTGGTCGACGTGGCGGGCGGCGACGGCAGGCTGCTCGACCTGGTGCTGACCGCCGCGCCCGGCCTGCGCGGGGTGCTGTTCGACCGGCCGCACGTGGTCGGCGCCGCGGCCGACGTGCTGGCCGGCCACGGCGCACGGGCGTCGGTCGTCGCGGGCGACTTCTTCCACGACCCCGTGCCGCCGGGCGGCGACCTCTACCTGCTGTCCCGGATCCTGCACGACTGGGACGACGAGCGGTGCTCGGTGATCCTGCGCAACGTGCGCGCGGCGATGCCGGAGGGCGCGACGCTGGCCGTGGTGGAGCGGCCGATCCGGGACGACCCGCGCACGCTGCTGCCGCTGGCGTTCAACGTGCACATGATGGTCAACACCGTGCAGGGCGGCGAGCGGACCACCGAGGAGCACCGGAGGCTGTTGGCCGCCAACGGCTTCGCGCTGGAGGACATCCGCGAACTGCCGCTGGACATGGCGGTGCTGGTCGCGCGCGCCACGGTGTGAGCGCTCTCACGGGTCCGCATGCTGGAAATCGGCTTCCTCGTCGCCCACCCCGGCGACGAGGATCGCCGCCGTGCCCGCGCTGAGTGAAACCCCGGTCCGACCCAGGTCCCGACCCTTCGTGCCGCTGATGTCGGTGAGCCTGCTGACGGGCATCGGGTACGCGCTGGCGGGCCCGTTCCTGTCGTTGTTCCTGATCAAGGAGGTCCGGGCGGGCCCGGTCGCCGTCGGGGCGTTCCTGCTGATCGCCTCACTGGTGTCGATGGTGGTGAGCACGCTGCTCGGGCGGTTGTCCGACTCGCGGGCGATCCGCCGCGCGCTGCTGGTGGCGGCCGGGGTGTCGGGCGGGCTGGCGTGGGTGCTGTTCGCCGTGCTGCGGGACTACTGGCTGCTGCTGGTCGTCGCGGTCACGGTGTGGGCGGTGGCGTCCGCGCAGATCCCGCAGATGTACGCCTACGCGCGGCAGCTGCTCGAACGCAGTGGCTCGACCAAGGCGCCGTTGGTGATGAGCGGCCTGCGGACGACCATGTCGATCGCGTGGGTCGGCGGTCCGCCGCTGGGCGCGCTGGTGCTCGCGGGCAGCGGGTTCACCGGCCTGTTCGCCGTCAGCGCCGCGGTGTACGTGGTCGCCGTCGTCGTGATCCTGGTGTGGCTGCCGGAGCTGGGGCCGTCCGCGCCGCCGTCGCCCGAGGTGGCACGGCAGTCGGGGCTGCGGCGGGAGGTCGTGCTCGCGGCGGCGGCGTTCGTGCTGCTGCAGTGCGCGACATCGCTCGGCGTGACGGCGATGCCCTTGTTCGTGACCGAGAGCCTGGGCGGCACGACCCGGGACGCGGGCCTGGTGCTCGGGCTGTGCGCGGCCCTGGAGATCCCGCTGATGCTCGGCTTCGGCGCGTTGGCGATGCGGCACAACCTCAGGCTGCTCGTGCTCGGGGGCGGCGCGGTCGCGCTGGTGTACTACACGATCATGCTCCTCACCGAGGCGACCTGGCAGGTCATGGCCGCGCAGGTGCTGCACGCCGTGGTCATCTCGGCGGTGATGGGCCTGGGCATCTCCTACTTCCAGGACCTCGCGCCCGACCGGCCCGGGTACGCCAGCACGCTGTTCACCAACACCTACAAGACCAGCGCGATGCTCGTCGGGCCGTTGCTCGGCCTCGCCCAGCACCTCGGCTACCGCACCGCCTACGGCATGGGGCTGGCGATGTCGGTGCTGGGGTTGGCGATGCTGCTCGCCGCACGTCCCAAGTCGGCGATACTGGCCACGTGATCGACGAGTTGCTGCGGCGCCAGGACGACTTGCAGGCGCAGGCGGACGCCGTGGTGGCCGACCTCGGGCTGCCCCTGCTGCTGTCGGCGCTGGGGGAGCCGGTCCGGACGGGCAGTTCCGCGTTGGGCCTGATGGTGGTGCCCGACATCGACATCACGGTCGCGTGCCCGTCGCTGGACCGGGACGTCGTCGTGGGGGTCGCCGCCCGGCTCGCGCGGCACGAGCGGGTGCGCGTGGTGCAGTTCCGCAAGGACGACCGCCACTGGAACGCCGAACCGGACGCCTACCCCGACGGGCTGTACGTGGGCGTGAAGTACCGGGACGGCGCCGGGCCCGAGTGGAACGCGGACATCTGGTTCGTGGACGAGCCGGAGCGCCAGCCCGACCTCGGGCACGTGCGCACCCTGCCCGACCGGATCACGCCGGCGGCCCGGGCGGCGATCCTGCTGATCAAGCACTCGCGTCCGGACTACCGCAGCTTCGACCTCTACCGAGCGGTGCTGGACGACGGCGTGCGGACACCCGGGGACTACGACCGGTGGCGGGTCACGCACGGTCAGTGAACCGACCGTTTGGTTTGCGCTCTTCGAGCGGTTCTCCGCGAAATTCGGGTCTCGGGGCCCTCGGCGTTGCTAGACCTTCCTCAGGGGGAGGAGGTCACGGTGCCAAAGGGTTTCTACACCGACGACCGCGGCCGGGTCCGGCCGGTCGCCGGCGGGGGCGGGCGGAGCAGGTCGGTGCTGCTGGCCGGCTTGATCGCGCTGAGCGCGGTCGGGTACGGGGGAGCGGTCGGCCTCAGCGCGGGCGGCTCCGGTGGCGGTGGCGGTCCGGGGCCGAGCGTCGAGGAGCGCAAGGCCGAGGGCGGCGACCTCGCCCGGCGGGGTGACGCCGACGGCGCGTGGCGGCGGATGGGGCTGCACGGGCTCAAGCGGACGGAGAAGCAGCAGGCCGCGTGCGTGGACGCGGCGTTCGGCGCGGTGCGGGAGTTCCTGCGGAGGACCGGGTGCACGTCGATGGACCGGGTGCTGTTCACCGTGGGGGACGACGTGGGCAACTCGGCGGTGATCGCGGTGGCCTGGGTCGCGTTCGGCTCGCGCGGCGACGCGCAGGAGTTCCAGGCCCTCATGGACGCGCCCGGGACCGGTGACGTGAAGGCGCTGGGCGCGGCCCAGGTCGGGCTCGCCGACGTGGCGTTCACCGGCGCCAACTACGGCTCGGACCGCGACCGGACCACGGTCACCGTCGCCGAGGCCGAGATCGCGACCGGCTACGTCACGCCGGAGGTGCTGGACGCGTTGGCGGAGGTGGCGGCGCAACTGCCCCGGTGAACCGGGGATCGCCGAACGACGCCCGGCGCGCGGCCCGGCGCAACGTGCGCAGCAGCACCGGACCGGTCACGAGCACCAGGATCGTGGTGGTGACCGCGCGGCCGACGTCCCAGCCCAGGGACGTGGCCAGGCTGAACGCCACCACGCGCACCAGGTTGTCCAGGATCGGCGCGCCGGGTTGGAAGGACAGCGTGGTGCTGCCCGCGCTCAACGCGAAGGGCCAGAACGACAGGTTCAGCAGCAGCCCGTAGACCAGGGACGCGATGCCGCTGTACGCGGCGAGCAGCGCGAGCTCGGCCTTGCCGCGCGCCGACGGCAGCAGACCCGCCCCCAACGCCACCCAGGCCGCGCCGAGCATCTGGTACGGCAACCACGGCCCCACACCGCCCGTGAGCAGGGCGGAGGCGAACAGCATGGTGTTGCCGAGCACGAACCCGAACCCGGGCCCGAACACCCGGCCGCCGAGGATCAGCAGGAAGAACACCGTCTCGATCCCCGCCGTGCCCGCGCCGAGCGGGCGGATCGCCGCGCCCAACGCGGACAGCACGCCCAGCATCGCCACGGCCTTCGCGTCCAGGCCGCCCTCGCTGATCTCGGCCAGCACGACGGCCAGCACGAGCGGCAGGAGGAGGGCGAACGTCCACGGTGCCGTCGCGCCCTGCGCGATGCCGGCGTCCGCGGAGACCAGCAAGGGCCACCCGAAGGCGACCACGCTGATCGCCGCCGCCACGGCCAGGGCGAGGGTGGCGCGTGGCCGGATCCGAACCGGGGGGTTCACCGGGCCGCCAAGGCCGCGCGGACGTCCGCCACCGTCAGCCACGGCAGCGGGGCGAGCACCTTCGCCACCTGCGGCGAGAAGACCGGGGACGCGGTGACCACCTCGGCGGTCGGTCCGTCGGCCACCACCTCGCCGTCGGCCAGCACCACGACCCGGCTCGCGTACTCCGCCACGAACTCCACGTCGTGCGTCGCCAGCACGACCGCGTGGCCGTCGTCGGCGAGCTCGCGCAACGCCGCCGCGAGCCGCGTCTTCGCCGGGTAGTCCAAGCCACGCGTCGGCTCGTCCAGCAGGACCGCCCGCGGCGACGGGGTGAGCGCCACGGCCAGCACCAGGGCGAGCCGCTGCCCCTCCGACAGGTCACGCGGGTGCCGGTCGTCCGGGATGCCCGGCGCCAGCCGGTCCAGGAACTCGCGGCACGTGCCCTGAGCCTTGCCCGACTCGCGGTCCGCCTGCGCGCACTCGCCGCCGACGGTGTGCAGGTACAGCAGGTCACCGGGCTGCTGCGGCACCAGGCCGATGGCCTTGCGCCGCGGACCCGGCTTGAGCGTCGCCGGGTCCACGCCGTCCACCGCGACCTCGCCGCCGGACCGCTTGCCCGTGCCCTGCACCGCCCACAGCAGGCTCGACTTCCCCGACCCGTTGCGACCCATCACCGCCACCCGCTCACCCGCGCCGACGCGCAACGACACACCGCGCAGGGCGTCCACAGCGGAGTAGCGCACGCGCAGGTCACGCGCGTGCACCAACTCCGCCGACCGCGGCGGTGACGCCACCGGCGGCCGGGGCAGGCGGTCCCGCAGCGGACCGGCCAACCGCCGCGCGTCGCGGATCGACACCGGCACCGACTCCCACCCGGCCAGCTGGCCCAACCGCACCACGGGCGGCGCGACCGGGGCGTCCGCCAGCACCGGGCCGGGCTCGCCCGCGACCGGCGGCAGACCACCGCCGGGCAGCCACACCACGCGGTCGGCGTACTGCGCGACCCGTTCCAACCGGTGCTCCGCGATCAGCACGGTCATGCCCAGGTCGTGCACCAGCCGGTGCAGCGCGGCCAGCACGTCCTCCGCCGCACCGGGATCCAGCGCCGAGGTCGGCTCGTCCAGCACCAGCACGCGGGGGTGGGCGGTCAGGGCGGCCCCGACGGCCACGCGTTGCTGCTGCCCGCCCGACAACGTCGCCAGCGGCCGGTGCCGCAGGTCCGCCAGGCCCAACAGGTCCAACGTCTCCTCGACCCGCTTGCGCATCACCGGCTGCGACAGCGCCAGCGACTCCATCGAGTACGCCAGCTCCTCCTCGACCGAATCGGTGACGAACCCGGCCTGCGGGTCCTGCGCCACCAGGCCCACCACGTCGGCCAGTTCGCGCGGCGGGTGGGTGCGGGTGTCACGGCCCGCCACCAGCACCCGGCCGGTGAGCGTGCCGCCGGTGAAGTGCGGCACCAGGCCGTTGACCGCGCGCAGCAGCGTCGACTTGCCCGACCCCGTCCGCCCGACCACCAGGCAGAACTCGCCTTCCGGCACGTGCAGGTCCACCGCGGCCAACGCGGGCGCGTCGGCGTCGCGGTAGGTGACGGAGACGTTCTCGAACCGGATCACGTGTTCACCTTGCTCCTGGCGCCGACGTTCCTGGCGATGATGACGGGCGCGAGCGCGCACAGCAGACCGGCCGCGGGCAGCAGCGGCAGTTCGGGCACGGTCAGCGGCACGGTGCTCGGCGTCAACGCGCCGCCGCCCAGGTCCTGCGGCGCGAGGTACGTCGCCAGCGCCGCGACCAGACCCGACCCGATGATCACCAGCTCGCGCGGGCCCCACCGGTCCGGCCGGTACCGGCTGCGCCGCACCCGCCGCGACCCCGTCCACAAGCCCGTGATCGCCAGCGCCGAGCCCACCACCAGCATCGGCGTGCCGACCACGCCCGGCGCGCCGCCGCCGAGCAGCCCGTAGGCGCCGACGCACAGCCCCAGCAACCCGCCGAGCACCAGCGCACCGGTCACCACCCTGGTCCGCCTCGGCAGCCCCGCCGTCCGGCCGTACCCGCGCGAGTCCATCGCCGCGGCCAGCACCAGCGACCGCTCGAACGCGTCCTCCAACACCGGCACCATCAGCACCCGCATCGCCTTCACGCCGCGCACCACGTCACCCCGCAACGCCCGCGCCCGCCGCACCGACCGCGCGCTGGCCACCAACTGCGGCGCCACCGTCAACGCCACCACCACCGCCACGCTCACCTCGTACAACGCGGCCGGCAACGACCGCAGCAGCCGCTTGGCGTTGGCCAACGCGTTCGCCGCGCCGACGCAGCACAGCAACGTCGCCAGCTGGAGCCCTTGGTACAACGCGAACGCGAGCCCCTCGGCGCTGACCGGGCCGCCCAGCCTGATGCCCTTCGTCCACTCCGGCAACGGGATCTCCGGCAACGTCACCAGCACCGTCGGCCCGCTCACCCCGCCCAGCAGCACGTGCAGCACGACCCGGATGGCGAGCACCACCAACGCGAACTTCAGGAACACCCCGTAGGCGCCGGCCCACGGGGTGTCCTCCCGGCAGGACACGGCCACGTACCCCGCGACCGCGATCACCAGCGCCAACAGCACCGGGTTGGTGGTGCGGCCCGCCACGGCGGCGAGGCACAGCGCCCAGAGCCACCACGCGCCGGGGTGCAGGCTCACTCCGTCGCCTTGGCGCGCCGGCGCGCGGTCCACAGCCCCAGACCGGCCAACGCGGCGATCACCACGATCCCGACCACCAGGCCGACCGTGCCGCCGGACGACGTGCCCGCCGTCGGCTCCACGGCCACCGACGTCTCGCCCGTCGGCGCGGTGGAACCCGACGTCGTGCTGCCGGACGTCGTCACCGACGAGGGCGGCGGAGTCGTCGTCCCGGCCGTGGTCGACGCGGACGTCTCGGACTGCTGGGTGGTCTGCTGCGTCGGCTGACCCGGTTGTGGTGGCGCGGGTTGCGCCGGCTGCCCGGGTTGCGCGGGCTGACCGGTCTGACCCGGCGCGGGTTGTTGCGGCGCGGGCTGGGTCGGTTGCGGCGCGGGCGCGGGGGCCGGCGGTGCGATGCCCGGCGGCTCACCCGCGCCGAACGACCAGCCCTCGACGCTTCCCGGAGCGGGGTCGTACGCGCCGGCGCTCGTGCTGCCGTACACCCACGAACCGCCGGGTCGGCCGTGCCAGTAACCCCAGTACGCGGTGGTCGGGGACGTGTTCACGCACGGGTCGCTGCTCGGCTTGCCGTTGATCCGGCACACGAAACCGGGCTGCCGGGACGCGAACGTGTAGCCGAACCCGGCAGCGGTCAGCGCGGCCGTGCCCGAGGCGGGATCGCCCGGCGCGCAGCCCGTCTGCACGCCACCGCCCAGGGAGCGGAAGTCCACGACCACCGTGACGCCCGAGCAGTCGGCCGCCCACGCGGTCGGCGGTGCGGACGTCAGGACGAGCCCCACGGCGGCCAGCGCCGTCAGGCCGCGCCGCAACCGGCCGGTCATCGTGTCACGAGCGCGGCCGTGCCGCGATCACGTGCCGTCACTTCCGCGCCTCCGCGTACCGCCGACGCGCCAGGACGACCGCGAGCACGCCGGCCACCAGCAGCAGCGCGCCGATCCACAGCATCGGACCGACCTCCGCGCCCGTGCGGGCGAGGTTGCCGCGGTTGCCCGCCACGGTCACCACGGGGGCCGTCGTCGTGCTGGTGGCAGCGGGGTCCGAGGTGGTGGTGGCGTCCGTGGTGGTCGTCGTGGTGTCCGGAGTGGACGACGAGGTCGACGTCGGCGTCGTGGTGGTGACCGGGCAGTCGAGCACCGGAGCGTCCGGCGTGCCGCCTTCCGCCTTGAGGTCCGCGAAGTTCACGCCCACCAGGCCGAGCACGCCCTGTGCGCTCGCGCGCAACGAGGTGGCGTGCGTGAACCCGGTCTGGTCGAACGCGATCGCGCCCCGCCCCGCCTCCGCGGCCGTGCAGCCGACCTGCAACGACGTCAGGAACCTCGCGGCCAGGTCCGCCGCGGCCGTCCGACCGCCCGCGCGCAACGCCTGCGCGGCCAGCCCGGTGCTGTTGGCGTTGCCCTCGCCGGCCTGGCCCGCGTCGCGGAACCCGCCGCCGGGCTGCTGCACGCCGGTCAGCCAGTCGAGCGCCGTGCCGGCCTCGGCGGTCCGGTCGACCGCCAGCAGCGCCTGCACGACCATCGCGGTCGCGTCCACGTGCGACTCGCAGGCCTCGGCCTCCAGCACCAGCGGGAACCCGCCGTCCGGGCACCGCGTGCCGACGAGGTAGTCGACGGCGGCCTGCGGCGCGCCCTCCCAGCGGTCCAGCGCGAGCACCGCGAACGCCTGGGTGAAGCCGTTGGAGTAGTCGCCCCACTGCGACTTGTCCTGGAACCGGCCGGACGGCGCCTGGAGCGCGGTGAGACCGGCGATCAGGTCCTCGCCGCCGAAGGCCGTCGGGTCCTGGCCGCGCACCTGGGCCGCCAACGCCAGCTTGGCGTGCGCGCCCGCGTACGACTCGGCGGGGTCGCCGGAGTGCAGGTAGTTGGCGATGATCGCGGGCTCGGCGAGCCACGCGGTGGCCTTGTCCGAGCTCGCGGACGCCACGCCGGCCGCGGTGAACGCGAACACCGCGTCCAGCGTGAGGCCCTGGTCGGGGTATGCGACACCGTCGAAGACGTTCTCGAAGTGGTCGCCGTCGACGAGCTGCCGGGCGAGCCAGCCGGCGGCGGCGTCGCTCACGTCCGCGGTGGGCGCGACCCGTTCCTGGCTCCAGGCTGCGGGAGCGGCCGCGAGCGCGGCGACCGCGGCGGTGGCGATGACGGCGGCGGTCCGTCTCAACGACATGTTCGGCCTTTCCGGGGGCAAGGCGTGAGCGGACCCCGGACAGCCGTGACCGACTTCCCCCGGGCTCCGACCCGTGGACCTCGACGGTGTCAGGAGCGTGGCACGCGCGACGGGTGTTCGGGCTCGTCCCGGGTGGGACCTACCGTTGCGGGTCAGCGCCGGATTTCGACCGGCTTCCCCCGTATCGCGCGCGATTGCCGATCGTCTGTCACGGACCTTGGCGTGTCAATCCGCCTCTAGCGCGATGCTGCTCACCCCTACGTACGGTTACCGTCGGGCGATCCAGTCTGGGGAAGAGGGGTGTTCGATGACGACTCTGGCGTCCGTGCGCGACGGTTTGGTGGCGTGGGTCGCACGGCGTTCGGCGACGCGGTGGGTGTTGGGCAAGATCGGTTCACGGGCGTTTGCGCTGCTCCCGGACCGCGCGCTGGTTCCGCTGAAGCGGGACGGGGTGGTGCCGGTGCCCGAGTTGGAGCGGATGCGGGAGTCCGGCGCGGTGCACCGGATCCCGGTGCCGTTCGGCTTGCGGGTGTGGTTGGTCACCGGTCAGGACGAGGCGAAGAACGTGCTTTCCGACACAGGGGCGTTCAGTAACGATTACGCGCGGCTCGGCGCCGCCGTCGGTCGGTTGGAGCAGTCGCCCGGTGGCCTCGGCTTCGCCGACCCGCCCGACCACACCCGGCTGCGCAAGCTGCTCACGCCGGAGTTCACCATGCGCAGGCTGTCGCGGCTCGTGCCGCGCATCGACGCGATCGTCACCGAGCGACTGGACGCGATGGAGGCCGCGGACGGGCCGGTCGACCTGGTGCGGGAGTTCGCGCTGCCGGTCCCGTCGCTGACCATCTGCGAGCTGCTCGGCGTGCCCTACGAGGACCGCGACCGGTTCCAGGAGCTGGCGGCGGCCCGGTTCGACGTGTTCAGCGGCGCGGGGCAGGCGTTGGGGGCGATCTCCGAGTCGCTGTCCTACATGGAGGAGATCGTGCGTCGCGAGCGCCGGTCCCCGGGCGACGGCCTGATCGGCTCGATCATCCGGCAGCACGGCGACGACGTGAGCGACGTCGAGCTGGCCGGACTCGCCGACGGCGTGCTGACCGGCGGGTTCGACACCACGGCGTCGATGCTCGCGTTGGGCGCGATCGTGCTGCTGAAGGACGACGCCGCGCGTTCGGCGATGCGTGACGACGACGCGGCGGCCGCGCCGTTGGTCGAGGAGTTGCTGCGGCACCTGAGCGTGGTGCAGGTGGCGTTCCCGCGGTTCGCGCGGCACGCGCTGCGGGTCGGCGACCAGCAGATCGAGGAAGGCGACGTGGTCGTGGTGTCGCTGTCGGCGGCGAACCGCGAGGGCGCCTCGGAGTTCGACGCGGGCCGTTCGTCGTCGTCGCACCTGGCGTTCGGGTACGGCGCGCACCGGTGCGTCGGCGCGGAGTTGGCGCGGCTGGAGCTGCGCGCCGCCTACCCGGCCCTGCTGCGCCGCTTCCCGAACCTGCGCCTGGCCGACGAGCGGCCGGCGTTCCGGACCGCGTCGATCGTGCACGGCGTCGAGTCGCTGTACGTGCACACCCGCTGACCTGAGCGTCGAACTCGGGTGTCCCGAACGCAGGACGCGGTCGTTCGGGTACCCGAGTTCTCCGTTCGGGCGGCGGACGTGCCCGCGACGTTGTAGCTCTGCTTAACGTGGCGTCACGATGTTTCACTTTTCTTGAAGGCGGTCGTGGGGGACGGTGGTCCCATGACCGGACGTGGTGTGCTGCGGTTGGGTGTGCTGGCCCTGTTGTGGGGCTCGGGGTTCCTGTGGATCAAGGTGGCCCTGACCGGGTTGTCGCCGGTGCAGATCACGGTGATCCGGTGCGCGCTCGGCGCGGCGGTGCTGGTGGTCATGGCGCGGGTCGGGCGGCAGAGGTTCCCGGCGAGGTTGTGGGGCCACCTGGTGGTCGCGGCGTTCTTCTGCAACGCCTTGCCTTTCCTGCTCTTCGCGATCGGCGAGCAGACCGTCGACTCGGGCGTGGCGGGCGTCCTCAACGCGACCACCCCGCTGTTCTCGCTCCTCATCGGACTGGCGATCGGCACCGGACCGCGGCGTCACGCCGGTCCGGGTGGCCGGGCTCGTCCTGGGCTTCGCCGGCGTCCTGCTGATCTTCGCGCCCTGGCAGCGGCACGGCCTGGCCGGCGTCGGCGCCCTCGTCCTGCTCGGCGCGGCGGCCGGCTACGCCGTCGCGTTCGCCTACATGGGGCGCAAGCTGGTCGGCCAGGGCGGCCCGATCGCGGTGTCCGCCGCCCAGCTCACCGCCGCCACCGGGCTGGCCGCCGTCATGCTCCCGTTCGACCACACCCCGGCCACGCCCAACGCCACCGCGATCGTCGCCGTGGTGGTGCTCGGCGTCTTCGGCACCGGCATCACGTTCGTCCTCAACTACCGGATCATCGAGGACGAAGGCCCGACCAGCGCCGCCACGGTCGGCTACCTGCTGCCCGTCGTGTCCGTCGCGCTGGGCTCGATCGTGCTGGACGAGCCGCTGACGGCGCGGATCGTGGCCGGGATGGCCGTGGTGCTGGTCGGTGTCGCCCTGACCCGGTTGGCCCCGGCCAAGCGGCCGGGAGAGCGAACCGGGCGTTACCAGTTGTCGGTTATCTCCACCGAGCGTGACGGGGGCGGCGGCCGTTCGGCCGACCTCCGTTGACCATGGCATAAGCGCTGGTCAGGCTGCTGGTCTGGACCTCGGACGAGTGACCGTTCGCTCCGTCAACCCTGCGTCGGGGCGCACTCGCCCGGGTTCACCAGAAGGAGCCAACCCGTGCGTCCTTTCCGTCGAACGCTCACCGTCCTGGCCGTCGCGACCACCGCCGTCGGCCTCACCGCCACCACCGCCTCGGCCGAACCCCTGCACGAGGCCGACATCGTCACCGCGACGGCGTCCGCGACCGTCCACCCGATCAAGGACTCCTACATCGTCACCCTCGGCGCGACGGCCCGCGGCGGCGCGGGCGTGGCCGCCGCGGCGGGCGTGACGCCGACCCACGTCTGGGACGCGGCGTTCCACGGCTTCGCCGCCAAGCTCACCCCGGCGCAGCTGCGCAAGCTCAGCCGCGACCCCGCGGTCACCACGATCGAGCAGGACGTGCTGGTCACCGACGCGCTCGACGCCACCCAGGCCAACCCGCCGTCGTGGGGCATCGACCGGGTCGACCAGCGCAACCTGCCGCTGTCCAGCAGCTACACCTACAACTACACCGGCGCGGGCGTGCACGCCTACATCATCGACACCGGCATCACGCCGGGCCACGCGGACTACGGCGGCCGGGCCACGTTCGACTACAACGGCATCGACACCAACAACACCGACTGCCACGGCCACGGCACGCACGTCGCCGGCACCATCGGCTCGAACACCTACGGCATCGCCAAGGGCGTGCGGCTGCACGGCGTGAAGATGATGAACTGCTCCGGCGGCGCGACCACCACGTCGGCGCTCAACGCGATCAACTGGGTCACCGCCAACCACACGAAGCCGGCCGTGGCCAACACGTCGTGGAACTTCACCGCGTCGGCCAGCCTGGAGACCGCGATCCGCAACATGATCGCCGCGGGCGTCTTCCTGGCCACCTCGGCGGGCAACACCGGCGGCAACTCGTGCGACCGCCTGCCGCGCAAGGTGGAGACGGCCAGCGTGGTGGCGTCCTCCACGAACACCGACGCCCGGTCGTCGTTCTCCAGCACGGGCGCGTGCGTCGACCTCTACGCGCCGGGGAGCTCGATCGTCTCCACCGTCCGCACCGGCGGCTCGGGCACGATGAGCGGCACGTCGATGGCGACGCCGCACGTGGCCGGCGTGGCCGCGCTCTACAAGCAGCGGTTCGGCGACCAGTCCTCGGCCACCGTGCACAACTGGCTGAACTCCGCCGCCACGCCGAACGTCGTCAGCGGCGGCGGCACCGGCGGCACGGTCAACCGCCTGCTGTTCACCAACGGCCTGTGAACCTCCCCGGCGCGCGGGGGTTTCGCGCCCTCACCCCGCGCGCCGGGGAACCCTACGCGTCCAACACGGACGACAGGTGCCGCGCCACCGCGGAAACGTGCGGCAGGTCCACCATCGAGAGGTGGTCGCCGGGCACCGGCACGACCTCCAACGAGCCGCACGCGTCGGCCCACCCGAGGTCGTCGTCGTCCTGCCGGCGCAGGTAGCGCGGGTCGAGCACGGTGGTCAGCGTCTCCCGGTCGGTCGCCCGGTAGAACACGACCCGCCCCGGGTAGTGCCGCGGCGTGAACCGCTCGGCCGCCCGCGCGTCCAGGTAGGACGTCCGCTGGTGGCGCAGCGCGCCCGGGCTGATGCCCAGGTCGGCGACGGCGGCCAGCACCGCGTCGATCTGCCCCACGTCGTCCAACGAGGACAACGACTCCCACGGCAGCTCGACCGACGCGCCGTAGACCTCCTCGACGTGCCGGACGTAGCGGGCGAACCGGTGCCGCACCAGGTCGGCGGGCGAGACCTCGGGCGCGGGCAGCGGTCGGACCGTGTCGATCATCACCACCAGCCCGACCTCGGCGCCCTGGTCCCGCAGCAGGCACGCCACCTCGTGCGCCAGGCACCCGCCGAACGACCAGCCGCCCAGCACGTACGGCCCGGACGGCTGCACCGACCGCACCAGCTCCGCGTACCGCGCCGCCTTGGCCGGGATGTCCGGCACCTCGTCGATCCGCTCGTACCCGTAGCACGGCCGGTCCTCCAGCAACCCGACCAACGGCTCGTACACGCTGGTCGGCCCGCCCGCCGGGTGGAACAGGTGCAACGGCCGCCGCGACCCGCCCGCGCGCAGCACCCGCACCGGCCCGCCCGCGTCCTCGAACGCCGCGCGCAGCCGTTCGGCCATCGCCTCCACGGTCGGCGACGCGAACAGCGAGTCGTCGGCGGCGACCCGGCGGCGGACCAGCGCCAGCAGTCGTTCCCGCGAGCCGCCGAGGGCGAGGAAGTCGTCGTGGACGCCGAAGTCCCGCCGCCCCAACACCTCCGCCCACAGCCCGAACACCCACCGCTCGGTCGGGTCGCGCGGCTCGACCCGGCTCGGCGCCTCGGGTTCGAGCCCGGCGATGTGGCGTTCCACGTCACGCAGGCTCGCCCCGCGCAGCAGCAACGGCACCGGCAGCTCCACCCCCAGGTCGTGCTCGACCGCGTTGCGCAACCGCATCGCCATCAACGAGTCCAACCCCAGCGACGTCAACGGCAGCGAGGGGTCCGGCGCACCACCCATCACCCGCGCCACGATCGCGCTCAGCCGGTCCGCCGCGGGCACCTCCGACGGCGGCCGGAGGAACGACGAGAAGAAGGGCCGGTGCGCGAGCCCGGGGAACAGCTCCACCACCCGCCGCCGGTCGAACCTCACCACGCCGGTCGCCACCCGTCCGGACAGCAGCAACGCCTCCACCGCCTGCACGCCCTCGGCCGGCGAGATCGGCCGCAGCAGCGGGTTGTCGTTGTCCCGGGCCAACCCGACCCGGCTCCACGCGCCGAAGTCGATCGTGGTCGCGGGCAGCCCCGACGCCCGCCGCCACCGGGCGAACCCGTCCAACCAGGCGTTGGCCACCGCGTACGCGGCCTGACCTGGCGAGCCGAGCAGGGCCGCCGCAGAGGAGAACACCACGAACCAGTCCAGCGGGTGCCCGGCCGTCGCCTCGTGCAGCCGCAGCGCGCCGTCGACCTTGGGCCGCAGCACGCGCCGCACGTCGGCCGGGTCCAGTCGGTCGACCGGCGCGTCGGCCAGCACACCGGCCGCGTGCACCACTCCGCACAGCCGCAGCCCGCCGTCCACCGCCGCCGTCACCGCCCGCTCGGCCACGCCGGGTGCGGCGACGTCACCGGTCACCACGACGACGTCCGCGCCGAGCGCCCGCAGCTTCGCCACCTCCGCCCGCGCGTCCGGCGACGGCCCACGACGACCGCACAGCACGATCCGCGCGGCGCCCCGTTCGGCCAGCCACCGGGCCATGACCAGCCCCAACGCGCCCAACCCGCCGGTGATCAGGTACGCGCCCGAGTCGACCACCGACCCCGTCGCGGGCACGTCGACCTCCGCGCGCCGCAGCCGTGCCGCGTACCTCGCGCCACCACGCCAGGCGACCTCGTCGTCGGCCCGGTCGGCGAGGAGTTCCCGCGGCAGCACGGTGACGTCGTCGACGTCCACGATCGTGGCCCGCAGCTGCGGCCGTTCGAACGCCAACACCCGCACCGCACCGCGCAACGCGGCCTGCTCCGGCACACCCGCGTCACCGTCCACGACGCACGCCGCGTTCCGCGTGACGATCCACAACCGCCGCGCGTCGTGCGCCAACGACGACAGCCGCGCCAAGTCCTGTTCCAGGTCACCGGGGACGAACACGATCCCGTCGGCCGCGTCCGAGGGATCGGTCGTCACGCGCTGCCCGGCGTCGATCAGGACACCGGCCAGGGTCGGGGAGTCGGAGAGCAGCAGCCACGTGCGCGAGGCGTCCTCGACGGCGGGCAGGTCGTGCCGTTCCCAGGCGGTCTCCAACGCCAGCCCGGACAACGCCACCGACGCCGGCCGCACCCGCACGTCCACGACCTCCACCAGCAGGGTGCCGGCGTCGTCGTAGAGCCACACCGACCCGGTCAGCTCACCCTCGCCGCTCTCGCGGACCACGGCCTCGCACCGGTCCGCGCGGCGCGGGTCGCCGTGCAGCCGCACGGCCCCGATGCCGACCGGCAGGTACGGCCCACCGGCGGCGACGTCGAGCGCTGCGGCGGCGAGCGCGTGCAGGCACGAGTCGAGCAGCGTCGGCGGCAGCCGCAACGCGCGGTCCGGGCCGTCCGGGCGGTCGACCAGGCACCTCGCCGCACCCGCGCCGGCCAGCGCGGACCGGACGCCCCGGAACGCCGGGCCGTAGTTCATCCCGACCTCGGCCAGCCGGTCGTACAGGGCGACAGGTTCGAGTCCACCGCCGACCGGTGGCGGGGCGCCGCGCTCCTCGCCCGGCACGACGGTGGCGGTGGCGTGCCGGACCCACCCGTCGGCGGTCTTCGCGTGCACCTCGACGCGCCCGGCCCGGAACGTGGTGCTCAGCCGGACCTCGTCGGCCAGCGGCAGCAGCGCCTCGAACACCACGTCGCGCACCGCGAGCGGACCGGGCACCACCTGCGCGCCGGCGGCGAGGGCGATCTCCACGTACGCCGCGCCGGGCAGCACGGCGGTGTCCTGCACCCGGTGGTCGCCCAGCCACGGCACCGCCGCCAGGCCCACGTCGGCCTGCCACGCGTGCGTGCCGTCGGGCAGTTCGACGTGGTCGCCGAGCAGCGGGTGGCCGGCCCGGCGGGTCGGGGGAGCGGTCCAGTGCGGGCGGTGCTCCCACGGTGCGGCCGGCACGTCGGTGACGCCTCGGGCGGGCACCAGGCCGTGCAGGTGCAGTGACGCGAGGTTGTCGTGGAAGGTCCGCACGTCGTCGGTGTCGCGGCGCAGCGAGCCGACGAGCGCGAGGGACGGCGCGTGCTCGGCGATCGCGGACAGCGCCACGGGATGCGGCGAGACCTCCAGGAACGCGGTGAAGCCGTCCTCCAGCGCGGCGGTCACGGCCTGGGTGAACCGCACCGGGTGGCGCATGTGCGCGGCCCAGTAGGCGGCGGTGAACGGCGGCGCGTGCCTCGGGTCGGCCAGCACGGTCCCGTACAGCGGCACGTCGCCGCGTCGTCCAGCGACCTCGCGCAGGGCCGACGCGAGCTCGTCCAGCACCGGCTCGACGGCGGGGGAGTGGCCGCTGGTGCGCAGCGGCAGGGCGCGCGCCATCCCGCCGTCCGCCTCGACCCGGGCGACCAGGGCGGCGAGCCGGTCCGCCGGGCCGGACACCGTGCAGCGGCGCGGTGCGGCGTGCACGGCGACCGACAGCGCGGGGTCGTCCACCTCGTCGGCGGGCAGTGCGACGGCCGCCATCCCGCCGTCGCCCGCCGCGTCGACCACGTCCAGCAGCCGGGCCCGCGTGGTGATCACCAGGGCGGCGTCGGCGAGCGACAACGCGCCGCTCACCACGGCCGCGGCGACTTCGCCCGCGGACTGCCCGATCACCGCCGCCGGCCGCAGCCCGCGTGACTCCCACAGCCGCGCCAGGGCGATCTGCACGCCGAACAACGCGATCTGGCCGTCGCCCAAGGTGTCCGACGGCGTCTCCAGCAAGGACCGCACCGAGTGCGGCGCGATCAGCCGGTCCACCTCGTCCACCGCCGCCGCGAACACCGGTTCCGCGTCGAGCAGCCGACGTCCCATCCCGGCCCAGCCCGAGCCGTAGCCGGAGAACACCCACACCGCGTCGCCGTGCCGGTCCGCTGTGCCCACCGGGCGTTCCCCCGAGGCCAACGCGCGCAACTCGGCCACCACGGCGGCCCGGTCGGACCCGGCGACCACCGCGGCGTGCGGCTCACGTCCACGACGTCGGGCCAAGGTCGCGCCCACGTCGTGCAGGTCGGCGTGCGTCGTGGCCAGCCACTCCGCCAACGCCGAGGCGTGCCGCCGCACGCGTCCCTCGGACGTGCCCGAGAGCACCAGGAACGCCGGGCCGTCGGGCCGGTCGGCGGGGTCGGCCGCGGGCGGCTCCTCCAGCACGACGTGCGCGTTCGTGCCGCCGAACCCGAACGACGACACACCCGCCGTGATCCGGCCCGAGTACCGCGGCCACGGCGTCGGCCCGGTCACCACGCGCACGCCGGTGAAGTCGATGTGCGGGTTGGGCACGCGGAAGTGCGGGCTGGGCGGGATCTCGCCGTGCCGCACCGCCAGCACCGCCTTCACCAGCCCGATCACCCCGGCGGCCGACTCGGCGTGCCCGAAGTTCGCCTTCGCCGAGCCGAGCAGCAACGGCCCACCGTCGCGTGCCGCCTCGTCCCGGCCGAGCACCTCGCGCAGCGCGCCCACCTCGATCGGGTCGCCGAGCAGCGTCCCGGTGCCGTGCGCCTCCACGTAGTCCACCCGGGACGGGTCGACGCCCGCGTCCGCGTACACCCGGCGCAGCAGGTCGGCCTGGGCTTCCGGGTTCGGCGCCATCAGCCCGTTCGAGCGCCCGTCGGAGTTCACGCCGCTGCCCCGGATCACCGCGAGCACCCGGTCGCCGTCACGTCTCGCGTCCGACAGGCGCTTGAGCACGACCGCCGCACAGCCCTCGGCCCGCGCGATGCCGTCGGCGGAGGCGTCGAACGGCTTGCAGCGACCGTCCGCCGACAGCAGGCCCGCCCGGTGGAACGTGAGCGTCACGGCCGGCCCGAGCAGCAGGTTCACCCCGGCGACCACGGCGGCGTCCGTCTCACCGGCGCGCAGGCTCTGGCAGGCGTGGTGCACCGCGACCAGCGACGACGAGCACGCCGTGTCCACCGCCAGGCTCGGCCCGCGCAGGTCCAGCAGGTACGACAACCGGTTCGCGGCGATGCTCAACGCGCCGCCGGTCGCCGTCCACGGCTCCACCCGGCTCAGGTCCGCCGCGCTCGTCGTGCCGTACTCGCCGGTCGAGATGCCGACGAACACCCCGGTCCGGCTGCCGCGCAAGGCGTCCGGCGCGATGCCCGCGTGGTGCAGCGCCTCCCACGACACCTCCAGCACCAGCCGTTGCTGCGGGTCCATCAACGCGGCCTCGTGCGGCGCGATGCCGAAGAACTCGGCGTCGAAGCCCTTGATGTCGGCCAGGAAGCCGCCGAACCGGGGCGTGCCGTCGGGCAGGCCGGGCCAGCGGTCCGGCGGCGCGGGCGTGACCGCGTCACCGCCCGAGCGCAGGAAGTCCCACAGCCGGTCCGGGCCGTCGACGCCGCCGGGCAGCCGGCAGCCGACGCCGACCACCGCGATGCCCTCGTCCACGGGGCGGCCGGGCGCGGCGTCCGGCGCGGGCGCGGGCCCGGCGAGGTGGCGGGCGAGGCGGGCGATGGTGGGGTGCTGGTAGAGCAGGGTCGGGGGCAGCGGCACGTCCAGGAACTCGCCCAACGCGCCCGCGAGCACCACGGCGTCACGCGAGGACAGGCCGAGTTCGGCCAGGGGCTGGTCGAGGTCCACCTCGCCCTCCGCCAGGTCGGCGAGTTCCGCGACGCCGCGCACCAACCAAGCGCGGATCTCCGCTTCCGCGGACGTGCCGAAGCCGGTCATGGGTCACCTTTCGTACGATTCCCACAAAAACGCCGTGAAGTATTTGCGAGGCGGCGGATGACACGTCCGCGATCGGGGTGCCTGCGGCGTGCGAACGATCGTGGCCTGGTCGAACGCCTGCGAACAATAGGCCGATCGGGTCAATGACCGGTCGCGTGAAGTAGTCGTTGACAGTTCTTCTACTCGCCGGTAGCTTCTGCGCCCGGCGTGTTGGAAATCACTTCGACAAAAGTTGTGACGACCGCACAAAACCTATTTCCGAATTTTGTCATCGCGCAGAGGAGAGGGTGTTCATGACGGTCACCGCGACCACCACCGGCACGGTCGTGGACGCCGTGCGGCGCTGGGCCCGCGAACGGCCCGGCCGCACCGCCTTCACGTTCCTCGACTACGAGGCGGACGCCCGCGGCGTGCCGGTCCCGATCACCTGGGCCGAGCTGGACGCACGGGCCTGCGGCGTGGCCGCCGAGCTGCGGCGCCGGTGCGCGCCCGGCGACCGCGCGCTGCTGTTGCTGCCCCAAGGGCTGGACTACGTGGTGGCGTTCGTGGCCTGCCTGTACGCCGACGTGCTCGCCGTGCCGCTGTTCCCGATCACCGGCGACGGCCACCGGGAACGCCTCGACGGCATCCTGCGCGACTGCGCGCCGACCGTCGCGCTCACCGACGCGCCGGCCGCGCTCGACCTGGACGTGGTGGTGGTCGGCAGCGTGCCGCCGTCGGACGAACCGCCCGTGCGACGGCTCGGCGGCCCCGTCTACCTGCAGTACACGTCCGGCTCCACGCGCACGCCGGCCGGTGTGGTGGTGACCGACCGGAACTTCCAGGTCAACGTGCGCCAGGCGCTCACCGCCTACGGCCTGGCCGACGCGGTGGCGTCGCCGGTGAGCTGGCTGCCGCTGTTCCACGACATGGGGTTGGTGCTCGGCGTCGGCGTGGCGTTGACGACCGGTGCCGAGGCGGTGCTGATGGACCCGTCGGCGTTCCTCTACCGGCCGTCGCGGTGGCTGCGGGCCATGCACGGGCGGCGCGACGTCCTCAGCGCCGCGCCCGACTTCGCCTACGACCTGTGCGCGCGGCGGGTGTCGGCGGCCGATCGGTCCGGGTTGGACCTGAGCGGCGTGGTGGCGCTGATCAACGGCAGCGAACCGGTGCACGCGGCGACGCTGGCCCGGTTCCAGGAGGCGTTCGGGCCGTGCGGGCTGCGGCCGGACGCCCAGCGCCCCTCGTACGGCCTGGCCGAGGCGACGGTGTTCGTGACCGCCGCCGCCCGGCCCACGACCACCGGGTTCGACCGCGCCGCGCTCGCCCGAGGACGCGCGGTCCGCCAGGACGACCCGGAGCGGGCGAGCGTGCTGGTCGGCTGCGGCGGCGCGGTCGACCAGCACCTCGCGATCGTGGACCCGGTGACGGGGGAGCGGGTCGAGGGCGACCGGGTGGGCGAGATCTGGGTGTGCGGGGAGAACGTCTCGCCGGGCTACTGGTCTGGTGGCGAGGGCTTCGGCGCCCGGCTGCCGGGTTCGCCACCGGGGCCTTGGCTGCGCACCGGTGACCTCGGCGTGCTGCACGACGGCCAGCTGTACGTGGTCGGCCGGATCAAGGACCTGATCGTCATCGACGGCCGCAACCACTACCCGCAGGACGTGGAGGCGGTCGTGGAGGGGGCCGACGACGTGATCCGGCGCGGTCACGTGGCGGCGTTCGCGGTGCCCTCGGTCGACGGCGAGGCGCTGGTCGTGGTCGCCGAACGGTCCTCGAAGGTGCCTCGCGCGGCCGTCGACCAGGCCCGCGTCCGTGCCCGCGTGCGCGCCGCCGTGTCCCGGCACCACGACGTGCGCGTGCGGGACGTGCTGGTGGTCGAACCGGGCTCGGTGCCGAAGACGTCGAGCGGAAAGCTCTCCCGCGCCGCCTGCCGCGACCGCTACCTCGCGGGTCTGCTGCCCACCTCGTGACCGTGGACGGGTCGCGGGTTTCGCCGCCGGCGGGTCCGGCGCCCACCTCGTGATCACCGCCCCGGACGCGTCGCGGAGGTCCCCGCCCAGGGGGACCCCTGTTCTCGATTTTACCGACGGGGTCTGACAATTTCGGGAGAAGTGATGATGCGCGTGCTGCTGTCGGTCCTGTCCGCTGCCGCCCTCGCGGTCGTGCCCGCGCAGGCCACGCCCGTCCCGGCCGACGACGGGGCGGTGGTCGTCGGTGAGAGGTGGCTCGACGCCCGCACCGTCGACCTCACCGTGTCCTCGCCCGCGGTCGGCGGGCACGTGCCCGTCCGCGTGCTCACCCCACCGGGCTGGTCGCCGACCGCGTCCAGGACGTGGCCGGTCCTCTACCTGCTCCAGGGCGTCGGCGACGACTACACCTCGTGGACCAGGGAAACCGACGTCGAGGAGCTCAGCGCGTCGAGCGACGTCCTGGTCGTCATGCCCGACGCCGGACGCGCCGGCTGGTACACCGACTGGTGGAACGGCGGACGCGGCGGCACGCCCAAGTGGGAGACCTTCCACACCGGCGAGCTGCCGCAGCTCGTCGAGCGGAACTACCGGGGCGGCACGGCGCGCGCCGTCGCCGGGTTGTCGGCCGGCGGCACGGGCGCGTTCGGGTACGCGGCCAAGCACCCCGGCATGTTCCGGGCCGCCGCCTCCTACAGCGGTCTGCTGTCGACGCAGTTCGTCGGCGTCCCCCAGTTCATCTACACCACCGTGCTGCGGGAAGGCCTCGACCCGTACGGGCCGTGGGGCCGCGAAACCCTCGTGCCCGCCGTGTGGGCCGCGCACAACCCCCGGCAGCTCGCGGCGAACCTGCGCGGCATGTCCCTCTACATGTCCTACGGCAACGGCTTCAAAGGCGTGCTCGACCCGGACTGGTGGTCCTACGACGCGTTCGAGACGATCGTGGGCACCACGTCGCCGGACTTCGTGGCCCGGATGCGGTCGCTGGGCATCCCGATCACGGTCAACGCCTACGGCGGCGGCACGCACACCTGGAAGTACTGGCAACGCGAGCTGCGGGCGTCGTGGCCGATGCTGACGGCCGCGCTCGCGTGAAGCGCGTCCTGCTGGTGGCCTGCTTCGCGGCCTTCGTCACGGCGCTGGACAACAGCGTCCTGATGGTCGCCCTGCCCACCATCGGCCGCGACCTCGGCCTGTCCACGAACGACCTGCAGTGGGCCGTGGTCAGCTACATGCTGGTGTTCGCGAGCCTCATGCCGGCGGCCGGCGCGGTGGGGGACCGGTTCGGGCACCGGCGGGTGCTGCTGGTCGGGCTGGTCGGCTTCGCCGCCGCGTCACTGGGCTGCGGCACGTCCCACGGCGGCTGGGAACTGGCGCTGTGGCGGGCGGCCCAGGGCGCGGCGGCGGCGGCGATCGTGCCCACCGGGCTGGCCGTGCTGCGGACCCAACTGGACGCCGCCCGACGTCGCACGGGGATCGCGGCGTGGACGGGCGCGCTGGCCGTGGCGCTCGCGGTCGGGCCCGCGCTGGGCGGTCTGCTCAGCGAGGCGGCGCACTGGCGGTGGATCTTCCTCGGCAACGTCCCGGCGTGCGTGGCGGTGGCCGCCTTCGCCTTCCTGGCCCTGCCGTCCCGGCGGATCACCCGGCCGACACCGTTGCCGATCCGGTCGACGGCGGCGTTGACGGCCGCCGTGTTCACGGTGACCGCGACCGTGTTGAGCGTCGGCGGCGAAGGGCCGGTGGCGGCCTTGGCCGCGCTGTCCGGCGCGGCGTGCCTGATGTTCGTGGCGGTGGAGCGGTCGGCCGCGCACCCGTTGCTCCCCGCCGGCCTGGCCCGGTCGGTGTTCGTCGGCGGCACGGTCGCGCAGGCGTTGTGGGGGCTGGCGGTCAGCGGTGTGCTGTTCGTGCTGCCGCTGCACCTGCACCACGCCGAGGGCCTCACCCCGCTGGCCACCGGCCTGTTCTTCGTGCCCGCCGCGTTGGCCGTGATCGCGGGCGCGCCGGTCGTGCCCGTCCTGGTGTCCCGGCTCGGACCGTGGCGGACGGCGGCGTGCGGGCTCGGCGCGGTGACGGCCGGGCTGGTGGCGATGTCCTTCGCGCGGCCACCGGTGGTGCTCGCGTGCCTGGTGGTGATCGGCTTCGGCTCGGCGTTGACGACCCCGTTGACCACCGCGGTGCTGGACGCCGCGGACGAGCGGGTCGCCGGAGTCGCCTCGGCCGCGGTCACCTCGAGCCGTGAGCTGGCGGGCGGTCTCGGCGTGGCGGTCATCGGTCTGGCGTTCACCGCGGCCGGGCTCTTCGCGGCGCTCGTGGTCGCCGCCGGTGTGGTGGCGGTGGGGCTGGGGATCGCGATCGCCCTCGACCCGGCCGCGCGCCCGCGTTCGGCGCGTTCCCGCCACGGGGCGTAGTCGCCGGTGCGAAGATCGGCACATGGGGACCACCGCGCTGGTGCTGCCGCTCGCCGATCCCGCCGCGGACCTGGAGGCGGTCGGCGGGAAGGGCGCCTCGCTGGCCAGGCTCGCCGCCGCGGGCCTGCCCGTGCCGGACGGCTTCCACCTGACCACGCACGCCTACCGCCGGGCCACCGCGGGCCTCGACGCCGAGATCCGGGCCGGCCGGGGAGGCGAGGCCGCGATCGCCGCCGCGTTCGAGCGCCTGGACCTGCCCGACGACATCGCCGACGCCATCCGCGCCGCCCTGCCGCCGGGACCGGTCGCGGTGCGGTCGTCGGCCACCGCCGAGGACCTGCCGGACCTGTCGTTCGCCGGACAGCACGACACCTTCCTCGACGTGTCCGGCGACGAGGTGCTGAACGCGGTCAAGCGGTGCTGGGCGTCGCTGTGGACCGCACGCGCCGTCGCCTACCGCGCCCGCAACGGCATCACCGACGTGGCGATCGCCGTCGTCGTGCAGCAGATGGTGGCCGCCGACGCGGCCGGTGTCCTGTTCACCGCGAACCCCGTGACCGGCGCGCGGACCGAGACCGTGGTCAACGCCGCGCCCGGCCTGGGCGAGGCGCTGGTCGGCGGCACGGTCACCCCCGACGAGTACGTCGTGTCCGCCGACGGCGCGGTGCGCGGGTCCGGTTCGCTGCTCTCCCACGCGCAGGTGCGGGAACTGGCCGCGTTGGGCTCACGCGTCCAGGACCTGTACGGCGTGCCGATGGACGTCGAGTGGGCCGTGGCCGGCGGGCGGATCGCGGTGTTGCAGGCCAGGCCGATCACCGCGCTGGCCGAGGTCTGGAACGACACCCTGCGCGGCGACTACCTGTGGACGTGCGCGAACCTGCGCGAGGCCGTGCCGAGCGTGATGTCGCCCGCCACCTGGTCGTTCGCGAAGGTGCTCGCCCAGCCGCCGATCGCCGGCCACCCGACGTCGGGCAACATCGGCGGCCGGTTCTACCTCAACCTCAGCGCCGCGCTGGCCGTCGGTCGGGCGCTCGGCCTGAGCCGGTTCATGTGGCGGACGGTCGAGCTGTACTTCGGCCGCGTCCCGGCCGGTGTCGAGGTGCCGCCGCTGCCGCTGTCCCGCCTGGCGGTGCTGCGGGCGGCGATCGGGGCGGCGCTGCCGTTCCTGCGGCAGAACCGGGAGTTCCGGGCGAGGATCGACGGCCTGCTGGCCTCCGCGCCGGGTCGGGCCGAACGGCTGCACGCCGCCTTCCGCGCCGCCTCGACGCCCGCCGACCTGCTCGCGCTGTGGCGGTCCGACGTGCACGACGTGCTGCACGTGGACGCCAAGGTGTTCGACGCCGGCGCGCGCAACGGCTCGATGTCGTCGGCCAAGGTGCGCCGCAAGCTCGCCGCGCTCGTGGGCGAGGACGACACCACCGCGTTGCTGACCGGCGCGCACGGCGCGGCGGGGGAGTTGGAGAGCCTCGGCCCGGTGCTCGGCCTCGCGCGGCTCAAGCGCGGCGAGATCACCCGCGAGGCCTACGCCCGGCGGTACGGCCACCGGTTCGCCGACGAGTTCGAGGTGTCCGCGCCGCGCCCGGCCGAGGACCCGGAGTGGCCGCGCCCGGACGACGTCGGCGTCGAGCCCGAAGAGCTGCTGGCCAGGCAGGCGGCCGTGCGCGACGCGGCGTGGGCGCGACTGCGCGCCGCGCACCCCGGCAAGGTCGACCGGCTGCGCCGCGAGGTGGACGGGCTCGCCGCGCTGGCCCGTGAGCGGGAGCGGGCGCGGTCGGAGTTCGCGCGCACGTTCGCCGTGCTGCGGGCGTTCCTGGTGCGGGCGGGCGAGGTCACCGGACACAGCGACGCGGTGTTCTTCCTGCCGATCGAGGAGACCTTGCGCGTCCTCGAAAGCGACGAGACGCCGTTGGCGTCGGTGCCGGCCCGCCGTGCCGCCTACGACCGCTACCGCGCGCTGCCGCCCTACCCGACCGTGATCCGGGGCCGGTTCGACCCCGAGGCGTGGGCCGCCGACCCGAACCGCCGGACCGACGTGCACGACGCCGCCGCGGCGCCCCTCGGCGACGCGGTGTCCGGCTTCCCCGGCGCGGCGGGCGTGGTGGAAGGCGTCGCCAGGGTGATCCACGACGTCGCCGACGGCGCCGCCCTCCAGCCCGGCGAGGTCCTGGTGACCACGGTGACCAACATCGGCTGGACCCCGCTGTTCCCGCGCGCCGCCGCCGTGGTCACCGACGTCGGCGCGCCCCTGTCGCACGCCGCGATCGTCGCCCGCGAGCTGGGCATCCCCGCCGTCGTCGGCTGCGGCAACGCCACCACCCGCATCAGGACCGGCGACCGCGTCCGCGTGGACGGCGGGCGCGGCGCCGTGACCGTGCTGGGGTGATCACTCCCGGCGGGGCAGCTGCCCGGTCGGCCCGCTGGTCACGGTCAACCGGCCGGGACCGAACGTGACCTGCCCGGTCGGACCGGGCGACACCGTCGCGCCGCCCGCCTGGAGGTCGGCCTCGAAACCGGGCAGCTTGAGCCGGATCAGCGCGGGCAGCAGCACGGCCACGGTGAACAGCCCCACCAGCACCGGCGTGGTGGCCGTCAGCATCACCGCGGTCACCTTGCTGGAGAAGAAGAACGCCGTCCACATCGTGCCGAGCAGCAGCAACGAGATCGTCGCCACCGCGTAGCCGCCCCAGATCGCGGGCGCCACCGCCTTCAGCTCCCGTTCCAGGAGCTGGAGGTTCCGCTGCGCCTCGACGTGACCGCGACTGCGCTTGAGGCACTCCCGCAGGTGGTGCATGGCGCGCAGCCGGTAGCCGAACCGGCCGCGCGCGTCGGCGGCCAGCGACCCCATGCGGTGGTGCGCCACACCGGCCACGAAGTGCGGGTCCGCCTCCGCGTCCGGCGCGGTCTCGATCGCCGACTGCGCCTGCGCGTACGCCTCCGCGTGCAGGTCCGGGTTCTGCTGCTTGTCGCCGCGCTGCACCAGCAGCCGCGCCAGCGCCAGGTGCGTGCGCCACTTGCGCGACGCGTCCTGCCGCTGCTCGGCCTGCCGCAGCACGGACTCCGCCTCCGCCTCGTCGCCGGCCCTGGCCAGCGCCTGCGCCAACCCGATCGCCGCCGCGCCCGAGGCCGGGTCGATCGCCGCCGCCTGCCGGAACTCCCGTTCGGCGTCGGACAGCCGCTCCTCGCCCAGCTGCAGGAACAACGCGCCCAGCTCGACGTGCGCGTTCACGTCGTACCAGTCCCGCTCGACGGCCTTGCCCAGCTCGACCTCGGCTTCCTCGTACCGCCCCATCTGGACGTACAGCGCGCCGAGGTCGGCGTGGCTGCCGTGGTGCGGGTCGACCTCCAACGCCTGGCGCAGGTGGTACTCGGCGGAGGCCAGGGCGCCGCGCCGGAAGGCGAGCACGCCGAGGCACACGTGCACGGCCGCGGAGACCCGCCGGTCGAGCAGCCCGCCGGCCAGGCCCTCCGCCTCGCGCCACCGCCGCTCGCCGTCCTGCCGCGCCAGCGCCCACACCAGGGCCAGCACGTAGTCGTAGTCCTCCGGGCGGTCCACCAGTGCCGCCCGGAACTCCTTCTCGGCGGTCACGAGGTCGTCGCCGGTGAACGCCACCCAGCCCAGGGCGTGGTGCGACGCCGCGCGCTCGTAGTCGTCGCGGGCGTCGGCGAGCAGCGCGGCGAACACCCGACGTGCCTCGCCGAGCCGGCGGGCGTCGTGGTGGATCCACCCCAGCTCGAACCTCGGCCCGCGCAGGTGCGGCACCCGGGCGCAGAACTCGGCGACCAGGCGTTCGGCCTCACCGAGGCGGCGCAGGGTGCGCAACGTCGCCGACTGCGCGACCACCAGGTCCTCGTCGAAGGGGTCGACGGCGCGTGCGGCGGCGAACTGCTCCTCGGCGCGGTCGAACGCGCGGACGTGGTCGTGCACCTTGGCCAGCAGCACGTGCAGGTCCACCACGCCCGGCGCGTTCACCAACGCCTGCCGCGCGGTCTCCTCCGCCTCCTCGAACCGGTTGAGGAGGATCAACGCGGCGACCCGCGCCTCGTAGGCGGCGACGTGCCCGCGGTCGAGTTCGAGGGCGCGCCCGGTCACCACCAGCACGCGGTCGAGATCACCCATGTCGCCGTGCAGCCACGCGGCCGTGACCAGGACGTCCGGCTCGTCGCGCCGCACGTCGAGCATCCGGTCCGCGGCGACGAGCGCCTCGGGGTACCGGCGGGCCGCGCGCAGCAGGCTCACCTTGGTGCGCCACGCCCACTCGTGCTCCGGCCGCAGTTCCAGCGCGCGTTCGACCTCGGCGAACGCCGCCTCGCCGCGGCCGAGGTCCGAGTGCAGCCAGGCGATGTCGACGCGCAGGTCGGCGTCGTCGGGGAAGCGCGCCAACGCCTCGTCGGCCGCCCGCCCGGCCTCGTCGAACCGGCGGGCGAGCCGCAGCACGCGGATCCTCCGGCGGTGGGGCAGCGCGGCGGCCGGGTCGACCGCCGACGCCCGGTCCAGGTGGGTCAGCGCCTCGTCGACGAGGTGCCGGGCGGCGGCGAGCTCGGCGGCGGTCACGTGCAGGCTCGACGAGTCGGGGTGCAGCTCCGCCGCCCTGGCCGCCGTCTCCAGCGCCTCGTCCACCCGACCGGCGGTGTGCAGGAGCGCGGTCCGGCTGCGCAACGCCCACTCGTGCTCCGGGTCGAGCGCCAGCGCGGCGTCCACCGACGTCAGGGCGTCCGGCACCCGGTGGCGGTCGGCGTGCAGCCAGGCGACGGTGACGTGCAGGTCGGGGTCGTCGGTGATCCGGGCCAGCGCCTCCTCCGCCGCGCGGCCGGCCTCGTCGAACCGGCGGGCTTCGCGCAGGTGGCCGATCAGGTTCCGCACGGCGTCCCGGTCCTCGGGTTCGATCGCCAGCGCGCGTTCGGTCGCGGTCACGGCGTCGTCGTGCCGTCCGGCCTGGCTGTAGGCGTCGGCCAGGCGCAGGAGCGTGGACACGTCCTCGGGTTGCTGCTCGGCGGCGGCTTCCGCCGCGAGCAGGGCCTCCGGCACCCGGCCCAGGGCGTCGAGCGCGACGATCCGCGCGCTGTGCGCCCCGGAGTGCCGCGGTTCGAGCGCCAGGGCCCGCTCGGCCGACGCCACCGCCTCGTCCAGCCGGCCGCGGGCGATGTGCAGGCGGGCGATCGTGACGTGCAGCTCGGCGTCGTCGGGCTGCCGGCGCACGGCGTCCGCCGCCGCGGAGGCAGCCTCGTCGAACCGCTTCGCGTAGGTCAGGAACCTGACCCGGCTGCGCAGCGCCCAGGCGTGGTCGGGGGACAGGCGCAGCGCGCCGGTGACCGCCTCGACGGCCTCGTCCTCAAGGTCGAGCGCGCTCAACGCCCACGCGTGCTCCACGCCCAGGTCGGGATCGTCCGGGCGCAGCGCCACGGCGTCCCGCCCCGCCTGCGCGGCCTCCTCGCGCCGGCCGAGGTGGCCGAGGCAGTCGATCCGCGCCTGCAACGCGTTGGTGTCGCGAGGGGTGACCACCAAGGCGCGCTCGACGTGGTCGAGGGCTTCCCCGTGCCGGCCCTCGTCGGCGTGCAGGCGCGCCAGCGCGAGGTGGATCGCGGGGTCGCGGGGGTGCCACGCCAGCGCCCGCTCGCCGGTCTCCAGCGCCTCCTCGGACCGACCGGCGTCGCGGAGGACCATGATCTTGCGGCGCAACGCGGGCGCGTGCCGCGGCACACCGGCCAACGCCCGGTCGCAGCACGCGACGGCGAGGTCGGTCTCGCCGCGGCCCAGGTGCACGCCGGCCAGGGTGAACTGGAGGTCCGGGTCGTCCGGGTAGTGCGCCAGGCCCACGCCCGCCGCCGCTTCGGCCTCGTCGTACCGGTCCGCCGAGACCAGGATCGAGATCCGGCTCCGCACCACCGACTCGTGCGTCGGCGTGATCGCCGCGGCGCGGTCCAGGTGCTCCATCGCCCGGTCGTGCTCGTCGCGCGCGGCGTGCAGCCAGGCCGTGGAGACGAGGAACATCACGTCGGACGGGTGCCGGTCCGCCGCGTCGGCCGCCTGCTCCAGCGCGTCGTCGGTGCGACCGAGCGACTGGAGCAGGTCGATGCGGCTCTCCAACGCCCAGCGGTGCGCGGGGTCGAGCGCGAGCGCCCGGTCGACGACGGCCAGGGCTTCGTCGTGGCGGTGCTGGTCGCTGAGCACCCACGCGTGCTCGACGTGCAGCCGCGGCACGGAGGGCACCGCCGCCACCGCGGCTCCGGCCACCCGTTCGGCCTCGTCGTAGCGGTGCTGGAGGCGCAGCGCGGTGATCTTCCACTCGAACGCGTCCGGGTAGCGCGGGTCGAGGTCCAGTGCCGCGTCGTAGCACGCCACCGCCTCGGCGAACTCGTAGGAGGCCGAGTGGACGCGACCGAGGACGTAGTGGGCCTTCGGCGTGCCGGGGTGGCTCCGGACCGCCTCCGCGGCGGTCGCCTTCGCCTCGTCAAGGCGGGTCAGGTTGGCCAGGGCGACGGCGAGCCAGCCGGTGGTGCGCCAGTCGTCCGGCGCGAGGCGGCGGGCCTCGGTGAAGGCCGCGAGCGCCTCGCGCGGCCGCCACGCGTCCAGGTGCGCCCGGCCGAGGGCCAGGCGCAGCGGCACGCTGTCCGGGTACCGGGTGATCGCCTCGGCGGCCACGGCGAACGCCTCGTCGTCGCGATACGTGCGGGACAGGGTCGCGACGCGCCACGCGAGCAGGCGGTCGTCGTCGTCCGCGAACAGCGCCAGCGCCTCGTCGTACCGGTGCCGGGCCAGCGATAACCGGCCACGCACGATCCGCAGGTCGGTGTCGTCGGCGGAGTGGTCGTGCCCGGCCAGGGCCTCGGCCCGGTCCAGTTCACCCTGGCGGCGCAGCCGGTCGATCTCGGCGGCGGTGGGCATTGGTCCCCCTCGGTGGCCCGGTCCGTTGTGGATCACAGTGCACGGTAGTCCGCGACGCCGGACGCCTTCGCCGGAATCGCCGTTGCGGCAGCCGGAGTATTCCATCGGGGTGACGGAATCGTTACAGTCAGTTTCTGGGAACGCTCCCAGATACGACAACGAAGGGGTTGTTGTGCGAAATCTGCTGGCGGCGGTGGCCGCTGTGGTGTCGATAGCCGGGTTGGTGGTGATCGGCGGGACCAGCACGGCGGGTGCTGCTCCCGTCTGCGCCGTGGACTACAAGCTCAACCAGTGGGCCACCGGGTTCACCGCCAACGTGACCGTGACCAACCAGTCCGCTCCGGTCACCTCGTGGAAGCTCACCTGGACCTTCACCGGCAACCAAGTGGTCAGCTCCGGCTGGAGCGCCGACGTGAAGCAGTCCGGCGCCGTGGTGACGGCGTCCAACATGCCGTGGAACGGCTCGCTGGCCACGGGCGCGAGCGCCCAGTTCGGCTTCCAGGCCACCTACAGCGGCTCGAACGCGACGCCGACCGACTTCGCGTTCAACGGCGTCTCGTGCAGCGGCGACCCGACCACGACCACGACCACGACGACGTCGACCACCACGTCCACGAGCACCACGACGTCGACCACGACGACGACCACCACGACCGACGTGCCCCCGGGCGACTGCGGCACGGCGACGCTGTGCGACGGCTTCGAGCAGCAGACCGGGTCCGCGCCGAGCGGCCGGTGGACCGTCGGCGCGGCCAACTGCACCGGCCAGGGCACGGTCAGCATCGACAACTCGGTCGCGCGCAGCGGCTCGAAGTCGGTGCGGGTCAACGGCGCGTCGGGCTACTGCAACCACATCTTCTTCGGCACCCCGCTCACCGGCACGAGCGTGGTGCACGGCCGCTTCTACGTCCGCCACACCACGGCCCTGCCGATGGCGCACGTGACGTTCATGGCCATGAAGGACTCCGCCGACGGCGGCAAGGACCTGCGCATGGGCGGCCAGAACTCGGCGCTGCAGTGGAACCGCGAGTCCGACGACGCGACCCTGCCCGAGCAGAGCCCGGTCGGCGTGTCGAAGAGCAAGCCGCTGCCCACCGGCCAGTGGAACTGCGTGCAGTTCACCGTGGACCCGGCGGGCCGGATCTCCACCTCGTTGAACGGCGCGGTGGTCGAGGGCCTGGTGGCCGACGGCGTGTCCACCCCCGACGTCGACGGCCAGTGGCTGCGCAAGACCAACTGGCGTCCGGCGGTCACCGACCTGCGGCTGGGTTGGGAGAGCTACGGCGACGGCGCGAACACCCTCTGGTACGACGACGTGGCGATCGGCTCCTCGCCCATCGGCTGCTGAGGTGAGGACGTGGGGAGGGCCGGTGCGCCGGCCCTCCCCACGTTCGGCTCAGGCCGCGTTCACCGAGACGTCGTCCACCACGAACGAGGTCTGGTAGGACCAGTCCTCCACGCCGGAGAAGCTCAGCGTGACGGTCTGGCCCGCGTACGCGCCCAGGCTGAAGGTGCGCACCTCGTAGCCGGACGGGTTGAGGTTGGTGTAGGTCGCCAGGGTGGTGCCGGCCACCGCGACGGTGAAGGTGTCGAACACCTCCGGCTCGTACTCGTCGGTGCTGATCTTCAGCCACAGCGACAGCGTGGTGTTCGTGCAGCCCGCCGGGACGGTGACGGTCTGGGTCAGCGTCTCGGTGTTGCTGTAGCCGTAGCCGCTGATCCACGAGGAGCGGGTGCCGGAGCGGGGCGAGCCCTCGCCGGTCCACGCGGCGATGGTGTGGGTGGCGTTCGCCCAGCCGGTGGTGCCGCTCTCGAAGCCGCCGTTGACCGCCTTCTCACCCGGCGCGGCGCACGTGCCGCCCGTCGGGTTGACGGTCCAGGTGAACGTGGTGCTCGCGGACTTGCCCGCGCTGTCGGTCGCCGTCGCGGTCACGGTGTGGGAGCCCGCGGCGGTGGGCGTGCCGGAGATCAGGCCGGTGGACGCCGCGATCGCGAGGCCGGGCGGCAGGCCGGTGGCCGACCAGGTGTACGGCGGCGCGCCGCCGGAGGCCTTGAGCTGCAGGCTGGTGGCCGTGCCGACGCTGCCGGTCTGGTTGCCCGGCGGGGTGACCGACGGGTTGCCGGGCCCGGGGTCGCCGGTGTTGACGAACAGCAGCTGGTTCGGCGAGCCGGTGCCCGGGCTGGTGATCTTGTCCGGGGTGGCGTTGCCGATCATCGCGCTCGCGACCTGCGCGGGCGTCAACGACGGCGTGGCGCCGAGCAGGACCGCGGCGCCGCCGGCGACGTGCGGCGCGGCCATGGACGTGCCGCTGATGGTGTTGGTGGCGGTGTCGTTGGTCATCCACGCCGAGGTGATGTTCTGGCCGGGCGCGAAGATGTCCGTGCACGTGCCCCAGTTGGAGAACGAGGCGCGGGCGTCGGTGTTGGTCGACGCGTTGACCGTGATCGCCTCGGCGACGCGGGCCGGGGTGAAGTTGCACGCGTTGGCGTTGGAGTTGCCCGACGCGATCGCGTAGGTCACGCCGTCGGCGATGGAGTTGCGGACCGCGGTCTCGCCGGTCACGTCGCTGCCCTGGCCGCCCAGGCTCATGTTGGCCACGGCCGGGCCGGAGGTGTGGTGGCCGGTGACCCAGTCGATGCCCGCGGCGACACCGGCGAACGAGCCGGAGCCCGAGCAGTTGAGCACCTTGACCGCGATCAGCCGCACGCCCTTGGCGACGCCGTGGGCCGTGCCGCCGACCGTGCCCGCCACGTGCGTGCCGTGGCCGTTGCAGTCGGTGTTGTTGGTGTCGACGGTGTTGGTGCCCCAGGTGGCCCGGCCGCCGAAGTCGGAGTGCGTGGTCCGGATGCCGGTGTCGATGATGTAGGCGGTGACGCCGGTGCCGTCGTTCGGGTAGGTGTAGGACGAGTCGAGCGGCAGGTTGCGCTGGTCGATGCGGTCCAGGCCCCACGACGGCGGGTTCGGCTGGGTCGCGGTCGCCTTGACCTCGCCGTTCTGCTGGACGTAGGCCACGCCGGGCTCGGCGGCCAGGCGGCGCGCGTCCCGTTCGGACAGCGTGCCCGCGAAGCCCTTCAGCGCGTTGCGGTAGGTGTAGTCGACCTTGGCGTCGTACTTGGCGCTGAGGTCGGCGGTGAGCGCGTCGACGCTCTGGGTGGACAGCTCGTTGTACACGACGATGTAGCTGTCCGCGATGGCGGTCGGGTTGTCGGCGCCGAGGATGTCGGCTTCGGCCACGGCGGGTGTGGCGCCGGTGGCCAGTGCCGCGGTGGTCATCGCCACCGCGGCTAACGCGAGCAGGGCTCGTCTGGATCCGCGAACGTCTCCCATTGCAGGGTTCTCCCTCGTGCAGGGGTTCCGGCAGACCCATAGCGGCGCGGGTCGGCCGGGGAGTGGAGGTTCTGCGATCACGTTCGCGCGGACGTGATCGGCAACGTTAGAGGACCGCTCGGTACCGGACAATCGGCCGGCAGTGGGAACGACCTGCGGTATTCCGAACGACGACCACGATCGGGCACCCACGCCCCATTGGCCAATAATCTTAATAACTTCAGTG
Source organism: Actinosynnema sp. NPDC049800 (assembly GCF_040656635.1). Taxonomy (NCBI): domain Bacteria; kingdom Bacillati; phylum Actinomycetota; class Actinomycetes; order Pseudonocardiales; family Pseudonocardiaceae; genus Actinosynnema; species Actinosynnema sp. NPDC049800. The sequence continues at coordinate 148,526 of NZ_JBFAMT010000008.1, read as the reverse complement.
TCAGCTGAACCGAGCCTTCTCCCGGCGCCGGACGTGGCACCGGGAGAAGGCTCGGTGAAAAGCAGCCGGGACGGTCAGCGGCCGACGTAGGCGCCGAGGTGCCGGGCGGTCAGGGTGGAGCCGTTCTCGACCAGGTCGGCGGGGGTGCCGGTGAAGACGACCCGGCCGCCGTCGTGCCCGGCGCCGGGACCGAGGTCGATGATCCAGTCCGCGTGCGCCATGACGGCCTGGTGGTGCTCGATCACGATGACGGTGTTGCCGTCGTCCACGAGCCGGTCGAGCAGGGCGAGCAGCTGGTCGACGTCGGCGAGGTGCAGGCCGGTGGTCGGCTCGTCGAGGACGTAGGTGGACGACTTCTCGGCCATGTGGATGGCGAGCTTGAGCCGTTGCCGCTCGCCGCCGGACAGCGTGGTGAGGGGTTGGCCGAGGGAGAGGTACCCGAGGCCGACGTCGACGAGCCGGTCGAGGACGGCCTTGGCCTGCTTCTCGGTGAAGAAGTCGCGGGCCTCGGTGACGGACATGCCGAGCACCTCGCTGATGTTGCGGCCGCGCAGGGTGTGGGTGAGGACCTCGGCGGTGAACCGCTTGCCCTCGCACTCCTCGCAGACGGAGGCGACGCCGGCCATCATCGCGAGGTCGGTGTAGACGAGGCCGATGCCCTTGCACTTGGGGCAGGCGCCTTCGGAGTTGGCGCTGAAGAGGGCGGGTTTGACGCCGTTGGCCTTGGCGAAGGCGGTGCGGATGGGGTCGAGCAGCCCGGTGTAGGTGGCGGGGTTGGAGCGTCGTGAGCCGCGGATGGGCGCCTGGTCGACGGTGACGACGTCGTCGCGGTGGGCGAGGGAGCCGTGGATGAGCGAGCTCTTGCCGGAGCCGGCGACGCCGGTGACGACGGTGAGGACGCCGAGGGGGATGTCGACGTCGACGCCTTTGAGGTTGTGCAGGGTGGCGCCGGTGATGGGGAGCAGGCCGGTGGGCGTGCGGACCTGGTCGCGGAGTCGGGCGCGGTGGTCGAGGTGGCGGCCGGTGAGGGTGCCGGAGGCGCGGAGTTCGTCGACGGTGCCGGTGAACGTGATGTGGCCGCCGTTGGCGCCCGCGCCGGGGCCGAGGTCGACGACGTGGTCGGCGATGGCGATGGTCTCGGGTTTGTGCTCGACGACCAGGACGGTGTTGCCCTTGTCGCGCAGGCGGAGCAGGAGGTCGTTCATGCGCTGGATGTCGTGGGGGTGCAGGCCGACGGTCGGCTCGTCGAAGACGTAGGTGACGTCGGTGAGGGCGGAGCCGACGTGGCGGACCATCTTGACGCGTTGGGCCTCGCCGCCGGAGAGGGTGGCGGCGGGTCGGTCGAGGCTGAGGTAGCCGAGGCCGATCTCGACGAGGTTGTCGAGGAGTTCTTTGAGGGTGGTGAGCATGGGGCCGACGGAGGGGTCGGTGATCTTGGCGACCCAGTCGGCGAGGTCGCTGATCTGCATGGTGGAGCAGTCGGCGATGTTCACCCCGTCGATCTTGGCGGAGAGGGCGGCGGTGTTGAGGCGGGCGCCGCCGCAGGCGGGGCAGTCGGTGAAGGTGACGGCGCGGTCGACGAAGGCGCGGATGTGGGGTTGCATGGATTCCCGGTCCTTGCCCAGGTAGAGGCGTTGGACTTTGACCAGGAGGCCTTCGTAGGTGACGTTGGTCTTGCCGATTTTGACTTTGGTGGTTTCGCGGTTGAGGAAGGCGTCCCATTCTTCGTCGGTGAAGTCCTGGAGCTTCTTGTCGGGGTCGTAGAAGCCGGATTGGACGTAGGTCTGGACGTACCAGTTGTCGACGGTGAAGCCGGGGACGGTGATGGCGCCTTCGGTGAGGGATCTGGTGCGGTCGACGAGCTGGTCGACGTCGACGGTGGAGACGCGGCCGAGGCCTTCGCACCGCGGGCACATGCCTTCGGGGAGGTTGAAGCTGAAGGCGCCGGAGGTGCCGACGTGCGGTTGGCCGAGGCGGCTGAAGAGGATGCGGAGCATGGTGTGGGCGTCGGTGGCGGTGCCGACGGTGGAGCGCGAGTTGGCGCCCATGCGTTCCTGGTCGACGATGATGGCGGCGCTGAGGTTGCGCAGGGCGTCGACGTCGGGGCGGCCGAGGCTGGGCATGAAGGACTGGATGAACGCGGTGTAGGTCTCGTTGATGAGTCGTTGGGACTCGGCGGCGATGGTGCCGAAGACGAGGGAGGACTTGCCGGAGCCGGAGACGCCGGTGAAGACGGTGAGTCGTCGTTTGGGGATGTCGACGGAGACGTCGGCGAGGTTGTTCTCCCTGGCGCCGCGTACTTGGATGACGTCGTGGCTGTCTGCTGGTGCGGCCATCGCCTGGCTTTCCCCCTGCTTTGTTTATGCCGTAAGGTGCTCGCGGCACGGTACTTTACGCTGTAAGGGGTGGGCAAGTGGCGGTCTTCGCCGGGCAGGGTGACGCGCGTCGGTCGATGCGGCTGCTGTGGCGTGCGCCGGGTGGTGGTGCGGGGTCGGGGCTGTCGGTGGACGTGATCGTGGACGCGGCGGTCGAGGTGGCGGATCGGGACGGCATGGCGGCGTTGTCGATGCGTGCGGTGGGGGAGCGGTTGGGGCGTTCGGCGATGGCGTTGTACACGTACGTGCCGAGCAAGGCGGAGTTGTTGGACCTGATGTACGACCGGGTGTTGGGGGAGTTGCCGTCGGAGTACCCGGCGGAGGGCGGGTGGCGGGTGGCGTTGCGGGCGTGGGCGCGGGACGCGCGGGACTTCTTCCTGGCTCACCCGTGGGTGTTGCAGGTGTCGCAGGCGCGGCCGGTGTTGGGGCCGAACGAGTTCCTGATGGTGGAGGTGCTGCTGCGGATCCTGCGGCCGACGGGGTTGGACGTGTCGGTGTTGCGGGGTGTGGTGGGTGCGCTGGTGCAGTTCGTGCGCGGTGCGGCGGGGGTGATCGCGGAGGCGCGGCGGGCGGCGCGGGAGACGGGGATGACGGACGAGGAGTGGTGGTTCTCGCGCTCGGCGGTGTTCGAGGAGGTGGCCCCGGACTTCGCCGAGCGCTTCCCGCTGTCGGCGTGGCTGGGCGCCGAGGAGCCGCCGCCGGTGGAGGGGGACGACTGCGTGCCGTACCTGGAACGGGACGCGGTGGGGAACTTCGTGACGGGGTTGGAGGTGTTGTTGGACGGCGTGGAGGCCGCGGTGGCGCGTGCGCGCGCCGGCGGGGGTTGAGGTCGGTGGGCGGTGATATACGGTGTGCCGGTTGGCGCGGACGAGGGAGGTGGGACCCATTTCTGCTGGTGTGCATCGGGTCGCTCCCGGCCGCGTCGTGGCGGTGTGAGGGGCGCCCTCGGGTTTCACGAGAGGCGTTCGTTCCCATGGATGTTGATGTCGTCGCACGGTTGCGTGCGGCCGGGTGTGTGTTTGCCGAGGACGAGGCGCGGGTGTTGGTGGCGGCCGCGCGTGGGCCGGAGGAGTTGGAGTCGTTGACGGCCCGGCGGGTGGCCGGGTTGCCGTTGGAGCACGTGGTGGGGTGGGCGGAGTTCTGCGGGTTGCGGGTGGTGGTGGAGCCGGGGGTGTTCGTGCCTCGCCGTCGCACGGAGTTCCTGGTGCGGGTGGCGGTGGGGGTCGCGCGGGCGGGGGCCGTGGTGGTGGACCTGTGCTGCGGGTCGGGTGCGGTGGGTGCGGCGGTGGTCGATCGGGTGGCCGGGGTGGAGTTGCACGCGGTGGACGTGGATCCGGTGGCGGTGGCGTGTGCTCGGCGCAACGTGGGTTCGCATCGGGTGTACGCGGGTGATCTCTACGAGCCGTTGCCGGTGTCGTTGGCGGGGCGGGTCGACGTCCTGGTGGCGAACGCGCCGTACGTGCCGACCGGGGCGATCGGGTTGATGCCGCCGGAGGCGCGTGAGCACGAGCCGCGGGTGGCGTTGGACGGCGGGACGGACGGTCTGGACGTGCAGCGGCGGGTGATCGCGGGTGCGGCGCGCTGGTTGGCGCCGGGTGGGCGGTTGTTGGTGGAGACGGGCGCGCGGCAGGCGGCGGGGACGGTGGCGGCGTTCGCGGCGGGTGGGTTGCGCGCGGAGGTCGTGTCGGACGAGGAGTTGTCGGCGACCGTGGTGATCGGTTCGGTGTCGTCCTGATCCGGCATTGAGCGAGTGCTCAAAACTGGCTACCCTCCGTTTTGAGCACTCGCTCAAAACAGGGGGTGGCCGGTGGTCGGGCGAACAGTGGTCGTGGTCGGTGGCGGTATCGGTGGTCTGGCGGCGGGGGTCGCGCTGCGCCGGGCCGGGTGGCGGGTCGTGGTGTTGGAACGCGCGGCCGGGTTCGGCGAGGTCGGCGCGGGGCTCTCGCTGTGGCCGAACGCGATGCGCGCGCTCGGGGCGCTCGGGGTGGCGGAGCGGGTCCGGGCGGTCGGCGCGGTGGAGACGGCGGGCGGTGTGCGCGGCCGCTCCGGCCGGTGGCTGTCGCGGCTGGACAACGCCGAGATCACGCGGCGGCACGGCGTGCCGCTGGTCGTGGTGCGCCGGGCGGACCTGGTCCGCACGTTGGCGGAGGCGTTGCCGCCGGGGTGCCTGCGGTCGGACAGCGAGGTGTCCGCGGTGCGGTCGGACGGTGACGCGATGGTGGTCGAGCACCGGGGCGGGGTCGTGCGGGCGGACCTGGTGGTCGGCGCGGACGGTGTGCACAGCGGGGTGCGGCGGCAGTGGTGGCCGCACGCGCGGGCGCCGCGCTACGCGGGGTGCACGGCGTGGCGCATGATCACCGAGCCCGTCGCCGAGCCGCCGGGGGAGGGCGCGGTGATCTGGGGTCGCGGTGAGCGGTTCGGGTTCACCGCGCTGCCGGGTGGGCGGTTCTACTGCTTCGGGACGGCGGCGGTGCCGGCCGGCGGGGTCGCCGCCGACGGTGAATTGGCCGCCGTGCGCGACCGGTTCGGCGACTGGCCGGACCCGGTGCCCGCGCTGCTGGCGGCGGTGCCGGAGGGCGGTGTGGTCCGCCACGACGTGCACGTCCTGCCGCCGTTGACGAGCTGCGTGCGCGGCCGGGTGGTGTTGACGGGGGACGCGGCGCACGCGATGGACCCGGCCTTGGGGCAGGGCGCGGGTCAGGCCTTGGAGGACGCGGTCGTGCTGGCCGACTGCCTGGTCTCCGAGGACGCGAGCGTGGGTTCGGCGCTGGTGCGCTACGACCGGGTGCGGGGGCCGCGGACCCGGAGGGTGGTGCGGCGTTCGGCGCGGCTGGGCCGGCTGGCCCGGTGGTCGTGGCCGCCCGCGGTGGCGGCGCGTGATCTCGCCGCCAGGCTGACCCCGGCCTCCGTGACGCTGCGGGCCATGGCGCCGGTCCTCGGGTGGACGCCACCCGGCGTGCCGGCGGGCGCGGGGCGCTGAATGCCGGACTGGACCTACCACCCGCTGCGCGGGATCGCCGCCGCGCTGCTGGGGACCCCTCGCTCCCGGCGGGTCGCGTTGCGGACGTTGGCTACGGTCGGGTCGTGGCCCGGCGGCGGCAGGCTGGTGTCGTGGGGGTTCGGGCACCGTCATCCGCCGTCGCGGCTGGCCGGCGTGGTCGCCGGCGTCCCGGTGCGCGTTCGGCTGGGCGCGGTGGTGCCGCCGGGTGCGGCGCGGGACGCGGTGCGGGCGTTGCCGCTGCTGGGCGCGGGGGTGGTCGAGGTGGCGCCGGTCGGGCCCGCGGACGTCGACGTGGTGCGTGAGGCCGTCGCGGGCCGACGGGTGCCGGTGGTGGTGCGGGCGACTGGGCAGGCCGTGGTGGAGGCGCTGTCGCCGCACGTCGACGCGGTCCGGGTCGGGGCCGATCCGCACGTGGTCCACCTGGCGTCGACGTCCACGGCAGGTGCCGCCGACCTCCTCGCCGATCCGGCCAAGGCGGTCCTGGTCACGCCCGAGGTGCTGGTGCGGGCCGGTCCGGGGTTCTTCGCGCGGGTCGTGGAGGCGGCGACGCCCACCGGTCCGGCGCCGTCGGTGCGCGACGTCGGCCGTGATCCCCGGCGGTGGCCGGCGTGGTGGTGGGGTGTGCTGGTCGGGCTGGGCATGATCGTCGCGGGCTCGGGCGCCGCCGCGATCACCCTCGGTCCGGTGCTGCTGTGGTACGACCGCGGTTTCCTCGGCGCGGACGTGGCCGGGCTGCACGGGATCAACCACCACCTGGTGCACTTCCTGCAGCACGACCGGATCACCATGGCGGGCACGATGATCGCGATCGGCGTGCTCTACGTGGGCCTGGCGGGTGGCGGCATGCGGACGGGCCGGCCGTGGGCCCGTGAGGCGTTCTTCGTCTCCGGGTGGGTCGGGTTCCCGACGGTGCTCTACTTCCTCGGGGTCGGGTTCGTGGAGCCGCTGCACACCGCGGCGGCCGTGGTGCTGTTCCCGATGTTCCTGGCCGCCACCCGGCGTCGTCCGCACGACCCCCGGTGGACCGCGCGCCCGGACGGGCCCGAGCACGAGTGGCGCCGGGCGCTGGTCGGGCAGTTGCTCCTGGTGTGCACGGGGGTCGGCCTGTTCGCGGGTGGGGTGGTGGTGTCGGCGGTCGGTCTGTCGGACGTGTTCGTGACCTCCGACCTGGAGTTCCTGCGGACCGGGGCGGAGGCGTTGCGGGCGGCCAACCCCCGGCTGCCGGGGTTCGTCGCGCACGACCGGGCGGGTTTCGGCGGGGCGCTGATGTCCGCGGCCGCCGCGATCACGCTGCTCGGCGCGTGGGGCTGGCGTCGGGGCGAGGCGTGGGTGTGGTGGTCGCTCGCCCTGGCCGCCGCCGCGGGGTTCCTGCCCGCGGTCGTCGTGCACGGCGCCATCGGCTACACCGACGTGGGCCACCTGGCGCCGGTCTTCGTCGGGATCGGCCTCACCGCGACCGCCCTGGCCCTCGCCCGGCCCTACCTGTGCGCACGCCCGGCGGAGGTCCGCGCGGCCGCGCCCCTACCGTGATGACATGGCCGACACCCGACAGCGACTGATCGACGGCGCGATCGAGACCATCCGGCGGCACGGCATCACCGGGACGTCCGCGCGCACGATCGCCGCCACCGCCGGCGTCAACCAGGCCTTGGTGTTCTACCACTTCGGCAGCGTGCACGAGCTGCTGGAAGCGGCGTGCCTGGCCGCGACCGAGGCCAGGGTGGCGCCGTTCGCGGCCCGGCTGGACGAGGTCGCCGACCTGCGGCAGCTGCTGGACCTCGGCCGGCGGCTGCACGCCGAGGAACGCTCGCTGGGCAACGTCATGGTGCTCGCCCAGGTGCTCGCCGGCGCGCAGGCGGACCCGGCGCTGGCCAAGGCGACGTCCGCGGCGTTGGAGCTGTGGATCCGGCCGGTCGAACGGGCCCTGGACCGGCTGCTGGCCGACTCGCCGGTGGCCGACCTGGTGGACACCGCCGGGCTCGCCCGCGCCGTGTGCGCCGGGTTCATCGGCCTGGAGCTTTTCGAGGGCGTCGACCCCGCCGGCGCGAACGCCGCTCTGGACGCCCTGGAGCGCGTGGCGGCGCTGGTCGACGTGGTGCAGGAGCTCGGCCCGGTCGCCCGCCGCGCGCTGGCCGCCAAGCTCCGCCGGTCCGCGACGTGACGGTCAGGTCCCGACCACGCCGTCGCTGAGCTCGCGCGCGATGTCGAGGTGGCCGACGTGGCGCGCGTACTCCTGCAGCAGGTGGAACAGGATCCAGGCGAGCGTGGCGGGCGGCACCTCCGGCCGGTTCCAGCGGGCGGCGCGATCGGTGAGGGCGGCCTCGGCGGCGATGTCGCGCGACCGGGCGCACTGCTCGAGGTAGAACGCCCGGACGCGGTCGGTGGTGTCGTCGTCCTCGACGACCCACTCGGCGCGCTTGACATCCGGGTTGCCGTAGGGGTGGGCGATCTCCTCGCCGCGGAAGCACCAGCGCAGCCAGCGCAGTTCCACGTGCGCCAGGTGCTTGACCATCGCCAGCGGCGTCCAGCCGGTCGGCAGGCGGCTGGTGCGCAGCTCCTCCTCCGACATGCCGTCGATCTTGCGGAGCACGGCGTCGCGGTAGAAGTCGAGGTAGGCCACGAGCAGCTCGCCGGTGTCGGCGAGGTCGGGCGACGGCTCGGTCGGCACGGCGATGCGCGCGCAGACGCGGGCGCCGTCGACCTCCAGGGTGGCGCCTGCCTTGCGGAGCAGGGTCGTGGCGGCGACGTTGTCGGTGGTGGTGTCGGCGACGATCGTGGTGACGCCGCGTCTGGAGGCCTCCTCGACCACGCGGCGCAGCGCGGCGAGACCGATGCCGTTGCCCCGGGCGCAGCGGGCGACCCAGATGCCGGTCTCGCCCTTGGCGGTGAGCCGGACCATGCCGACGGTGCGGTCGTCCTCCACGATCTCGTAGGCGTCGTCCTGGAAACCGCGGTAGAACTCGCGGAACTCGTCGGGCCGGTCGACCGTCCAGCCCGGTGGCATCACGTCGCCCGGGTCGGTGTCGGCCACCGCGAGTCCGAGCAGCCGTTCCACCGCGCAGTCGTCCACCTTCCGCAACAGGATCATGTCGCCAACTCCTTCTCCAACGGTGTCCGGAAGCGGGGGATCACGCGCACCCCGCCGAGCCAGGACGCCAACCGGTCCGCCTCCCGGGCGATCGCTGCCTCCGCATCCGCGCCGACGTCCTCGAGGAGTTCCCACACCAGTCCGCCGTCGGCGCGTTGGGCCCACCCGCCGACGACCGCGCCGTCGCACCACACGGTGGGACCCACGTTGCCCGCCGTGTCGAACAGGCGTGGCCGGTGCCGGTCGGGGAGGTACCAGCCGCGAGCCTGCCACCCCATCGGTGTCGGATCCAGTGCCGGCAGCAGCGCGACCCACGGCGGCGGGTCCTCGACGGGGTCGAGGTCCTCGGGCAGGGCGTAGCCGGGGCCGGTGGACAGCTTCACCGCGACGGCGCCCGCCGCGGCGAGGGCCTTGCGGGTGTGCCCCAGGTTCCAGCCGGTCCACCACTTGAGGTCGGCCTCGGTGCCGGGCCCGTAGGAGGCGAGCCAGCGGCGGGCCAGTTCGGCGCGCGCGGCGTCGGGCTCGACCTCGGGCCACGGCGTGGCGGGCTCCCAGCGGAACCGGGTGCTCAGCCACGTGCCGAGGGGACGACCACGCCGCATCCGGCCCTCGGCGGCCAGGACGCGGACGATGCGGCTGGACACGTTCTGGCGGGTCTCGTAGGGCTTGCCGGCCGCGACGACGACCTGGTCGAGCAGGTCCGGCACGTCGCGGGTGAGGTCGACGGTGGTGGCCGCACCCCGCTGCCGCAGAGCCTCCAGCGTGGCGTCCTCGACCGCGGCGAGCCGGTCGGCGTCCCAGCCGACGCCCTCGGCCAGGTAGCCGAGCAGCTTCCGCCGTTCCGCCGCGGCGACGGCGGCGCCCGCGGCGGCCTGCACCACGGGGGCGGTCGCCGCGGTGACGGCGAACATCGTGCGGCGCATGCACAGCAGCCGTTCCACCGTCCCCCGCTCGTAGAGCGCGGCCTCCACCGCCTCCACCGAAGGCCGTTCCAGGCGGGCGCACGCGGACAGGAACACCGTGGCGGGATCGGTGGCGTGCAGGCCCACGACCGCGTCGACCACGTCCTCCACCTCGGCGGCACGGGTGGACAGCAGGTGGCGGACGCCGAGGCGGGCGCGCCGCCCGGCGTCGTCGATCTTGGCGAGGGTCACCGGCCCATCCTCGGCGCTCTACCCTGATCGGCGAAACCGGGATCGCGGAACCCGGACACCGCTGGACGAGGACGCGATGTCGGCAACACGGCTGCTGGTGCTCGGGGTGGTGCGCGGCTACGGGCGCGCCCACGGCTACCTGATCGGCAACGACCTCATGTCGTGGGGAGCGGGGGAGTGGGCCAACGTCAAGTGGGGCTCGATCTACCACGCGCTCAAGCAGCTCACCAAGGACGGCAGCCTGACCGACCACTCCGTGCCGCCGGGCCGCACGGACTACGAGATCACCCCCAAGGGGGAGGCCGAGTACCAGAGGCTGCTGCGCGACGCGCTGCGCCGCCCGGAGACGCGGCCCGACCTGCTGGCCGCCGGGCTGGCGTTGCTGCCGTCGCTGTCGCGGGAGGAGGCCGTCGCGCTGCTCACCGAGCGGTTGACCGCGTTGGAGGCGCGGCGGGACGCGGCACGCGGGCAGGCGGGGGAGTGGGGCGAGCCGCCGCACGTCAAGGAGCTGTTCGGGCTGTGGGAGCACACCGCGTCCAGCGGGGCGGAGTGGACGCGGGGCCTGGTCGAACGCCTCGAAGCGGGCGCCTACCCCATGGCGGGCGAGCCGGGATCGCCCGGCGCACCCGGCAGCTGGGTTATACTCAAACTTGAGTAGCGAGGGGGAACGCTGAACACAGGGTTGGAGCGGTACGCGGCCGTCTTCGAGGCAGCCGACCCGCCACGCACGTCCACCGTCGCCTTCTACCCCGCTCAAGACCACCCGGGACCGGACGGCGCACCCGGCTCCGACCGGCTCACCGTCGCCACCCCCGACGGCGCCGCGCGCACCGTGCCCGCGCTGCGGCTGCCCGTGGCCGAGGCCGTGCCGCTGCTCAGCCGCGCCCGCCGCACACCGCACGCCCACCCCGCCGCGGCGTTCTGGGGCGCGGCCGTCGTCGTGGCGTTGCAGCTCGTCGCACGAGGTCGGGTGCGGCCCGCGGTCACCGACGGCGACTTCGACGCCTGGCTGCTCGGTCCGCTCGACGCCGCCGACCACGCCCGCGTGCGGGACCTGGCCGACGCGATGCCAGCGCACGCCCGGGCCGTGCCGCTGCCGGGCCGCGAGCCGCTCGAACTGCCCGACGCCGAACCGCTGCTGCGCGCGTTCCTCGACGCCGTCGCCGACACCATGCCGCGCGGCGCGGCGGCCGTGCACGCCGCCGGCGCGTCCGCCTTCGCCGCCACCGCGCCGCAGCGGGTGCCGCACCTGCGCGACTGGGCCGACCAGGGCGTGCGCATCTCGTTGCGGATCGAGGGCTTCGGCCCGTTCCGCGCCGTCGTGCAGGTCCACAGCCTCGCCGACCCCGCCCGCGTGGTCGACGCCGCCGAGCTCTGGGCGTCGGCCAACCAGCGGTCCCGGGCCGACGCCACGGTCGCCCTGCGCCGCGCCGCCCGCGCCTGGTCGCCGCTGGAACGGCTGCTCGACCAGCCCGTGCCCGACGAGGTCGCCCTCCTCGACTCCGACGTGGAGCACCTGCTCGCCACCGGCGCGGTCCGGCTCGCCGCCGCCGGCGTGGACGTGCACTGGCCCAAGGACCTCGTGCGGGACCTGTCGGCCAAGGTCGTCATCGGCGAACGCCCCGCCGACCGGCCCGCGTTCTTCGGCCCGGACCAGCTCACGTCGGTGAACTGGCAGCTCGCCCTGGGCGACGACCCGCTCACCCCCGACGAGCTCGACCGGCTCGCCGAGTCCACCCGGCCGGTCGTGCGGCTGCGCGACCGCTGGACTTTGGTCGACCCCGAACTCGCCCGCCGCGCCCGCGAACGCAACCTCAAACCCGTCACCGCGATCGACGCGCTCGGCGCGGCCCTGACCGGCACCACCAGCGTCGACGGCGTCGAGGTCGAGGTCGCCGCCACCGGCTGGCTCGACGAGCTGAAGTCCCGCCTCGCCGACCTCGACGACGACCCCGTCGAGGCGCCGCCCGCGCTGCGCGCCACCCTGCGCGACTACCAGCTGCACGGCCTGCGCTGGCTGGACCGCATGACCTCGCTCGGCCTCGGCGCCTGCCTGGCCGACGACATGGGCCTGGGCAAGACCATCACCCTCGTCGCGCTGCACCTGCACCGCGACCGGCGCGACCCCGGACCCACCCTCGTGGTCTGCCCCGCGTCGCTGATGGGCAACTGGCAGCGCGAGATCGAGCGCTTCGCGCCCGGCGTGCCCGTCCGCCGCTTCCACGGCCCCCGCCGCGAGGTCGCGCACGAGGGCTTCGTGCTCACCACCTACGGCACCATGCGCCTGGACGCCGACCGGCTCGCCGACGTCGACTGGGGCCTGGTCGTCGCCGACGAGGCCCAGCACGTGAAGAACCCCGCCTCCGACACCGCCAAGGCCCTGCGCCGCATCCCCGCCCGCGCCCGCGTCGCCCTCACCGGCACCCCGGTGGAGAACACGCTCTCGGAGCTGTGGGCGATCCTCGACTGGACCACCCCCGGCCTGCTCGGCACCGCCGCCCAGTTCAAGGCGCGCTGGGCCGGCCCCATCGAAGCCGACCACGACCAGGAGGCCGCGCGGCGGTTCGCCCGGCTCGTGCGGCCGTTCCTGCTGCGCCGCCGCAAGACCGACCCCGGCATCGCGCCCGAACTGCCGCCCAAGACCGAGACCGACCAGCCCGTCGCCCTCACCCGCGAACAGGCCGCGCTCTACGAGGCCGTCGTGCGCGAGCTCATGGCCGAGGTCCGCGAAGCCGACGGCATCGCCCGCCGCGGCCGGATCGTCAAACTCCTCACCGGCCTCAAGCAGGTCTGCAACCACCCCGCCCAGTACCTCAAGGAGACCTCGCCGAAGCTCGCCGGCCGGTCGGGCAAGCTCGAACTGCTCGACGAACTGCTCGACACCATCCTCGCCGAGGACGGCGCGGTGCTCGTGTTCACCCAGTACGTCGCCATGGCCCGCCTCATCGAACGCCACCTCGCCGGCCGCGGCATCCCCAGCCAACTCCTGCACGGCGGCACGCCCGTCCCCGCCCGCGAGGACATGGTGCGCCGCTTCCAGGACGGCGAGTGCCCGGTGTTCCTGCTCTCCCTCAAAGCCGCGGGCACCGGCCTCAACCTCACCCGCGCCGACCACGTCGTGCACTACGACCGGTGGTGGAACCCCGCCGTGGAGGACCAGGCCACCGACCGCGCGCACCGCATCGGCCAGACCCGGCCCGTGCAGGTGCACCGGCTCATCGCCGAAGGCACCATCGAGGACCGCATCGCCGCGATGCTGCGCGCCAAGCGCGACCTCGCCGACTCCGTCCTGTCCCGCGGCGACGCCGCGTTCACCGAACTGTCCGACGACGAACTGGGCAACCTCGTCGAACTCCGGAGCGGCACATGAGCGATCGCGTCAAAGGCTTCCCCGCGTTCGGCAAGGGCGTGCGCCGCGCCGGCTCCTGGTGGGGCAAGGCGTGGCTGCAGGCCCTGGAGGACACCTCGCTGGACCAGGCGCCGCTGCGACAGGGACGCAAGTACGCCCACGCCGGGCTCGTCGGCACCATCACCGTGAGCCCCGGCCGCCTCGCCGCCACCGTCTACGACACCGAGGACACCTACCAGACCTCCGTCCACCTCACCCCGCTCACCGACGCCGAGTGGAACCGGTTCCTCGGCCAGATCGCCGCCAAGGCCGGGCACCTCGCCGCGCTGCTCGACCGCGAGATGCCCCGCGAGCTCGCCGAGGCCGCCGCCGACGCGGGCGTGCCGCTCCTGCCCGGCATCGGCGACCTCGACCCCGAGTGCACGTGCCCCGGCTGGGAACTGCCCTGCCGCCACGCCGCCGCCCTGTGCCACCAGGCGTCCTGGCTGCTCGACGCCGACCCGTGGGTCCTGCTGCTCCTGCGCGGACGGGACCAGGACGAAGTCGTCGCCGGCGCCCGACCCACCACCGGCGTCCTCGCCACCACCGCCTACGCCCGACCCGTCCCGGACCTGCCCGACGACCCGCCGCCCGGCGAACTCGGCCCCCTGCCCGAGTTCGAACCCGCGCCCGGCCTCGACGTCGACGTGCTGCGGCTGCTCGTGGCCGACGCCGCCGCCAAGGCCCGCGAGGTGCTCGCCACCGGCCGGTGGCCCGCGCCCGACGACCGCCGCGACCACATCCGGATGGCCGCCACCCACCCCGCCCTGCGCGAGCGCCTCGACGCCGACCCGCGCGCCGTCCGCGCCTGGCAACAAGGCGGCGCCGGCGCCCTGGACGTCCTCGAACAACCCTGGACACCCGGCAAGACCGACACCGCCCGCGCCCGCGCCGCCTGGGAGAGCGGCGAACTGCCCGAACCCACCGTGTGGCGCAACCGCTGGACCGTCCACGACCGACAGCTCCGCTACGGCCGCGACGGCCGCTGGTACCCCTACCGCGCCGCCGACGGCGACTGGTGGCCCACCGGCACCCCGCACCGCGACCCCACCGCCGCCCTCACCGACACCGACTGACCGGGGTTCGGCACAACGGTCGTCCCTCGGCCAGGGTTCCGAGGCGGGGGAAGACGCCACGGGGGACAGGCCTCGAACGCGGTAATCCGTCCAACGTGGACCAGCCGCGCGGCCCGCAACGGCGACTTCTGAGCGGCCCGCGACGACCGGTCACCCGCGACGAAGGCCGGACCCCGCCCGCCTCGCCACCGGGGCGCGCTACGACTCGGCGGCTGGCTCATCGAAACCCGCCGCCACCGACCTGAGCCACACCGTCCACAGCGGATGGAGTCAGGAGAAAACCACAGGTGGAGCCCGCTTCACCACACCTGTGGTACCACAGGTGTGGTGGTCGGCCGAACGGGTCCGCCGCGACCGCCGCGACGGTCGCGCCCGGGAACCCCGCGCCGGACCGGCCCTAGGTGATCACACCCGGCATCACGGCGGCCGACCGCTTGCGCCGCAGCCACACCTTGCGCGAACCGTCACCGAACAACAACGTCCGCGACAGCTCCCACCCGGCGAACTCCGCGTGGATCGTCAGCTGCGTCGTCGCCGTGCGACGGGAGACACCGGCCGGCAGCCGCAGCGGCCGGTACTCCCAGTCCCCGTCGACCACCCCATCGCCCATCATCCGATCACCTGCATCCCTGCGCCGTCCCCGGACGCGACGAACACGCGCCCGCTGCCTGGATCGACCGCCACCGAGTCCGGCTGGCGGACCGTGGCAAACCGGTGCCTCTCCACCGGCTCCGCGCCGGCCACGTCGAACGCCACGACCTCGTTGCGCTCCGTGAGCGTGATCCACACCAGGTCACGCGCCCCGTCGTAAGCCATCCCGTACGGCGCACCCGGCACGGGGTAGCGCAACCGCATGATCAACGGGTCGGTGGAGAACGCCATCAGCTCACCGCCGCGCGTGTCCACCACCAGCACCCGGCCGAACCGGTCGGCCACCGCGTTCGTCGCGCCCTCGCCCGCGCGCAACCCCGCGCCCGGCCCGTCGGCGCCCGGGTCGAGGTCGAACACCGCGCTGCGCGGCCGGTCCAGCACCACCGCTGCGCCGCCGACCGCGACGACCCGGTCCGGGCTGGAGATGCCGCGCACCACGTGCCCGTCCACCGACACCTGCCGCAGGTCGCGCTGCGCCACCAACGTCCGGTCGCCCACCCGCGCCACGTCCACCGGGGCGCCGTCCACCGCGCGCTGCGAGGTCGAGCCGTCCGGCCGGACCGTCACCACGACGCCGGCGGGCACCACCGCCTCCACCGCGTCACCGACGGTCACGAGCCGTTCCGCCGGACCGGGCAACGGCACCACCACGGGGTCACCCAGCGTGTCGGCGGAATAGAGGGCCACCGACGGCGGATCGGCCAGCGCCACCGCCACCCGACCGCCCGCGACCGCGACCGACGTCGCCCGCCCCAGCGGCACCACCCGGCCCTGCGGGACGCCCGCCTGCTCCGGTGACGCCGCGGGTCGCGCGGGCTCCAACGTGGCCGCGAGCTGCAACGGATCCGCCGGGTTCTCCTCCGTCGCACAGCCCGAGACCAACGCGACCCCGGTGAGCACTACCGCCGCCAGTCGGCGCAACGTCGGACCTCCCAGTCGACCCGTTCAGCCCTCCCAGCATCCATCACCGAACCCCCATCGTCACGCAGGGGGCGGGTGTTGTCGTTGGTCTGGGAAGGTGATAGTCGCGCCGCACCCGTACCTCCGAGCCCTTCCCGGCGACTATCCCAGGTGAACGGGGAGGCGTCGCGATGACGGTCGAGGAGCTGCGGGATCGGCACGTGCAACTGCTGCGGGACCGGCGGGTGGCCGACCACCTCGACCCGCCGGCGCACCCCGGCGACACCGCCGCGCGCTACCACACGTGGACCCAGGTGGCCGCCGAGCCGCCGCCCGCCCTGCTCGCCCGCCTGGTCGAGGTGCGGGTCAGGCCCGCCGCCTACCGACCCGCCCACCTGCGCGAACAGCAGCACACCCTCGACGCGCTGCAACCCGAGGTGCTGCACCTGGCCCGCACCGCGGGCTGGGACGTCACCATCCCGGTGCTGGCGGGCGTGTTCCCCACCGGCACCCTCGACGCGCTCAGCGTCCCCGTGCCCGGCCGCGGCGTGCTCGTGCTGGTCAACACCTCGCTGCTGGACCTGCTCGGCACCGTGCTGAAGATCATGACCGGGGCGCTGCCGAACTACGGCACCCCGCCCCTGCTGAGCACCGACCAGGCGACCTACGCCCTGGCCGAGGCCGTGAACGCCCACCTGTACGGCAACGGCGCGGTCCAGGCGCGGCGGCTGCCCGAGCTGTCCGGGCAACGCGCCGCGCTGGTCTCGCTGATGGCGCGCCGCGGCACGCAGTTCACGCTGGCGCACGAGGTCGGGCACGTGCTGGCCGGGCACCTGCGGCACGCCCGCCGCCGCACCGACCCCCACACCCCGGTCGGCGCGCTCGACGCGCAGTCCGTCGGCTGGCCGCGCGAGCACGAGGCCGACCGCGTCGCCGCCACGATCATGCTGCGCACCCTGGACGGCCTCGGGCACCGCGAGCTCGAAGCGCACGAGCCGTACGTGGTCGGCGCGGTGCTGCTGGTGCTGTTCCTGCACGAGGTCACCGACCGGCTCGCCGACCAGCTCGGCCTCACCGTCCCGTTCGCGGGCAACCACCCGCCACCCGTGCGGCGCATCCAGACCCTCGTCGAGCACCTCGCCGGCCACGTCCGCACGCCCCGCGCCCTCGACCTCGCCGCCGACGTCGCCACCTGGCTCGAAGACCGGCTCGACGGGGTCCGCGAGTGGTTCCGGCTGGTGGACGACACCCTGCTCGGCGGCTCCACGTCACACGGGTGACACCGGGCCACCCCACCTCATCGGCACCACGATCGAGCAGTACGACTTCTTCCGCTACGGGCCGGCCGGCGACTCAGCCGAGCGGTCGCTCGGGGTAGCCGAACTCCACCGCGCTCACGTCGTCCAACGCCGCCCGGATCGCCGGCGGCAACGTCAGCTCCTCCGCCGCCAACGACCCCAGCAGCTGGGCCGTGTCCCGCGCGCCCACCACCGGCGCCACCACGCCCGGCCGGTCGCGCACCCACGCCAGCGCCACGCACAACGCGCTCGTGCCCAGCCCGTCCGCCGCCGTCGCCACCGCCTGCACGATCCGCGCCGCCCGCTCCGTGCGGTGCTGCTCCACGTACCCGGCGAAGTGCGCCGACGCGCCCCGCGAGTCCGACGGCGTGCCGTTGCGGTACTTGCCGGTCAGCACGCCCCGCCCCAGCGGGGCCCACGGCAGCAGCCCGACACCGTGGTGCTGCGCCGCCGGCGCCACCTCCCGCTCCACGCCGCGCTCCAGCAGCGAGTACTCCACCTGCGTCGACACCAGCGGCGTGTGCCCCGGCAGCGCCGCCGCCGTGCCCAGCTGCCAGCCCGAGTAGTTCGACACGCCCGCGTAGCGCACCCGGCCCGACGCCACCGCCGTGTCCAGCGCCGAGAGCGTCTCCTCCAGCGGCACGTTCGGGTCCCACGCGTGCAGCTGCCACAGGTCGATGTGCTCCACGCCCAACCGGCGCAGCGACCCGTCCAACGCGTGCAGCAGGGCCCCGCGCGACGCGCCGCCGCCGAACGGGCCGTCGTTGCGCCGCGCCACCGCCTTCGTCGCGATCACCAGCTCCTCCCGCGGCACGACCTCGCCCAGCAGGCCGCCCAGGATCCGCTCGCTCTCGCCCTCCACGTACACGTCGGCGGTGTCCACCAGCGTGCCGCCCGCCTCGGTGAAGGCGAGCAGCTGGGTGGCCGCCTCGTCCGCGTCCGTGTCCCGGCCCCAGGTCATCGTGCCCAGGGCCATCCGGGAGACCCGCAGTCCGCTGCGCCCGAGGTATCGCTGTTCCACGCGGGGGAGCCTAAAGGGTGATCGACATTCCGGCGGCTCGTGGCACGCGCCGGTCAAGGCCTGATCCCGTCACGATCGGGACGCACCGGCCGGGGGTGTCACCTGGCCAACCAGGTTACCGGCCGGTAGGGTCTCGGTTCGTGCGACTGGGACTGAACCTCGGGTACTGGGGCGCGGGCAACGACGCCGCGAACCTCGAACTGGCCAGGGAAGCCGATCGGCTGGGCTACTCGGTGGTGTGGGCCGCCGAGGCCTACGGCTCCGACGCGCCCACGGTCCTGGCGTGGGTGGCCGCGCAGACACAGCGCGTCGACGTGGGCAGCGCGATCCTGCAGATCCCCGCGCGGACGCCGGCGATGACCGCGATGACCGCCGCCACCCTGGACTCCCTGTCCGGCGGCCGGTTCCGGCTCGGCCTCGGCGTGTCGGGGCCGCAGGTGTCGGAGGGCTGGCACGGCGTCCGGTTCGACAAGCCCCTGGGCCGCACCCGCGAGTACGTCGACATCGTCAACACCGCCCTGCGTCGCGAGCGGCTCTCCTACGAGGGCGAGCACTACACGCTGCCGCTGCCCGACGGCCCCGGCAAGGCCATCAAGCTGACCGTGCACCCCGTGCGCGAGCACATCCCGATCTACCTGGCCGCAGTCGGCCCGAAGAACGTCGAGCTGGCCGGCGAGATCGCCGACGGCTGGCTCGCGCTGTTCCTCTCGCCCGAGCACTCCGGTGACGCGCTGGCCTCGCTCAAGGCGGGCCGCGACAAGGCGGGCAAGACCCTCGACGGGTACGACATCGCCGCCACCGTGCCGATGGTCGTCGGCGAGGACTGGCGCGCCTGCGCCGACCGGATCCGGCCCTACGCGGCGCTCTACGTCGGCGGCATGGGCAGCCGGAAGAAGAACTTCTACAACGACAACGCCGTGCGCATGGGCTTCGCCGCCGAGGCCGCGGAGGTCCAGGACCGCTACCTCGCCCGCGACTACGACGGCGCGATGGCCGCCCTGCCGCTCGGTTTCCTCGACGGCACGTCCCTGCTCGGCACCAAGGAGCGCATCGCCGACAAGATGCGCGCCTACGCCGAAGCGGGGGTCACCACGCTGACGCTTTCGCCCATGCTGCAAGATCTCGAGCAGGGGATCGCCGCGCTCCGCACGGCGACCGAAGCTCTGGATCTGGCAGGAGTGGGTAGTTGAGCTGGTTGCAGGCCCTTGTCCTAGGACTCGTCCAAGGACTCACGGAATTCCTGCCCATTTCCTCGTCGGCGCACGTCAGGATCGTCTCCACGCTGTTCTTCGGCAACGACGCGGGCGCGTCGTTCACCGCCGTGATCCAGCTGGGCACCGAAGTCGCGGTGCTGATCTACTTCGCCAAGGACATCGGCAACTTCATCGCGGCCTGGTTCCGCGGCCTGTTCAGCAAGGCCGCGCGCAAGACCGAGGACTACCGCATGGCCTGGTACGTGATCATCGGGTCCATCCCGATCAGCGTGCTGGGCTACCTGTTCAAGGACGAGATCCGCTCGTCGCTGCGCAACCTGTGGATCACCGCCACCGTGCTGGTGGTGTTCGGCCTGCTGCTCGGCCTCGCCGACCAGTTCGCCCAGCACCTGCGCACCAAGCTCCAGCTCAAGGACGCCGTCGGCATGGGCCTGGCCCAGGCGATGGCGCTGATCCCGGGCGTGTCCCGCTCCGGCGGGACCCTCACCGCGGGCCTGTTCCTCGGCCTGGACCGCGCCTCGGCCGCGCGCTACTCGTTCCTGCTGGCCCTGCCCGCCGTGTTCGGCGCCGGGCTGTTCAGCCTCCCCGACGTGCTCGACCGCTCCGAGCCCAACGCCGCGTCGGTGCCGCAGATGATCGCCGCAACGATCGTCGCGTTCGTCGTCGGCTACGCCACGATCGCCTGGCTGCTGCGCTACGTCTCCAAGCACAGCTACTCGGCGTTCGTGTGGTACCGGCTGCTGCTCGGCATCGTCCTGATGGGGCTGCTGTCGATGGGGCTCATCAACCCGACATAGGGTGGCCACGTGGCTACCGTGATCCTGCTGCGACACGCCCGCTCCACCGCCAACGGAGCGGGCGTCCTCGCGGGCCGGCAACCCGGCGTGACGCTCTCGGACCGGGGCGTGGAGCAGGCCGCGGCCCTGGTCGACCGGCTCGCCGGCGTGCCCGTGGCCGCGGTGGTGACCTCCCCGCTGGAACGCTGCCGGCAGACCCTCGCGCCCCTGCTCGACCGGCTCGGCCTCGACCCGGTCGTCGAACCCGACCTCGCCGAGGTCGACTACGGCCAGTGGACCGGGCGCGAGATCAAGGAGCTGGTCGCCGAACCCCTGTGGTCGGTCGTGCAGCAGCACCCGTCCGCGGCGGTGTTCCCCGACGGCGAAGGGCTCGCGACCGTGCAGGCGCGCGCCGTGGCCGCGATCCGGGCGCACGACGCCCGCGTCACCGCCGAGCACGGGCCCCGCGCCGTGTGGCTCGCGTGCAGCCACGGCGACGTCATCAAAGCCGTCCTCGCCGACGCGCTCGGCGTGCACCTGGACGGGTTCCAGCGCATCGTCGTCGACCCCGCCTCGGTGTCGGTCGTGCAGTACACCGAGACCCGGCCGTTCGTGCTGCGGGTCAACGACAACGGCGGCGACCTGTCCGTGCTGGCGCCACCGCCGGAGAAGACCGAGGAGCCGCCGTCCTCCGACGCCGTCGTGGGCGGGGCGACCGGCGCCTGACGCGGGCGGTGCGAGCAGCGCGTGGCCCCCGGACAGTGCAGGGTAGTCCGGGGGCCACGGTGCGCTTGGCCGGGGCGGGCGGCCTCGTGAAGACGATCGTATTGGCGCGACGGCGCGGGTGAACGCCCTCCCGCGGGCTGGACGTCCGGCGGCGTCGGGTCGCCTGCGCAGGTCAGCACGCACACCCACGCCGATGAAGCGACCAAAACCGCAGCTCAACGCACGTGGAAACACCGCGGAAACAAACCGCGCAAGCGGGCCGACGCCCTAACCGGTTAGCCCGTCCGGTCCCGCCCGGAAGAACCGGGCGTGTTAGAAGTTAACAACCCGCGGTGCGCCCTTGATCACAGTCCGAGGCGGGTGACCGCGTTGTCCTCCAACGGGTTCGCGGTGCGGATGTAGCGGTGCACCGTGCGCGGGTTCGTCCAGCGGCCCTGCCGCATGATCTCCCGGTCGCTCGCGCCGCCCAGCGCCGCCTGCGTGGC
This sequence comes from Actinosynnema sp. NPDC049800, assembly GCF_040656635.1. Classification (NCBI taxonomy): domain Bacteria; kingdom Bacillati; phylum Actinomycetota; class Actinomycetes; order Pseudonocardiales; family Pseudonocardiaceae; genus Actinosynnema; species Actinosynnema sp. NPDC049800. The sequence goes on along the minus strand of NZ_JBFAMT010000008.1, from coordinate 127,373 downwards.
GAACCCCGCCCGCAGCGAGTGGCCGCCGAACAGCGCCGGGTCCAGCCCGGCCCGCGCCGCGTACCGCTTCACCACGTCCGACACCGCCCGGTCCGACATCGACCGGCCGCCCAGCCGCCCGTGCCGGCTCACCGACGGGAACAACGGGCCCCGCAGCGGACCGGGCCGGTAGGAGTGGCAGCGGTGCGTCGCCGACGGATCACCCTCGTCCTCGATCAACGCCCGCGGTTCCGGCGCCGTCAGCACGTCCACCCAGTCCGCGTACGCGCACACCGGGCACGTGGGCCTGCGCGCGCCGCGGGGGAGCACCACGCGCTGCCGGTGCGCGCCGGTCTGGTCGGTCTTCGTCACGCCCAGTTCGACCAGCAGCAGCGGCTCGTGCGTGCGCGCGTCCACGTCCACCGTGACGTCCTGCAACGCCACCGCCGCCAACTCGCTGCGCCGCAACGCGCCCGCGAACCCCACGAGCAGCAGCAGCGCGTCACGCCGCCGCGTCACGCCCGTCGGCCAGCCCGGCGGCGGCAGCTCCGCCAACAACGCCTCCAACGTGCCCAGCAGCACCGGCCGCTTGCGCCGCGGCTGCGTCTGCCGGGTGCGGCGGATGCCGCGCAACGTCAACCGCACCACGTCCGACCGCGTGGGCGAGGGCAGCCCGCCGGCGGCGTGCACCGCGGCGATCGCCGCCGCCTTGCGCTCCAGTGTGGACGGACCGAACGCGGGGGAGCCGTCGGCCTTCGTCGTGTCCGCCGCGACCGCCAGGTACACCGCCACGTCCACCGGGTCCGCGGGCAGCGCCACCCGGCCCTCGGCCTCGCACCACGCCGCCCAGCCCACCCAGTCCGAGCGGTAGGCGCGCAAGGTGTTCGCCGACTGCGCGGCCCGCAGGTAGCCCGACAGCGCGTCGGCCTGCTCCTCGTCGAACCGGCGGCGGACCTGCGCCAGCGCGGCGAAGTCCACCAGCGGTGCATGCCGCACGCGGTCGAGTTCGGCGCGCACCGGCTCCGGCAAGGTCACCTTGTCACCCTAACATCGTCGATAGTCTTAATATCTTCAGTGTGGATTAATAGACCACTTGACCGTGGTCGCTACTATGCGAAACCGTGCGCGCCCTACAACACCCGGACGTGGAAGACATGCGTCTCGCGACCGTGCTCAGCGCGCTCGCGGACCCGGTGCGACTGCGGATCGTGGCCGAGCTGGCCCGATCGGGCGGGATCGTGTGCGGCCAATTCGACGTGCCGGTCAGCATGTCGACGCTGTCGCACCACCTCAAGGTGCTCCGCGAGGCCGGGGTGCTGCGCGTGACGCCCCAGGGCAGCTACCGCACCCACGAGCTGCGGCGCGCGGAGATGGAACACCGGTTCCCCGGCGTGCTGGACTCCATCACCCGGGCGATCGGGCCGCCGTGATCCCGGCTCAGGCGTCCACGTAGAGGCAGAACGGGTGGCCCGCCGGGTCGAGGTAGACGCGCACGTTCTCCTGCGGCTGGTACTCGGCGAGCGTGGCCCCGGTCGCGACCGCGTGCGCGCCGGCGGTCTCCAGGTCGTCCACCTCGATGTCCAGGTGCGCCATCATCTGCTGGTCGCCGTCGGCCGCAGGCCAGGTGGGGCGGTGGTAGCGGGATTCGGTCTGGAACGACAGCCCGGCGCCGCCGTCGGGCGGGCGCAGCGTGGCCCAGCCGGGTTCGTCGGCGCCGGGGGACCAGCCGAGCAGGTCGCGGTAGAAGCGGGCGAGGGCTTGGGCGTCTGGTGCGTCGAGCACCGTCGCGGTCAGCTTCAGCACGATCTTGATTTTCACCTCGCCGGGTGACTTCCGCATGTCCGGCCGCGATTCCTCGGACCCACCCGGCGCGGACAGGGGCCGACACGACGAGGGGCGGCCGGATCACTCCCCGACCGCCCCCACCGTCACGTGCCGTGATCAGCCGCCCGGGGGCGGGTGCGGCAGCTCGCCGCGCTTGGGTCCGAGTTCGGCCAGTTCGAGCAGCGTCTCGCCGAACCGGGGGTCGGTCGACTCGAAGCAGCCCTTGCCCAGGGTGTGCGCGTAGGCCGAGCAGCTGCCGTCGGGCTGCTTGATCAGGTGCGCGCTGGTGGCGAGGTAGCCGAGCGAGTTGTCGGTGCGCGGCATGTACCGATCGCCGGTGGAGGAGCCCGCGGAGGCGATGAGCAGGAGCAGCGCGGCGAGCACGCCGATGCCGGTCGACGGGGAGGTGATCGCGTCGCGGACGCGGGCGACGCCGTCGAAGCGGCGCACGGCGTAGTAGCCGGCGAAGCCGGTGAGCAGGAGCAGGCAGTAGAGCAGTTCGGCGGTGCTGCGCGGCCAGAGCTGCACCGCGTCGGCGGCGTACATCTGGGAGCCGAAGTAGAAGCGCAGCAGCCAGGCGCCGGTGAACACCGAGGTCAGGACGATGACGACGGTGCGGTGGCGTGCCACGGCGATGGCGGCGGCGAGGCCGACGAGGGCGAGGATGGTGAACAGGCCGACGCCGCCGAGTTCGCCGGGTGGTGGCCAGGGTCCGGTGTTGCCGGGCAGGTCGCTGCGCCACATCGCGAGGTAGGTGGGTTCGGTCCAGGTGTCCCAGTAGAAGTAGCGGTCCTTGACCGAGCCGGAGGCGGTGAGCAGGCCGAAGAGGTGGCGGAAGGAGACGGCGACGAAGACGGCGGCGGTGATCGCGATCAGGGCGAGGCCCTTGAGGGGGCCGGTGCGCCAGGGGAACAGCACGAGGGCCGAGATGAGCACGCCGGGTGCGGACCAGACGAACCAGCCGGAGTAGAGGAGGAACACCAGGCCGAGGGCGATGCCGGCGCCGATGCCGTGCAGCACGATGCCGCGCCAGGGGGTGTCGCCGGCGCGGCGGAGCCGGCGCAGCAGGACGAGCAGGAGCGGGACCATCGCGACGAGCATGAGGTTGGTGTAGGGCTTGTACGGGTCGATGAGCACCATGGCGGGGACGACGCCGATGCCGAGTGCCCACAGGGGTGAGAGCAGCAGTCGCCAGGACAGGTAGGCGACGGGTCCGAAGAGGGCGGTGCCGGCGATCTGGAGGACTTTGAGGCTGTAGCCGGGTGAGGTGTCGGTGAGCTGGGAGTACCAGGCGAGGGCGTGGACCCAGCCGGGTGGGTAGTCGGCTTGCATGGTGCCGGTGTCGATGAGGGTCTGGGCCCAGCGGGTGAGGGCGCCGGAGTCGCCGCCGTTGGCGTTGAGGCCCCAGGAGGCGCCGCGGAGGGCGACGAGGACGGCGCCGGCGACGAGTCCGCCGTAGAGGCCGGCCGCGGTGGCGGCGGCGATCCTGCGGGCGAGTGGGGCGTGGGCGACCCAGCGGACGCGTGCGGTGACGATGGCGAGGGCCAGCAGCACGACGGCGATGAGGGCGAACCGGAGTTGGAGTGCGGCGAGGCCGCTGATCTGGCCGATCCGGTCGAGGGGGTTGACCTCGATGCCGCGGGCGAGGAGCACCATCAGCGCGGCGGCGGCCACGGACACGACGGCTTCGGCGGCGAAGAGCCATCCTCGGCGGGGTTGTGCGGTGTGGGGCGGCGGCGGGGTGTGCTCGGGGCTGGGCCGCGGCGTGTGTTCTGGCGCGGTCGACAGCACCGTCGATCACTTCCTCACGGGTTTGGTGGTTCCGAATGCGTGGCGGACGAGGAGTTTGGCGCTGGCGGTCTGCCTGGAGCTGACGGCTCCGGGGAGCAGGAGCAGCGCGTGGAGGCGGGAGGAGAGGTGGAGGCGGGCGGCTTTGGCGGCGCGGTGCCAGCCGATGTCGTCCATGTGTCGGGCGACGTCGAGGAAGAAGTCGTGTTCTTCGGTGAAGCGTCCGCCGAGGGAGGCCAGGGAGGAGGAGACGCTGGCGTCGTGGCGGCGGTACTGGAAGCAGAGGTCGGGGACGACGACGAGTTGTCCGCCGCGTTCGAGGAGGTCGAGCATGAGGGCGAGGTCGAGGACGACGCTGAGGCCGGGGCGGAAGCTGAGGTCTTTGAGGGCTTCGCGGCGCCAGCACAGGGAGGGGAAGTAGGTCCAGTTGCCGCGCAGGAGGCTGACGACGAGGTCTTCGCCGCCCATGATCTTGGGGGTGGTGGTGTCGGGGGCGTAGAGGTTGCGCTTGACGCGGTCGGTGAGGGGTCGGACGACCTGGCCGGCGCTGTCGATGACTTCGACGCCTGCTTGGACGACGTCGGCGTCGGGGTAGCGCTGGGTGGTGCGGCGGACGGTGCTGACGTAGTTGGGCAGCATGGCGTCGTCGGAGCCCATGACCACGAGGAAGTCGCGCTCGGCGAGTTCGAGGCACTTCTGGAAGTTGGCGTTGATGCCGATGTTGTGGTCGTTGCGCTGGTAGCGGACGCGGTCGTCGCGCAGCGAGTCGAACCACTCGGGGAGTTCGTTGTCGGTGACGCTGTCGTCGACGACGGTGAGGCGCCAGTTGCCGTCGTCCTGGGCGATGACGCTGCGCACGGCGGTCTTCAGGTACGAGATGTCCCCGTAGTGGGGGAGCATGATGTCGATGCCGTTCATGGTCACCTCGCACGACCGACGATCAGGCTGCGGTGCGGAACGCCCATCCCCTTGCCACGACCCTTCCCCTTGCGCGCTGCCCCTCGTGGTTCCACCCGAGCACCGGGGATACCGGCTATCAGGAGGTGGCGACGAGGCAGCCTACTGTGTTGGCGGTGAGCGCAGACATCATGCCCCCGCGTCGGTTGAGCCCTGCTGTCGTCGTGGGGTTGGGCACGTTGGTTCTCGGTGCGTCCGGTTACGCGTTCGTGGCGATCGCGGGTCATTCGCTGTCGGCGGTGGACGCGGCGGCGGTGGCGGCGTTCTACCTGTTGGCGAACATCGTGGGTCCGGGGATCTTCTCGGCGTTGGAGCAGCAGGCGAGTCATGCGACGTCGCGGGCGTTGGCGAGGGGTGAACGGCCTGGTGGGGCGGTGCGTCGGGTGGGTCGTGAGGGTGTGGTGCTGACGTTGGGCGTGGTGGCGGTGCTGGTGTTGGTGTCGCCGGTGTTGGTGGATCGGTCGTTGAAAGGGTCGTGGCCGTTGTTCGTGGCGGTGGTGGTGGCGGTGGTGACTTCGGCGGCTATTTACCTGGCGCGTGGTGTGTTGGGTGGAATGCAGCGGTTCTCGGGTTATGCGGCGACTTTGGCGGGTGAGGGATTCGCTCGTTTGTTCGGTGCGGTCGTGGTGGTGGCGGTGGGTGTGGCGAGTGCGGGTGTGTTCGGGTTGACGTTCGCGTTGGGGACGGTCGTGGGTGTGGTGGCGGGGTTGGTGTGGTTGCGGTCGAGGTCGGCGCCGGTGGTGGGTGGGGTGGTGGCCGGGGAGGGGCCGCGGGAGGGTGTGGAGGGTTTGGCGTTGTTGGTGTTGGCGGGGTTGTTGGTGCAGGCGGTGGCGAACGTGGCGCCGATCGTGGTGACGGCGCGGTTGCCGCAGGACGCGGCGTTGGCGTTGGCGTTCTCGTCGGCGTTCATCCTGGTGAGGGTGCCGTTGTTCGTGTTCTCGCCGGTGCAGGCGTTGTTGTTGCCGGGGTTGACGGAGGCGGCGACGCGGGGTGATCTGGGTGCGGTGCGGGCGGTGTTGCGGCGGATCACGGTGTGGGTGTTGGTGGTGGGTGTGGTGGGTGCGGTGGGGTCGGCGGTGTTGGGTCCGTGGGCGGTGCGGGTGTTCTTCGGGGCGGAGGCGGAGTTGTCGTGGGTGTTGATGGGTGCGTTGGGGGTGGGGACGATCTTGTTGATGGTGGCTCAGGTGTTGCAGCCGGCGTTGATCGCGTTGGGTGCGCGGTCGGCGATCACCGTGTCGTGGGTGGTGGGCACGGTGGTGTTGTTGGTGGTGTTGGTGTTGCCGGGGTCGCCGGTGGTGGTGGCGACGGTGGCGCAGTTGGCGGGTCCGTTGCTGGTGGCGGCGGGGATGGGGGTGGCGTTGGCGCGTCGGTTGGCGCGGGTGGGCGCGGTCCGGGAGGCGTGAGACTTCACCCGCCTGGGATCACCTGATCGTGAATGTTTCACCTGGTCGTGCGACGGGGGCGTGGGCGCGTTCGGCGGCGTGGACGGTGCCGATGGTGTGGCCGACGTGGGTGAGCAGGAGGCGTCGGGCGCGGCGGCCCGCGGCGGCGGCGTCCTCGGGGGAGCAGTGGTGGGGTCCGGCGCCGTCGGCTTCGCAGAGGAACAGGTCGGCGCCGTCGGCGAGGTCGTCGAGGGCCTGGCAGGGGCCGGTGTCGCCGGAGTAGGCGAAGACGGCGTCGCCGCGGGTGGCGCGCAGGCCGAAGGCGGGCAGGCCGTGCTCGACGGCGCGGCTCGTGAGGGTGAGGTCGCCGATCTCGGCGCGGTGCCCGTCGTGCAGTTCGTGCACGGTGAACGCGGCGGAGGCCGGGTTGGGCGACGCGCCGGCGAGGAAGGTCTCCAGGCGGTCGGCGAGTCCGGGTGGGCCGTAGAGCGGGATGGGCGCGTGCGGTTGTCGGTCGGCGAACAGCAGCGCGTAGTAGTAGGGCAGCAGGTCGGCGGCGTGGTCGGCGTGGGTGTGGGAGATCCAGACCGCGTCGAGGAGGTCGGGGCGGTGGTGGCGTTGCAGCTCGGCGAGGGTGCCGGGGCCGGCGTCGACCCACACGGCGGTGTGCTCGGTGCGCAGCAGGTAGCCGGAGCAGGGGTTGCCGGGGCGGGGGTAGGGCGTGGCGGTGCCCAGGACGGTGAGGCGGAAGGTCACGCGACAGTGTGACCCAGGGTGTGGTGGGAGGTCACGGGAGCGTGTGGCGCAGCACGTGCACGCCGGCGGCGGTTTTCAGGTAGGCCCAGGTGGTGGCGCCGGTGGTGGCGAGGCCGACGTGGGAGGCGGAGGCGCGGGCGAGGTCCTCGGGCAGTGCCACGGCGGTCCAGCCGGCGCCGGTCCAGCGGTGGAAGGCGGGTCGGGTCTCGAAGGAGCCGCGGGTGGCGCGCACGCCCCAGGTCCAGCCGGCGGCGACGCCGTGCACGCTGAGCCGGCCGGTGTCGCGGGGTGGGGGGACGCTGGTCCACTGGGCGCCGTCCCAGCGGTGCACGCGCAGGCCTTCGGTGTCGCGGGCGTGGCCGAGCCACACGTCGTCGGGGGCGGTGGCGGCGAGGCGGGCGACGTGGCCGCGTTCGACGCGGGGTCCGGCGACCTCGGTCCAGCCGGTGCCGTCCCAGCGGACGAGCACGGGGTACTCGTAGGTGGCGGGTCCGGCGCCGGCGAGGCCGCCGCCGCCCGCCCACACGTGGTGGGGTCCGGCGGCGGCGATGGTGTGGAGGCTTTCGCGGGCGGAGGACACCGCGGCGCGCAGTCGCCAGGTCGTGCCGTCGTAGTGCAGGGCGTCGCGGCCGGTGCCGACCACGTGGACGTCGTCGGGGCCGACGGCGGTGACGGCTTTGGCCCAGGTGATGCGGGGTGTGGCGACGACCTGCCAGGTGGTGCCGTCGTAGTGCAGCACGAGGGGGCGGCCGGCGCTGTTGCCGACCGCCCAGACGTCGTCGGGCGCGGCGGCGGACACGCCGGACAGGCTGGCCGCGGCGGGCAGGTGGGGCAGGGGCTCCTCGCGCCAGGTCTCGCCGGTCCAGCTCAGCACGAGCGGCGCGGACGCGCGGCTGGTGAACACGCCGGTGGTGCCCGCCAGCCAGGCGTGGTGCTCGCCCGCGGTCGCCAGCTCGGCCAGTGCGGTGCTGGGCGGCAGCACGGGCACCGGCACGGGTAGGAACAAACCAACTCCCCCTCGATGGGTCGTCCCCCGACTCATCGCGTGATCCAGCTCATCGGCCGGGGTGCCGGCGCGCCAGCCGCCGAACGGCGGGTTGTGGTTGGCGCATCGGCACGCCGGCTACCCGGGTCGGGCCCGTTCTTCGAGGTAGCGGCGTTCGGGCAGGCTCAGCGTGGCGCGGGCGGCGCGGGCGTAGTGGTCGCGGGCGGTGTCGTGGTCGCCCGCCAGGTCCAGCAGGTGCGCGCGCACGGCGTCGAGCCGGTGGTGCCCGGCCAGCGCCGGGTCCGCCTCGGCGTCGGCCAGCCGGGCCAGGCCGACGGCGGGTCCGTGGACCATGGCGGCGGCGACGATCCGGTTGAGCGCCACCATCGGGCCGGGGGTGATGGAGTGCAGCAGGTCGTACAGGCCGAGGATCTGCTTCCAGTCGGTGTCGGCGGCGTCGCGGGCCTCGGCGTGCAGGGCGGCGATCGCGGCCTGCAGCTGGTAGGGGCCGATCGCGGTGGTGGTCAGCGCGTCGCGGACCAGCCGTGTGCCCTCGGCGATCAGGTCGGCGTCCCAGAGGGCGCGGTCCTGCTCGGCCAGCGGCACGAGCGCGCCGTCGGGTCGGGTGCGGGCGGGCCGGCGGGCGTCGGTGAGCAGCATCAGCGCGAGCAGTCCGGTGGTCTCGCCGTCGCCGGGCAGCCGGGCGGCCAGGTCGCGGGCCAGGCGGATCGCCTCGCCGGAGAGGTCGACCCGGTGCAGGTCGGCGCCGGAGCTGGCGGTGTGGCCCTCGGTGAACACCAGGTACAGCACGTGCCGCACGGCGTCGAGCCGGTCGTCGCGCTCGTCCTCGGGTGGCAGGTCGAAGCGGGCGCCGGCGGCTTTGATGCGCTGCTTGGCGCGGCTGATGCGCTGCGCCACCGTGGCCTCGGGCACCAGGAACGCCCGGGCGATCTCGGCGGTGGTCAGCCCGCCCACGGCGCGCAGCGTCAGCGCCACCCGCGAGGGCGGCGTCAACGACGGGTGGCAGCACAGCAGGAGCAGCGTCAGCGTGTCGTCCACCCCGGGCGCGGGCTCCGGGTCGGGCGGTGTCAGGGCGAACACCGCCTCCTCGCGGCGCCGCCGGGCGGTGTCGGCGCGCCACAGCTCGATCCGCCGCCGCGAGGCGACCGTGATCAGCCACCCGGCGGGGTTGTCGGGCACGCCGTCGACGGGCCAGCGGGTGGCGGCGGCCAGCAGCGCCTCCTGCACGGCGTCCTCGCACGCGTCGAAGCCGCCGTGGTGGCGCACCACCGCGCCGAGCACGCGCGGCGCGAGCTCCCGCAGCAGCGGGCCGATCGCGGTCACCGGAGGAAGTCCTCCAGCGACGGCCGCACCGGCCGCACCTGCACCAGGCCCAGGGCCGCCTCGGGGACGCGGGCCGCGATCTGCACCGCCCGCTCCGGCGTCTCGACGTCCACCAGGTAGATCCCGGCCAGCAGCTCCTTGGCCTCGGCGAACGGCCCGTCGGTGGTCAGCGCCTGCCCGTCGCGCACGGTCACCCGCGTCGTCCGGGCCGGGTCGGCCAGCGCCTCGGAGACGATCAGCTCGCCGGAGGCGGCCAGCTCCTCGTCCAACGCCGCGTAGGCGTCCAGGCCGGCGGCCCGGTCCTCCTCGGCCATCCGGTCCCAGATCGCGCGCGAGTCGGGGTTGCTGTAGATCAGGACGAGGTACTTCACCAGAACCTCCGGGAAAACCGGTCCGGGGATGTCGAGAACGGACGTCCAGCTTCTACGTCCCCCGTGACGGGCGCCCGAGCGGGGTGCCCCACCGGAGAGGAACCACCATGACCGAGCACACCGACATCGCCGACCTGTTCGACCGGCGGGCCGCCGCGATGTGCGCCGGCGACGCGGACCGCCTGGTCGCCGACTACCTGCCCGACGCCGTCACCTTCACCCTGGCGCCGCCGCTGGCGCACACCGCGCCCGAAGTGGTCGACCCGGAGGCGATGCGCGCCTGGTTCGCCACGTTCGACTCCGCCGTGGACTACGAGATCCGCGACCTCCACGTCACGGCCGAGGGCGATCTCGCGTTCTGCCGCAGCCTCAACCGCATGTCCGCCGTGCCGCGCGGCCACCACGAGGCGTTCGACCTGTGGTTCCGCTCCACGGTGTGCCTGCGGCGGGTGGACGGCGCGTGGCGCATCGCCCACGAGCACACCTCGACCCCGTTCTACATGGACGGCAGCTTCGGCGCGGCCCTGGACCTCACGCCGTAAGGGCGCGGGCCAACGCGTCCAGCGCGGCGCGGTAGGCGTGCTCGGCGGGGGTCGCGTACCCCACGACCACGCCCTGCCGCGTCGCGCGGTCCGGGTCGTGCCAGTGGTCGCGCAACCCCGACAGCGCCAGCCCGTGCCCGGCGGCGCGGGCCAGCACGGCCGCCTCGTCCGGGTGCTCCACCAGCACGTGCAGCCCCGCGGACACGCCGTGCGCCGGCACGCCGAGGTCGTCCAGCCGCCGCACCAGCAGGTCGCGGCGACGCCGGTAGCGCAGGCGGCAGCCCCGGATGTGCCGGTCGTAGGCGTGGGTGCCGATCAGGTCGGCCAGCGCCAGCTGGCCCACGACCTCGGTGTGGTGGTCGGCGTGCAGCTTCGCGTCCACCACCGGGTCCACCCAGCGCGGCGGCAGCACCAGCCACCCCAACCGCACGCCCGGGCCCACCGTCTTCGACGCGCTGCCCGCGTACACCACGTGATCGGGCGCCGTGCCCTGCACCGCGCCCAACGGCTGCCGGTCGTAGCGGAACTCGCCGTCGTAGTCGTCCTCCACCAGCACCCCGCCGGACTCGCGCGCCCACGCGGTCAACGCGTGGCGCCGCGACGGGTGCAGCGGCACGCCGGTGGGGTACTGGTGGGCGGGCGTCACCACCGCCGCGGCCACGTCGTCGGCCGGTGTCGTCGCGCCCCGCTCGTCCACCGGCAAGGGCACCACGCGGCGCCCGGTCCGCGCCACGACGTCGCGGTGGAACGGCAGCCCGGGGTCCTCCATCGCCACCGGCCCGTCCAGCACCGACGCCAGCAGCGCCAACGCCTGCACGTACCCGGAGGTCACCACGATCCGCTCCGGCGAGGCCCGCACACCGCGCGTGCGGCCCAGGTACTCGGCCAACGCCGTGCGCAGCTCCACCCGGCCGCGCGGATCGCCGTACCCGTGCGCGCTCGCCGGCGCCGCGGCCAACGCCCGACGCGTCGCCCGCAACCAGGCCGCGGTCGGGAACGCCGACACGTCCGGGCTGCCCGGCGTCAGGTCGTGCCGCGGCCTCGGCGCGACCGGCGCGGGGGCCGCGGCGGGCGGATCGGCCCGGGGCAGCGGCGCGACCAGCGTGCCGGCACCCCGCCGCGCGGTCAGGTAGCCCTCCGCGACCAGCTGGTCGTAGGCGGCGGCCACCGTGTTGCGGGCCAACCCGAGCTCCGCGGCCAGCCTCCGGGTCGCGGGCAACCGGGCGCCCGGCGCCAACCGCCCCGCCCGGATCGCCTCCCGCAACGCGCGCTCCAGCCCGCCGCGCCGCGACGACGCCGGATCGAGCTCCAGGTGCAGGTCCACCCCCGCGACGGCCCACTCGTTCGACACGGACCGGACCCTAACCACGAGCCGGCCCCGCCACCGGACCCCGAGCGCGCACGGCCGCCGCGCCACCCGCCGAGCCAGGGCGGACAAACCTCGCGAGACCCCCGAAAACCGACGTCACGGGGCCTTCGCGGGCAGCCGGGCGCGGTGTTCGGGGTGCGCGGGGAACTGGCAGTATCGGCACGGGTGATCACGGTGATCACCGCTGCAACGGGGTCGGGGTCGCCGGGCGGCCGCGGCCCGAGTCGTGAACGGGAGTCGATGTGACCAGGACCGATGTGACCGAGGCGGCCAAGGCGCTGCGCGCGCTGCACGTGCCGGGCAAGCCGCTGGTGGTGCCCAACGCGTGGGACGTCTCCTCCGCGCGGGTCTTCGCCGAGGCGGGCCACCCGGCGGTGGCGACCACCAGCGTCGCCGTGGCCGCCGCCTTAGGCTTCGCCGACGGGCACGACATGCCCGCCGACGTGGCGTTCGACGCCGTGCGCCGCATCGCCGCCGCCGTCGGGGTGCCGGTGACCGCCGACATCGAACGCGGCTACGACCTGCCGCCCGCCGAGATCGCCGGGCGCCTCGCCGAGGCGGGCGCGGCCGGCTGCAACCTGGAGGACTCCGACCCCCGCACCAAGGCGATGGTCGACGTCGCCGAGCAGGCCGACTTCCTGGCCGCCGTGCGCGCCGCCGACGCCGACGTGGTGCTCAACGCCCGGATCGACGAGTTCCTCCACGGCGGGAAGTCGTTCGACGACGCGGTGCGCCGCGCGCAGGCCTACTTCGAGGCGGGCGCGGACTGCGTCTACCCGATGCGGCTGCCCGGCGACCAGGTGGCCGCGTTCGTCGAGGCGGTCGGCGGACGTCCGGTGAACATCGCGCACGGGCCCGGCTCGCCCACCCCGAACGACCTGGCCCCGCTGGGCGTGGCGCGGGTCAGCTTCGGCCCCGGCCTGCACAACGTGCTGATGATGAAGCAGCTCAAGAAGACGGCCACCGACATGCTCGACGGCGGCAGCCCGTACCGCGGCTGACCTACCCGCCGGTAACGCCCACTAGGGTGAATCCCATGCACGAGTGGGACACCGACACGCGGGTGGACGCGACGGGGGACGGGCGGTTCACCACCCACCTCACCGACCGCTGGGCGAGCGCCGGCGGACGACCCAACGGCGGCTACCTCGTCGCGTTCTGCCTGCGGGCGCTCGGCGAGGTGCTGCCGCACCCCGACCCGCTCGTCGTCGGCGCCCACTACCTGCGCCCCGGCGTCGTCGGACCGGCCCGCGTCGACACCGACGTCGTGCGCGCCGGCCGACGGCTGTCCACCGGCGAAGCGCGCCTGACCTGCGGCGAGCGTGAAGTGCTCCGCGTCGTGGCCACCTACGCCGACCTCGGCGGCCCCACCGGCCGCACCCACGTCCTCGACCGGGCGCCCGACCTGCCGCCGCCCGACGAGTGCGTCGACGTCTACGGCGGCCTGCGCCTGCCCGGCGTCACCGTCGCCGACCGCGTCGACCTGCGCGCGCCCGAACCCCACGGCTGGGCCCGGGGCCGGCCCACCGGCACGCCGCGCGCCGAGTTCTGGCTCCGCTTCGCCGACGGCCGCCCCGCCGACACCGCCTGCCTGCCCACCCTGGTCGACAGCGCCGCGCCTGCCGTCCTCGAACTCGGCGTCACCGACTCCGCCACGGTCGAGCTCACCGTCCACGTGCGCGCCCGGCCCGCGTCGGACTGGCTCGCCGCCCGCGTCACCACCCGGCACCTCGCCGGCGGCTACCACGAGGAGGACGTCGACCTGTGGGACACGACCGGGCAGCTGGTCGCCCAGTCACGCCAACTCGCCGTGGCCGCCGGCCGATAATCGGCAGCCCCGCCGGCCCACCCTCGATATCCTTGACCCAAATGAACCAGATGTCGCACGCTGACCTGCGCAAACGCCTGTCCGAACTGATGTCGCGGGACCAGCGGAGGCTGGCACGCAGGCTCGAGGGCGCGCGCAAGGTCCGCGACGAGGGCGCCCGCGCCGCCGTCCTCGCCGAGATCGAGGCCGAGCTGGAGGCCGCCGAGCTGCGCGTCGCCCTGCGCCGCGACACCGTGCCGAAGATCACCTACCCGGCCGAGCTGCCCGTCAGCAACCGCAAGGACGACATCGCCGCGCTCATCCGCGAGCACCAGGTCGTGATCGTCGCCGGCGAGACCGGCTCCGGCAAGACCACCCAGCTGCCCAAGATCTGCCTGGAGCTCGGCCGCGGCGTGCTCGGCCAGATCGGGCACACCCAGCCCCGCCGCCTCGCCGCGCGCACCGTCGCCGAACGCGTCGCCCAGGAACTGGGCACCCCGCTGGGCAGCGCCATCGGCTACAAGGTCCGCTTCACCGACCAGTCCGGCGAGGACACCCTGGTCAAGCTCATGACCGACGGCATCCTGCTCGCCGAGATCCAGACCGACCGGATGCTGTCGCGCTACGACACGATCATCATCGACGAGGCCCACGAACGCAGCCTCAACGTCGACTTCCTGCTCGGCTACCTCAAGCAGCTGCTGCCCAAGCGCCCCGACCTCAAGGTCGTCATCACCTCCGCGACCATCGACCCCCAGCGGTTCTCCCGGCACTTCGGCGACGCGCCCGTCATCGAGGTCTCCGGCCGCACCTACCCCGTCGAGGTCCGCTACCGCCCGATCGTCGACCCCGACGACCCCGACGCCGACCCGGACCGCGACCAGACCCAGGCCGTCTGCGACGCCGTGCGCGAACTGCAGGCCGAAGGACCCGGCGACGTGCTGGTGTTCCTCTCCGGCGAACGCGAGATCCGCGACACCGCCGACGCCCTCGCCGCCCTGGAGCTGCGCAACACCGAGATCCTGCCGCTGTACGCGCGGCTGTCGTTCGGCGAGCAGCACCGCGTCTTCCAGCCGCACACCGCCCGCCGCGTCGTGCTCGCCACCAACGTCGCCGAGACGTCGCTGACCGTGCCCGGCATCAAGTACGTCGTCGACCCCGGCACCGCCCGCATCTCCCGCTACAGCCACCGCCTCAAGGTGCAGCGGCTGCCCATCGAACCCGTCTCGCAGGCGTCGGCCAACCAGCGCAAGGGCCGCTGCGGCCGCGTGTCCGAAGGCATCTGCGTGCGCCTGTACAGCGAGGACGACTTCGACGCGCGCCCGGAGTTCACCGACCCGGAGATCCTGCGCACCAACCTCGCCTCGGTCATCCTGCAGATGACCTCCATCGGCCTGGGCGACATCGCCGCGTTCCCGTTCATCGACCCGCCCGAGGCCCGCAACATCACCGACGGCGTGCAGCTGCTGCAGGAGCTCGGCGCGATCCTGCCCGCCGAGCAGAAGCTCACCCCGCTGGGCCGCAAGCTCGCCCAGCTGCCCGTCGACCCCCGCCTGGCCCGCATGGTCATCGAGGCCGACCGCAACGGCTGCGTCCGCGAGGTCATGGTCATCGCCTCCGCGCTGTCCATCCAGGACCCCCGCGAACGCCCCTCGGACAAGCAGCAGGCCGCCGACGAGTTCCACGCCCGCTTCAAAGACCCCGACTCCGACTTCACCGCGTTCCTCAACCTGTGGCAGTACCTGCGCGAGAAGCAGAAGGAGCTGTCCAGCAACCAGTTCCGCAGGCTGTGCCGCGCCGAGTTCCTCAACTACCTGCGCGTGCGCGAGTGGCAGGACATCTACCAGCAGCTGCGGCAGGTCGCGAAGACCCTCGGCGTGCACGTCAACGACCAGCCCGCCGACCCGCGCGCCGTCCACGTCTCGCTGCTGTCCGGGCTGCTGTCCCACATCGGCGTCAAGGACGTCCCGAAGCGCGACCCGGGCAAGCGCGCGGCCACCGAGTACCTCGGCGCCCGCAACGCGAAGTTCGCGATCTTCCCCGGCTCGTCCCTGTTCCGCAAACCGCCCCAGTGGGTGATGGCCGCCGAACTGGTCGAGACGTCCCGGCTGTGGGGCCGGACCGTGGCCAAGATCGAACCCGAGTGGGCCGAGAAGCTCGCCGAGCACCTGGTCAAGCGCACCTACAGCGAACCCCACTGGGAAGCCAAGCGCGGCTCCGTCGTCGCACTCGAGAAGGTCACCCTCTACGGCGTGCCGATCGTCGCCTCGCGCAAGGTCAACTACGGGCGCATCGACCCCGAGCTGTCCCGCGAGCTGTTCATCCGCCACGCCCTCGTGCAGGGGGAGTGGAGCACCCACCACAAGTTCTTCCACCACAACCGCGACCTGCTCGCCGAGGTCGAGGAACTGGAGAACCGGGCCCGCCGCCGCGACATCGTCGTGGACGAGGAGACCGTCTACGACTTCTACGACCGGCGCGTGCCCGCCGACGTCGTGTCCGTCCGGCACTTCGACACCTGGTGGAAGAAGACCCGCCACACCCAGCCCGACCTGCTCACCTTCGACAAGGCCATGCTGGTCAACGACCGCGCCGCGGTCACCCCCGACGCCTACCCCGACGAACTGCGCCGCGGCGGCCTCACCCTGCCGCTGACCTACCGGTTCGAACCCGGCGCGGCCGTCGACGGCGTCACCGTCACCCTGCCCCTGCCCGCGCTCACCGCCCTGCCCGACGACTCGCTGTCCTGGCAGGTACCCGGCCTGCGCACCGAACTCGTCGTCGCGCTCATCCGGTCGCTGCCCAAACCGCTGCGCCGCAACTTCGTGCCCGTGCCCGACGTCGCCGCCGCCGCCCTGACCGGCATCGACCCCGACGAACCCCTGCTGCCCGCCCTGGAACGCCAACTGCGCACCCTCACCGGCGTCGTCGTGCCCCGCGAGGAGTGGCAGCTCGACCAGGTGCCCGACCACCTCAAGCTCACCTTCACCATCGTCGACGAGAACGACCGCGAACTCGCCCGCGGCAAGGACCTCTCCGCCCTCAAGGCCCGCCTGCGCGGACAACTGCGCGAAACCCTCGCCGCCGCCGCGAGCAACCTCGCCCGCACCGGCCTGACCACCTGGGACGTCGGCGACCTGCCCCGCACCGTGCAGCGACAGCGCTCCGGCATCGTCGTCACCGCCTACCCCGCCCTGGTCGACAAGGGCGACACCGTCGCGGTGGAGATCCTCGACACCCCCGGCCGGCAGGCGCAGGCGATGTGGCGCGGCACCCGCCGACTGCTCCTGCTCAACACCCCGTCCCCGGTCAAGACCCTGCAACGCGGCCTGAACAACGCCGAGAAGCTCGCCCTGACCCGCAACCCCCACGGCGGTGTCGCGCCGCTGCTGGCCGACTGCATCTCCGCCGCCGTCGACAAGCTCCTGCGCGACGCCGGCGGCCCCGTGTGGACCGAGTCCGCGTTCACCAAGCTCACCGACCACGTCCGCCGCGGCCTCGGCGAGACCACGTTCGACGTCGTGCACAAGGTCCGCCGCGTCCTGGAAGCCGCCCAGGACGTCGAACTGCGCCTCAACGGCCTGCGCGGCGCCGTGTTCGACGAATCCGCCGCCGACGTCCGCGCCCAGTTCACCGGCCTGGTGCACAAGGGATTCGTCACCGAGGCGGGCGCCGACCGGCTCGCCGACGTGCACCGCTACCTGCAGGGCATCGCCCGCCGGCTGGAGAAGCTGCCCGAGAACGTCCGCCGCGACCAGGAGTGGATGGACCGCGTCCACGCCGTGCACGCCGAGTACCGGGAACTGCGCGCCGCCCTGCCCGCCGACGAACCGCACCCCGAACTCGACGAGGTGCGCTGGATGATCGAGGAACTGCGGCTGAGCTACTTCGCCCAGACCATCGGCACCCGCTACACCGTCTCCGACAAGCGCATCTTCAAAGCCCTCGACGCCGTGCCCCGCTAGCCCGCGCCGGGCTCCGGCCGACCCGCCGGCGCCCGGTGCTACTCGCACTGCTCCAACAACGCCCGCAACGCGTCGGCGACCACCGCTCTGGTGTCCTCGTCCAACGGCTCCAGCAGCCGCGCGTACTGCCGCATGTGCTCGGCCAGCATCCCGTCCACCAGCCGGCCGCCGCGGTTGGTCAGCTTGATCCGCACCAGCCGCCGGTCCGCGGCGTCGGGCACGCGCTCCACCAGGCCCTTGGCCTCCATCCGGTCGATCCGGTTGGTGATCGCGCCCGCCGTGACCAGCGACGCGGACAGGAACGCCCCCGCCGTCATGCCCTGCGCCGAACCCGCCCGCCGCAACGTGGTCAACACGTCGAACTCGCCCGGCTCCAGCTCGAACCGGCCGGTGAACTCCCGCAACTCGCGCTCCAGCAGCCGCGCCAGCCGCGTCACCCGCGTCAGCACCGCCATCGGCGAGGTGTCCACGTCCGGCCGCTGCACCGACCACTGCGCCAACACCAGGTCGACCGCGTCCGCCATCACCACTCCTGACCCCCTGGGCGCCGTGCCGGACGACCCACCGCCCGACGCCGCACCGACCGCGGTCCCCCTTCGATCCGCACCCCCCACCGTATTCGTGATCGACAACGTGTGCGGGCGTCCCGGCGAAAACCCGCGTCCCGGCCCACCGGCGTCCGCGCGCCCGGCCCAGTCGCGGACTCCGCCCGCCCGACCCGCCCCTGCGCCGACTCGTCGGTCGCCGTGCGTCCGAACGCCGCGGTCCTCGACCGCGCGCACCGCCACCGCACGCCGGTCCGCCGCGTCCGGGTCGCGTTCCCGCGCGGGGGGAGCTCCTCGGCCAGCGCGAGTCCCTGCCGTCGAGAATCGTCCAGTGCCCGATCCGGCGCGCCGCTCACGGGAACCAATTCGTATTCCAGGTGATTGTGGGATGCCGGACCGACTGCTACTGCGAACGGTTGAACGGAATGCGCGTCCCGTTCGCCGACTGGTAGCGTCGCCCGAGCCGCTGACGCAAAAAATTCCCGACTGCCCACAGGGGAGACAATGCGCAAGTTGAAGGCACTCGGCCTGGTGGTCGCAAGTCTCGCGACGATGGCCACGACCTCCTCGCTCGCGAACGGAGCACCACAGCCCGACCTGCTGGTCGGCGGCACCTGCGCCGGGTCGTGGGTGACCGTGACCGGGTTCGCGACCGTTCGCGCGGAGCCCAACACCACGTCCAGGGCGTTGTTCTCCGTCGTGACCGGCGAACCCCGCACCTGCCGCAAGATCGTGACGGGTCAGGTCTACGACGCGTGCGGCGTGTACGACGCCAACGGCTGGATCCTGATCCAGGACTTCAACAACGAGTACGGCGAAGGGCCCGGCTGGTCCGGCTACATTCCCAGCGTCTGCACCCGCGACGGGGTCTGAGCCGAAGTCCCGACACGGCGCACGATAGCCGCGGAAATCAGCGATATCGCCGGGCTGAACGGTGTGGAATTGCGCACCGGGACCAATCCGGCCCCGCGCGGCGACCTCACCGGTAGCGCCGCGGGCCCTGCGTTCAGGGTCATTTATCACGCTGGGTCGCGGTAATCGGCCCACCTTCGGCATTCGGGATGCTTGCCGCCGTCACGCTCGCGCTAGGCGTGCTCGCCGGCCGAGCGGTGCAGGGTGATCGTGGTCCACGCGCCGACGTGGACACGGTCGCCCGGCTCCAACGGGTGCGGCCGGTGGGGCGCCAACGGGGTGTCGCCCTCGTTCACCGTGGTCCCGTTCGTCGAGCCCAGGTCCACCACCGCCCACCCGTCACCCGACGCCACCAGCACCGCGTGGTGGTGCGACACGCCCGGGTCCTCCGGCGGGCCCACCAGGTCGATCCCCGGGAAGATGCCCCGCGACCGGCTCCGCCGCCCGATCGACACCTGCGGCCCCGCCAACCCGAACCGGCGCGGCGGGCAGAACTCCGGGAACGCCATCGCACCCGCGTCCGGCCCGCCCACCGCCACCACCCGCTCGAAGTACGCCCGGTCCGCCTCGACCGTCACGTGCCACGACACCGGCACCGGCCGCGACGACACCGGCGGCGACGGCGCCACGACCGGGTTCAACGAGTCCTGCCCGCACTCCTCGCAGAACCGGCCCACCCGCACCGCGCCACACGCCGCGCACGTCTCCTCGACGGACACCACCGGCTCGGAGTCAACCTCGGATGCCCCGGACCCGGACGGCATCGGCGTGCCGCACACGTCGCAGTAGTCGTCGGTCGCCGAGTCGTGGCCCGCCGGGCAGGTCGCCATCCGCCTAGCCCTTCCCGACCCGCTTGGTCACCGTGGAGCGGGTGTCCAGCGTCATCTCGTCCGCGTCGGCCACCCGCGCGCGCAGCTTCACCGTCCCCGTCCGCGGATCCTCCACCTCCACCACCTTGGCCAGCAGCTTCGCCGTGTCGGTGTTGCCCGACTCGTGCGCCAGCCGCACCGCCCGGCCCAGCTTCGCCGTCGCCCGGCCCACGTCACCGGACTTGCGCGCCTCCAAACCGTCCTGGATCGCCTCCGCCAGCTCCGCCTGCCCCGTGTAGTGGGCGACCTCGGAGCTGATCCGCGTCGACAACGCCGAGTCCTCCGTCCACACCGCCAGCACCCGACCCTGCCCCAGCACCTCACCCGACGGGCCCACCAGGCTCACCCGCGACGCCAGCATCCGGTCGCCCACTCCCGCCGGCCGCACCCGCACCCGCAGGTGGTAGTCGCGGCTCTCCGCGCCACCCCACGCGCCCGTCGGGTACTCACCCGTCCGCGGCCCCGACTCCACCCGCCGCCCCGTCAGGTCGCGCAACCCCGGCGACACCTGCTTGAGCGACACGACCCGCGCGCCCTCCGGCGTCCACAACCGCAGCGACACGTCCGCCACCGCCTTGCCCATCGCGGACGCCGCCATGGACCGGAAGTCCGCGGCCAACCCGTCCGGGTCGGCCACGATGTCCACCGTCCCCAGCATCGCCTCGGCGATCCGGCGCAGCTCCGCCACCCGCCAGTCCGTGCCCACCCCGCGGCAGTCGCACGTGAAGCGGCCCGCCACCTCGTCGAGCACCTTCGTCAACTGGCGCGGCGACTCGTGCTGGTTCTCGCCGTCGGTCAACAGGATCGCGTGCCTCGGCCCGCCCTCGAACCCGGCGAACAGGTCGTCGGCCAACGCCAGCCACCGGCCCATCGCCGTGCCGCCGTCCGCCCGCAGCGCCCGCACGGCCTGCTTCGCCGCGGCCCGCGACCGCGAGTCCGCCACCACCAACTTCCGCGACCGGGGGTAGACCACCCGCGCCGTGTCCGTGCCCGCCACCACCGCGAACCGCACGCCGTCGCGCAACGCGTCGATCGCCGCCACCGTCGCCTGCTTCGCCGCCGTCAACTTCGACGGCGGGTAGGCCATCGACGCCGAGGTGTCCACGATGACCACCTCGGCGGCGTCGGCCGACACCACCTCCGCCGCGACGCCCGTCGTGGTCACCGTGACGATCGCGTCGACGTCCGCGGCGCCCTCGGGCAGGTACTCGTTCTGGAACACCTCGACCGCGAAATCAAGCGCCATGCCCACCCCGCAGTTGGACGACGACCACCGTGATGTTGTCGTGCCCGCCGGCCTTCAGCGCGACCTCCACCAGCTCCCGCGCCACTTCGATCGGCGGCACGCCGCGCGGCAGCACCTCCAGCAGGTCCTCCGGCTCCGGCACGTAGTTCCACAACCCGTCGCTGCACAGCACCAGCAGCCCCGGCGTCTCCACCTTGAACGTCACCGTCTGCGGCGCCTCCACCCCGGAATCCGCGCCCAACCACCGCGACAGCACGTGCGCCCGCCGGTCGGTCAGCGCCTCCTCCTCCGTCAGCACGCCCTCCGCGACCAGCTGCGCCGCCCACGTGTCGTCCGTGGTCAACCGCGCCGCCCCCGCCTCGGCCACCAGGTAGGCGCGGCTGTCGCCCACCCACCCCACCGTCGCCGAATCGTCGGTCACCACCGCCGACACGAACGTGCAAGACGGCGCCACCTCCGCCGCCTCCGGCCGCGCCAACCGGCCCACCGCGTCGTTCGCCGCCACCACCGAGTCCGTCGTCGACGACTCGGCGTCCATCCCCGCCTGCAACCCCGTCAACAGCACGTCCGCCGCCGTGTCCACGGCCGTCTGCGACGCCTGCTCCGCCCGCTCCGACGACGCCACCCCGTCGCACACCACCGCCGCGACCCCGCGCCCGCGCACCCGCCCGAACGCCATCGAGTCCTCGTTGCGCTGCCGCCGCTTGCCGCGGTCGCTCACCCCGGCCACCCCGGGCAGCACGAACTCCACCCGGTCCCGCGCCGACGGCCGCGCCCGACCGCACTGCTCGCAGAACCCGTCCGCGTCGAACTCCTCACCGCCGCACGCGCACATCGGCGGCCACTGCGACCCCGGACCACCCACCGGTGTCCGCTGCAACCGCAGGTTGCGCCCGCACGCCTCGCAGAAGCGGTCCTGCGACGCCACCGGCGACGAGCACTCGGGACAGGATTCCATGATCACACCAACGTCCTGGGCCGGACCGCGTTCGCGCGGTCGACGAGAGCGATGCGTTCCTCCGGGGTGTCGGCCAGCCGCGCCAACTGCCGGTAGCAGCGCTCCAGGCCCGACCGCAGCCCCGAGTCGCTCACCTCGCAGTCCAGCAGCTTCCCGCCGGGCGCCGCGCCGGCGCCCGGCAACGACTCCAACGCCACACCCAACAACTCCACGGTCAACCCGGCCCGCCTCGCCACGTCCAACTCCAACCCCGACAGCCTCGCACCGGCCGCCATCACCTCCGCCAACGCCTCCGCCCCGTCGTCCGCCGCGCACTCCCGGGCCGCGCCCAGCTGCGCCCGCACCGCCGCCACCTGAGCCGCCACGTGGTGGATCGACGTGTCCGGCACCGAGTGCAGCACCCCCACCGCCGCCTCCCGCTCGCCCCGCGCCACCAGCACCCTGGCCAGCCCGAACGCCGCCGACACGAACGCGTGATCGGTGCGCCACACCACCTCGTACCCGGCCGCGGCCGCCTCCGCGTCGCCCGACGCCTCCGCGCACACCGCCACCGCCAGCTTCGGCGCCGCCTCGCCCGGCAACGCGTCGCGCACCCGCTCGAACGCCGCCCGCGCCCGATCACCCCCGCCGTCCACCAACGCGGCCACCCCCCGGTACCAGCCCGGCCGCCAGTCGTCCGGCGCGGGCGTCCACGGGTCGTCCGGGTCGAACGGCGACGCCAGCGCGTCCAACTCGCCGACCGCCTCCCGCACCCGACCCGCCTCGATCAACGCCCGCACCACCTGCAACCGCACCTCCACCGTCTGCACCGGCGCCGCGCGCAACGCCGCCACCACCTGGTCCGGGTCACCCGTCGTCGCCGCCGTCGCCAGGAAACCCGCCGCCGCGTCGGAGGTGTCCACCTGCGGCACCGGCAGCCCCGTCGCCGCCGCCCGCACGTCCAGCCCGTCCTCCGTGCCGAACGCCCGCCGCTCCGGCGTGAACTGCCGCGACACCCCCGGCCGCGGCGTGCCGTCCTGCTGCGCCAACACCTCCCGCAGCACACCGGTCAACTGCTCGGCCATCTCCTCCGCCGACCCGAACCGCTGCTCCGGATCACGGTCCGTGGCCCGCAGCAGGAACCGGTGGAACGAGTCGTGCCGGCGCAGCAGCGGCTGCTCCTCCGGCGACGGCAACGACTCCTTGTAGCGGCCGCGGAAGTCGAACTGGAAGCTCATCACCGCCAACGCCCGACCCACCGTGTACAGGTCGGAGGCCACCGACGGGCCGTCCGTGCCGATCTCCGGCGCCTGGTAGCCGATCGTGCCGTAGATGGGGGAGTGCCGGTCGTCGATGCGCCGCACCGCGCCCAGGTCGATCAGCTTCAGCTGCTCCTCGGTCTGGATCACGTTGTCCGGCTTGAAATCGCAGTACAGCAGGCCCACGTCGTGCAGGTAGCCCAACGCGGGCAGCACCTCGAGCGCGTAGGCGATCGCCTGCGCCACCGGCAGCGACTCGGTGCCCGTGCCGTCCGCCCGCAACTGCTTGATCATGTCCTTGACCGACGTGCCGCCCACGTACTCCATCACGATGTAGTCCACGAGCTCGCCGCTGACCCGGTCGGCGTGCCGCACGAAATTGTGGATCTTGACGATGGTGGGGTGCTCCACCTCGGCCAGGAACCGGCGCTCCGCCATCGCCGCCGCCATCGCGTCCGCGTCACCGGAGTCCAGCAGGCCCTTCAACACCACCCAGCGGTCGCTGACCGCGTGGTCGGCGGCCAGGTAGATCCAGCCGAGGCCGCCGTGCGCCAGGCAACCCAGCACCTCGTACTGGTCGTGCAACACCTCGCCGGGCGCCAGCTTCGGCGTGAACGAGTAGTGGTGACCGCAGTGCGCGCAGAACCCCTCCACCCGCCCGGGCCCGCCGTCCCGGCCGCGCCCGACCTCCTTGCCGCAGCTGGAGCAGAACCGCTTCGCCTCCGGCACCTCCGGATCGGTCAGCACGGCGGTCTTCGGATCCCGGTAGGGCACCCGGGGCACTTCGACCAGTCCCGCGCCCAACCGCCCGCGCCCGGACGACCGGGTGGACGCCGACGCCCGCCGCGCCCGCGCCGCCGACGACGACCCCACGAGCGACCACGGCGCCGTGCCCGGCCCCGTGGCGGGACCGGTCGCGCGGTACGCGCCCGTGGCAGGACCACTGTCGGTTCCGCGGTCAGGCCCACTGCGGGACGCACGGTCGAGCCCACTGTGGGACGCACTGTGGGACGCACGGTCGGGCCCGCTGTCGGAATCCGGCCCGGGGTACGCACCGGTGGCCGCTCCGCTGTCCGCGCCGACCTCGGGCGCACCGACGACCGCCCCACCGCCCGGGCCGGTGGTCCAACCCCCAACCGCACCGGCTCCAAACGCACCGGCCCGCTGCCCGCCCCCGCCTGCGCCCGCCTCACCGGCCGAGGGACCCTGCCCCGGACCGCGCCCCGGACCGGCGGCAGGCGCGGTCGGTGCCAGCACCGGCGCCTCCAGGCCGCACACGTCGCAGAAGCCGTCGTCGTCGATCGCCCCGCCGCAGCCGGCACGTGGACACGTCCTCATCGGGCCTCCGTCCTGGCCAGCACCGCACGCTGGTAGCGCAGCACCGCCACCGTCCCCGCGGTCAAGTCGCACGGCACGCCGGACAGCACGTCACGAGCCCGCCGGTGCAGCACCAGCAGCTCCGCGTCCTCGGCGAACCCACGCCCCGCCGCCTTCGCCCGGTAGGCGGCCAACCGGCCGCGCAGCTCCGCACGCCGGTCCAGCGACCCGGTCA
This sequence comes from Actinosynnema sp. NPDC049800, assembly GCF_040656635.1. NCBI lineage: Bacteria > Bacillati > Actinomycetota > Actinomycetes > Pseudonocardiales > Pseudonocardiaceae > Actinosynnema > Actinosynnema sp. NPDC049800. The sequence continues at coordinate 102,984 of NZ_JBFAMT010000008.1, read as the reverse complement.
GGTGCGCCACCACCTCCCGCGCCCGCGTCACCGCCGCGCCCACCGCCGCCTCCACGGCCGCCACGTCCGATTCCGCCACGTCCGGGAAACGTCCCCGCAGCCCGTCGAGTGCCCCGGCCACGTCCTCGGCGGGCACCGGCGGGTGGTCGCCGGCGATCGTCGCCACCACCTCCACCCGCACCTCGGCCGCCCGCGCCCGCACCGACTCCACCTCCGCGACCAGCCGCGACAGGGCCGCCGCACGAGACGGGAACGTCCGGTGCAGCGCGTCCACCGCCGCCACCCGTCCGACCAGGTCCGCCACCGCCGGATCGGGCGTCAACGGGTCGGCCGCCGCACGGGCCCGCGCCCGCGCCACCTCCGCGCGCAGCCCCTCCGCCGCCGGCGAGTCGATCCCCGCCACCTGCCCGGCCAACGGCTCCAGCACCGCCAACCGCCGCCCCCACGCCTCGTGCGCCTCCGTCAACACCGCCGTGACCTGCGCGTACTCCGCCTTCATCCGCTCCACCAGCGCGCGCAACGTCACCTGCCGCGCCACCGGCCCGGTCAACGTCCGCACCGACGCCTCCGGCAGCGCGATCGCCGGCCCCCGCAGCAACCGCGCCAGCTCCGCCGGGTCACGCGCGTCCGACGCCTGCCGCAGCAACGCCCGGTAGGCGTCGAACCACTCCCACAGCCGCACCATCCCGGCGTTCGCCGCCTCCCACCGCCGCGCCGACGCACCCGTCAGCTCGGCGCCGCGCAGCAACCGGTGGCCCGGGTGGTCCTCCATCGCCAGCAACGACTCGGCCACCCGGTCGCTCTCCCGCCGGAACGCCGCCAGCTCCTCGTCCAGGGTGTCCACGTCAGTCCCGGTACACCGCGACGGGCGGAGCCGGCGGATCACCGAGCCACCGCTGGTGGATCCGCGCCCACGTGCCGTCCGCCCGCAGCCGCTCCAGCAGCGCGTTGACGAACCGCACGAAGTCCTCGTCGGCCTTCGGGATCGCCATCCCGTACGGCTCGGCGGCGAACTGCGGACCCACCACCTTCGTGTACGGGTCCTGCGCGGCGAACCCGGCCAGGATCGTGTCGTCCGTGGAGATCGCGTCCACCTGGCCCTGCTGCAGCATCACCAGGCAGTCCGTCCAGTGCGTCACCGACACGGGCACCGGCCTCGACGCCGCGGCGGCCACGTTGGCCAGCGAGCTCGACCCCTTCGTCGCGCACACCCGCTTGCCACCGAGCGACTCGATGCCCGTGGCGTCGGAGTTCGACGGCACCAGCACCCGCTGCCCCGCCTGCAGGTACACCGTCGAGAAGTTCACCTTCTGCCAGCGCTCGCACGTCGTCGTCATGGTCCGCACCACGATGTCGACCTCGTGCCGCTCCAACGTCGGTATCCGCTGCTCGGAGGTCAGCACCGTGAACTGGATCGCGCCCGGGTCGCCGAAGATCGCCCGCGCCACCTCGCGCGCCAAGTCGACGTCGAAGCCCTCCAACTCGCCCGAGAACGGGTTGCGGAACCCCATCAGGTACGAGTTCTGATCCGCGCCGACGACCAGCCGGCCGCGCGCCTGGATCTGCGCCATGGTCGACCCCGCCGGCATCTGCCCCGGCGGCGGCAGCGGCCCGGTCGGGCGCAGGCTCGCCGTCGGGTCGCACGACGCCGGCGGCACGTCCGCGGTGCTGGGCGGCTCGGTCAGCTCCACCGCCTCCGCCGGCCGCGGCGGCACCGGCGAACCACCGCCGATCGGCGGCGCGCCACTGGGCACCGGCGCGCACGCCGCCGCCAGCACCACCACGAGCACCGCGAGCAGCCGTCTCATCGGTACTCCTTCAGCCGCTGCCACAACCCGAACACCGAGGCCGCCGCCGCCAACAGCGCCAGCACGACCACCGCGGGCACCACCCCGCCCAACGCGGCCCGCGCCCGTCCGATCCCTTCGGTCAACTCCGCCCGCGCCCCGCCGATCGCCTCCACCAGGTCCGAGTCCAACGCGTCGAACGCCGTGGCCGCGCCCTGCCCGTCGCGACCCAGCGCCAACGCCACGGCCGCCGTGTAGTCGCCTTCGTCGTCGGCCCGGCGGACCTCGCGGTGCGCCTCCCGCCACCGCCCGTGGTGCTCCGCCGCCTCGAGGACCGGCGGCGTCGGGTTCAGCACCCGCACCCGGCCCAGCAGGTCGTCCAGCACCTTGTCGGCCTCGACGTACTCCGCCTCGTAGGTCGTGCCGCTGCCGCGCGCCACCAGCGTCAACGTCTCGTCGCCGCGCGCGGTCAGCGTCGCGATCCGGGCCCGCGCGAGCAGGTCGACCAGCGTGGCCTCGTTCTTGCTCGCCGAGGCGTTGTAGACCACGAGCAGGCTCGCCGCCAGCACCCACAGCAGCGAGACCGCGGTCAACGCGGTCGCCACCACCAGCCCCGGGTTGAGCACCCGGTTCGTCCGGCGGGTCAGGTACCGCTGCGCGAACACCAGCACCACCAGCACGAGCACGCCCAGCAGCAGCTCCAGCCACGGCAGCGACCCGGCGTCCTCCAGGTCGCCCATCACCTTGCCGGTCTCCACCCCGTACAGCTCGCGCGCCGCGGGCAGCAGCCGCGTCTGCATCAACGCCGACGCCTCGCGCAGGTACGCCGCGCCCACCGGGTTGCCCTGCCGGTTGTGCGCGCGGGCCGTCTCGACCAGGCCCGTGTACACCGGCAGCTGGCCCGACAACGTCGACAGCGCCTCGGTCAGCTCGGGGGAGCGGGTGATCTCGCTCGTCGCCGCCGACAACGCCGCGGCGGCCTTCGCCACGTCCGCCTCGTACCGGCCGCGCAGCGCGGCCGACTCCACCCCGCCGGACAGGAACGCGCTCGACGCCGTGGCGTCCGCGTCCGCCATCGCCCGGTAGACCTCCTGGGCGGCGAACGCCAGCGGCTCGCTGCGGTCGGCCAACGCCTCCAGCGCGTCCGACCGGCGCTGCACCGACGTCGCGGTCAACGCCCCGACCAGCAGGCTCACCACCACCAGCAGCAGGGCCAGCAGGCTCAACCTGCCCGGCGTGCTGCGCGCAAGACCCGTCACCCGGCGCAGGGCGCCGCGGTTCCGCCGAGCCTCGACCAGCACGACCGCCCCCTTCCCGAGGTGATCGGCGCCACTCGCCGCTCAGACAGCGTAGATCGAAATTCCACCAATCGGGACGCGAACCGACCCAACCGGCCGGCCCCCGCCCACCGGTTCGCACTCATCGGGTGACGCGGTCACCCCCGACGGAGCCGGGTGCGCACCTCCATCAGGGCCTCGCCCAGCAGGTTCAGCCCCAGCCAGGACGCGGGGTCGGCCGCCCGCTCGTCGTCGGCGGCCAGGCCGATGCCCCACACCCGGTCCAGCGGGCTCGCCTCCACCAGCACCCGGTCGCCGGTGGCCAGCAGGAACGCGCGCAGGTCGTCGTGCGCGCCGAACTTCGCCAGGTTGCCCCGCACGACGATGTCCAGCCGGTGCGCCACCCACCGGTCCTCGGCGAACCCGCGCACCCGGCGGCCCAGCGCCTTCGCCTCACCGGGCGTGCGCGCCGCGAGCACCCGCTCCGCGACGTCCTCGTCGCCGAACAGCAGCGCCTTGCCGCACATCATGAAGTGCTCGGCGGTCCGGTAGGTGCGGCCGTCGACGGTGAACGGCGCCTCCCACCACTGGCTCAGGCACTGCTTGCCGACCGGCGCGCCCGGCCGCGCCTCGTGGCCCCAGAAGAACAGGTACTTGGTCACGGCGCAGACGGTGCCACAGCCTCCTCCCGACGACGGCACGATTTCCGGCGGCGGGCGACGGGGACTAGCGCGGCGGCAGGGGGAGGGGCAGCGCGGGCAGGCCGTCCATGCTGACCGCGTTGAAGTCCTTGCCCTCGCAGTACGCGGCGAACTCCTCGTCCGTCTTGCGGCCGAAGTACTCCTCGTGCAGCGTCCGCTCGCCCCGGTAGTCCATGAACGGCACGGCGAAGCCGCACGTGTCGCTGATCAGCTTCGCGGTCACCACGACAACCGCGCGCAACGCCGGCCCGTCCGCGTCACCGAACCCGGCCACCAGCTCGCCGAACCTCGGGTCGTCCCGGAACACCGGCTCGCCCGTGCCGTGCACGCGCACGATGTTCGGCGGACCGTCGAACGCGCACCACATGAGCGTGATCCGCCCGTTCTCCCGCAGGTGGGCGATGGTTTCGGCGTGGCTGCCGCCGAAGTCCAGGTACGCCACCCGCTGCTCGTCGAGCACCCGCCACGTCCCCCGGCGGCCCTTCGGCGACAGGTTCACGTGCCCGTCGGCGGCCAGCGGCGCGGTGGCGGTGAAGAACACCGGCTGTTGCTCGATGAACTCGCGCAGGCGTCCTTCGATCCGTTCATAGGTCTTCCCCATGGCCGCCAGTATCGCCGACGACCCGGTAGCGCCGGACGTCGCTCCGCGTCAGACCGGTGAACGAGTGCACACGCTCCCACGGCTCCGACACGCCCACCGACCCGTTGCCGCGGGCCATCGCCTCCTCGTGCGCCTCCGGCGACGTCCACTCCGCGTAGTTCAGCACCCGCAGCCCGTCCAGGCTCACGTGGAAGTGCGCCGAGATCCCGCCAGGGTGCAGGTCCCCCTCGGCGGCCAACGCGGTGAACACCAGGTCGACCCACTCCTCGGCGACCCCCGGCCGGTCGAACTCCACCGACACCAGCACCACGCACCCGACCGTCCGGTCCTCGGCGGCCTCCCGACCGGACCGGTAGCGCCGGTAGGCGACCGCGTCGCCCGCCTCCACCGGGCCCGACCACTGCGAATAGGTCACCACGCCGGCACCGTCCACCTGCTCCAGCCACCGCGCGTCGAGCAACGCGCCCGGCCGCGGCTCGAACGGCACGCGGCCGCGGTGGAGGAGGACGAGTTCGGCGTCGGGTCGAGTCAGTTCCATGCCGGCGACGCTAGGCGCGGCGCACCGGCGCCCGAATCAGTCAGCCGACTGGGGAACGTTGTTGCACACAGCTGGCGGCAACGCCCAGACTCCCGCCATGACCTCCGAGATCCGGCGTTCCCTGGTCCAGCACTCCCGGCTCCGCCAGGACCCGCACGCGGTGCTGCGCCGCATGCTCGACCGCGTCGAGCCCGGCCTCCCGCCGGACGAGCCGACCACGCGGTTGGAACAACGGATCGCCGACCTGCTCGGCAAACCCGCCGCCCTGTTCTTCCCCACCGGCACGATGGCGCAGCAGACCGCGTTGCGCGTGCACGCCGAACGCACCGGCCGCCGCACGTTCGCCGCACACCCCCAGAGCCACCTCGCGGTCTGGGAGGAGCAGGGCTACAGCGCGGTGCACGGCCTGCGCCACCGGACCGTCGGCGACCGCGAGGACCTGATCACCCTGGACGACCTCGCCGAGGTCCGCGAACCGATCGCCGCCCTGCTCCTCGAACTGCCCCAGCGCGACCTCGGCGGCCTCCTGCCCACCTGGGACGACCTGGTCGCGCAGACGAAGTGGGCACGCGACGGCGGCGCCGCGACGCACCTGGACGGCGCCCGGCTGTGGGAGGCGCAGACCTACTACGAGCGGCCGTTCGCCGAGATCGCCGACCTGTTCGACACCGTCTACGTCTCCCTCTACAAAGGCCTCGAAGGCGTGCGCGGCGCGGTCCTCGCGGGTGACCGGGCGACGATCGACGCCGCGTCCGTGTGGCGGCGCAGGCTCGGCGGCGCGACCCCCGACTCGTGGCCGGCCGCCGTGACCGCCCTGATGGGGCTGGACGAGGTGCTGCCCAGGATGGCCGAGTTCCGCGACCACGCCGTGGCCCTCGCCGCCGCGATCAACGCCGACGGGTACGCGACCACCCGCCCGCTCGTGCCGCAGACCCCGATGTTCCACGTCCACATCCCCGCGCCCAAGGACGCCGTCGTCGCCGCGGCCCAGCGGATCCTCGCCGAGAGCGGCGTCGAGCTGCCGCGGCGGCCCAGGGCCTCGTCCGACCCGACGCGGTGCAGCATCGAGCTGACCGTCGGCGTCGTGTCGCTCGACTTCACCCCGCGGGAGGTGGCCGATCTGATCCGGCGACTGCGCTGAGCCGACGGCGCAGCAGGTCGCGCTCGGCGTCGTTGCCCGCCAGCTCCAACGCCCGCCGGTACGCCCGCGCCGCGTCCGGACCCCGGCCGAGGCGGTGCAGCAGGTCCGCGCGCACGGCGTGGAACAGGTGGTAGCCCGCCATGCCCGAGCGACCCGACCCGCCGGCGGGCGCCAGGCCGTCGACCAGCGCCAACGCCGCCTCCGGCCCGTCGACCTCGGCCACCGCGACGGCCCGGTTCAACGCCACCACGGGGCTCGGTGTCAAGGCGGACAGGTGGTCGTACAGCCGCACGACCTGCCGCCAGTCCGTCGGCGGCGGGTCGCTGTGCACCGCGTTGATCGCCGCCTGCACCTGGTAGGGGCCGGGCCGGCCGCGGCGCAGGCAGCGCCGCACCAGCTCCCGCCCTTCGGCCACCATCGCCCGGTCCCACAGCGAGCGGTCCTGGTCGGCCAACCGCACCAGGCGGCCGTCGCGGTCGGTGCGCGCCGGGCTGCGACCGTGCACCAGCAGCATCAGCGCCAGCAGCCCGACGACCTCCGGCTCGTCGGGCATCAGCTCCGCCAGCACCCGCCCGAGCCGCACCGCCTCCGCGCACAGGTCCCCGCGCACCAGCTCCGCACCCGAACTGGCCGAGTACCCCTCGTTGAACACCAGGTACACCACCGCCAGCACGGCGCGCAGCCGGTCGGGCAGCTCCGCCTCGCCCGGCACCCGGTACGGGATCCGCGCGTCCCGGATCTTCGCCTTCGCGCGCACCAGCCGCTGCGCCATCGTCGGCTCCGGCACCAGGAACGCCCGCGCGATCTCCGCCGTGGACAGCCCGCCGAGCAGCCGCAACGTCAACGCCACCCGTGCCGCCTGGTTCAACGCCGGGTGGCAGCACGTGAAGATCAACCGCAGCCGGTCGTCGCCCACCGCGTCCACCTCCACGTGCTCGTCACGGGCGTGCAGCAGCGCGGCCTGGGCCTGCCGGGAGTCCCGCGTGGACTCCCGGCGCAGCCGGTCGATCGCCCGGTTGCGGGCCGTGGTGATGATCCAGCCCGCCGGGCTCGGCGGCACACCGGTCTCCGGCCACCGCCGCACGGCCTCGGCGAACGCGTCCTGGACCGCCTCCTCGGCGACGTCGATGTCGCCGAAGACGCGGACCAGGACCGCCACCGACCGGCCGTACTCCGCCCGGAAGACCCGTTCGACCGCCGTCACGTCAGCCGGCGAAGTCCTGGAACGGCCGCACCTCGACCGGCAGCGTGCACGCCACGCTCATCCGCCGGCCCCACTCCAGCGCCGCGTCCAGGTCCGGCACGTCGATGATGTTGAACCCGCCGATGTGCTCCTTGCTCTCGGTGAACGGCCCGTCGGTCACGACCAGCTCGCCGTTCGCGTCCGGGCGCAGCGTGGTCGCCGTCTCCGGGGCGTGCAGACCGCCCGCGAACACCCACACACCGGCCTCCCGCATGTCGGCGTCCACCGCCTGGACGTCCTTCATGATCCGCTCCAGGACCTCCGGCTCGGGGATGTCGTAGCCGGTCGGCTCGATCACGCTGATCAGGTACTGGGTCATCTCGTGCTCCTCAGGTCGGGGTGACTCCGCACCCCCTACACGAACGGCGGAGCACCACATCGACACGACGCGGGAAAAAAGATTCTCAGGGCAGCACGACGAGCTTGCCGACCCGGCGGCCGTGCTCCAGGTCGTCGTGCGCCTGCCGGATCTCCTCCAACCGGTAGACCGTGGTCGGGCCGAGCGACACCTCGCCGCCCGCGACCTGGTCGAGGAACCGTTGCAGCACCTCCGCGGGCAGGTCGGAGCTCTCGCCGCCGTACGCGGTCAGCCGCACGCCCTTGGGGAGGTACCCGATCGGGTAGAAGTCGGGCACGATCCACTCGTTCGACAGCATCCCGGTGAAGCACACCGTGCCGTGCACCCTCGTCGCCGCCAGCGTGTCCGGCAACGTGGGCGTGCCGACCAGCTCCAACGCCGCGTCCACCCCGTCGGGGAACAGCTCGCGCACCCGGCCGGCGACCGTGCCGTCGTCCAGCAGCGGGTGCGCCACGCCGTGCTCGCGCAGCACGTCGAGCCGGTCCGCGCGGCGGGTCGTGGCCAGCACCGTCGCGCCGAGGTCGACGGCCAGCGCGGTGGCGGCGAAACCGAGCGCCGACGTGCCGCCGCGGATCAGCAGCGACTGCCCCGCCCGCAGGTCCAGGCCCGTGGTCAGCGAGCCGTACGCGGTCTGCAACGTCTCCGGCACCGCGCCCAGCACCTCCCACGGCAGGTCCGAGGCGAACGGGATCAGCACCTCGCGCGGCACGACGGTGTACTCGGCGTACCCGCCGTCGAACACCCGCCCCATGCCGCCCATCATCGCCGCCACCCGCTGCCCGGGTGGCAGGTCGCAGTCGCTGTCCACGACACCCACCGCCTCGATGCCCGGCACGCGCGGGAACGTCACGCCCTCCGCCAGGCCCAAGCGGGTGTGCAGCTCGGACCGGTTCAGCCCGAACGCGCCCACCTTCACCCGCACCCACCCCGGCGGCGGCTGCGGCACCGGCAGCTCCGCCACGGCCAGGTTCTCCACCGGACCGGGCCCGCTCAACACGACCGCGCGCATCGACCCGGTCATCCCTGGTGCTCCAGGACCACGTTCAGCACCCGCACCAACTCCTCCCGCTCCGCCGCGGACAACGGGGCCAGCAGCGTCTCCTGAGCCTGCCCCACCACGCGGTCCAGGTGACGCAGGTGGGCCACACCCGACGGGGTGATGCTGACGATGTTGCGCCGCTTGTCGTCCGGGTCCGGGCGGCGCTCCACGGCGCCCTTCTCGGCCAACTCGTTCACGGTGGCCACCACGTCGCTGCGGTCCAGCCCGCCACGCCGCCCGAGCTCCGCCTGGCTGGCCGGGCCGAACTCGTCCAGCGCGGCCAGCAGCGAGTAGTGGTAGCGCCGCGCGCCGACCGCGCCCAACGCCTCCGACACCAGCCGGGCCGCGTGCGTCGTGGCCTGGCCGAGCAGCCAACTCGTCGTGCCGCGCAGCCGCCGGGGCGCGCCTGAGGTCTCCATATGACCGCACTCTACCGACTTGTTGGCCAGGCCAACGTTGACCGGTCGCGGACCCCGCACATGACGAAGGCAAGGAGGAACACCACTCCTTGCCACTCTCAACGTATAGCGCACCGGGGGTCTTGCGGCAAGACCCCCGTCGTGCCGCACACTCTCCCCTCGAAGCCGGGACCTGCGGAAACGCGGAGGTTCCACGAGCGGTGGAACGGCCGGCCGACAGGCGACCCGGGTGGGGAAACAGGGGGTTTCATGATCGACGTGATCGTCGTGGGCGGCGGACCGACCGGCCTGATGCTGGCCGGCGAACTGCGGCTGCACGACGTGCACGTGCTCGTGCTGGACAAGGATCCCAAGCCGACGAAGGTCGTCCGGGCGCTCGGCCTGCACGCCCGCAGCGTGGAGGTGATGGACCAGCGCGGTCTGCTGGAGCGGTTCCTGCCCCTCGGGCAGCAGCACCCGATCGGCGGGTTCTTCGCCGGCATCCCCAAGCCGCCGCCGCAGGGGCTCGACACCGCCCACCCGTACGTCCTCGGCATCCCGCAGCCGGTCACCGACCGCCTGCTCGCCGAACGCGCCACCGAACTGGGCGCGGAGATCCGACGCGGCGGCGAAGTGGTCGGGTTGAGCCAGGACGACGACGGCGTGACCGTCGAGCTGGCGGACGGCGCCCGGCTGCGCACGCGCTACCTCGTCGGCTGCGACGGCGGCCGCAGCACGGTGCGCAAGCTGCTCGGCGTGGACTTCCCCGGCGAGCCGAGCAGGGTCGAGACGCTGCTGGGCGAGATGGAGGTGACCGCGTCACCGGAGACGGTGGCCGTCGTGACGGCGGAGGTCCGCAAGACCCAGACCCGGTTCGGCCTCATGCCGCTGGGGGACGGGACGCACCGCGTCGTCGTGCCCGCCGAAGGGGTGGCCGAGGACCGCACGGTCCCGCCGACCCTGGAGGAGTTCAAGCACCGGCTGCGGGTGGTCGCCGGCACCGACTTCGGCGTGCGCTCGCCGCGGTGGCTCTCCCGCTTCGGCGACGCCACCCGGCAGGCCGAGCGCTACCGGACCGGCCGGGTCCTGCTGGCGGGCGACGCCGCGCACGTCCACCCGCCGGTCGGCGGTCAGGGCCTCAACCTGGGCCTGCAGGACGCGTTCAACCTGGGCTGGAAGCTGGCCGCGGAGGTCGACGGCTGGGCTCCGGAGGGCCTGCTGGACAGCTACCACGCCGAACGGCACCCGGTGGCGGCCGCGGTGCTGGACAACACGCGCGCGCAGATGCAGCTGATGTCCCTCGAACCGGGGGCACGGGCGGTGCGCCGGCTGGTGGCGGAGCTGATGGACTTCGACGAGGTGAACCGCCACCTGACCGAGAAGATCACCGCGACCGCGATCCGCTACGACTTCGGCGAGGGGCACGAGCTGCTCGGCCGACGCCTGCGCGACGTGCGGCTCGAGGACGGGCGCCTGTACGGGTTGATGCACGAGGGCCGCGGCCTGCTGCTCGACCAGACCGGCCGGCTCTCCGTCGCGGGCTGGGCGGACCGCGTCGACCACGTCGTCGACGTCAGCGAGGAACTCGACGCGCCCGCCGTGCTGCTGCGACCGGACGGGCACGTGGCGTGGGTCGGCGAGGACCAGGACGAGCTGGTCGGGCACCTGCCCACGTGGTTCGGTGCCGCCGCCTGAGCACCCGGACGTCGGGCAGGCCCTCGCCTGTGCGAGGTGGCCCGCCCGGCGTCCGGTCAGGCGTGCCCGCCGACCGACACCGTGCCGACGGTCAGCTCCGGCCGCCCCTCCAGGAACTCGCCGACCCACGCCACCTCGCGGTCCAGCTCGGCCGAGTGCGCGGGCGACAGCGGCGCGAACGGCTCGACCGTGACCGCGATCCGCCGACCCGACCGCTTCTGGTGCCACACCCCGGCCACCACGCCGTCCACCAGCAGCACCGGGAAGTTCCCCGCCTGCCCGCCCGACAGCGCCCGCTCGGACGCCCGACCCGGGAACACCACCTCACGCGGGTGGCTGCCCACCACGTAGGCGTCGAAGTAGGGGAGCAGCCGCACCCCGGCCGGCGGCTCGTCCGGCCACGACGTGTCGCCGCGCACCACCCACCCGCCGTCCGCCTGCTCCAGGTCGGCCCGCTCGAACAGCTCGTCCACCCACCGCTTGGGCGCGGCCAGCCACTTCGCGAAGTGCGCCGGTGTGGCCGGCCCGTAGGACCGCAGGTAGGAGTGCAGCAGCTCGACCGCGCCGTTCGCGGCCGGCGCGAAACCCGGCAGCCACCGCTGCGGGCTCGTGTAGGCGGCCTTGCGGCCCTTGTTCGGCGCGAAGCACATCGCGCCGAGGTTCGACGCCACGCCCATCGCCTCCACCCACCGCGGCCACGGCGTCCCGCCGAACGCCTCCATCACCCGGTCGCCCGCCCACACGCCGGTGCGCGCGACCACCTCCTCCGTCAGCTCGTCACCGGTCAGCTCGTCGTCGCGCAACGCGTCCGCGATCGCCGCCACCACCTCGGCCGTCTGCTCCTCGGTCAGCAGCTTCAGCCGTTGCGGCAGCTCCGCCAGCGCGCCCGTCCACATCGGCAGGTCCGCGGCGGGCAGCAGGTGCACCGTGCCGCGCGGCCCGCGCGTCTTCACCAACGTCCGGTCCACCCACACCGCGTCCCGCACCTGCTGCCGGGTCAGCGTCGTGCGGAGCCCGATCGACAACTCCGCCGCCGACATCACCTGGGCGTGCGCGCCGCACATCGCCCGCACCACCTCAACCGGGTCGGCCGACCGCGCCAGCAGCGAGTGCCGGCGCAACCGCCGGCCGAGCACGCGGTTCACCGCACCTTCCCGAAGAACGCGCGCACCTCGGCCGCGAACGCCCCGGGCACCTCCAGCGCCACGAAGTGCCCGCCCGGCTTGGCCTGCGGCCAGTGCACGATGTCGTTGTGCCGCTCGGCCAGCCGCCGGATCGCGGGCGGACCGCTGTAGACGCCCGTCGGCATCAGCTTCTGCCCTTCCGGCCACCCGAACCGCTCGTTGTCGTACATGAACCACGACGACGACCCCGCCGTGCCGGTCAGCCAGTACAGCGTGGCGTTGACCAGCAGCAGGTCGCGGTCGATCGCCTGCTCCGGCGAGTCGACCGTGATGGTGAACTCCCGGAACTTCTGCATCAACCACGCCAGCAGCGCCACCGGCGAGTCGTGCCAGCCCAGCGCGAAGGTCTGCGGCGCGGCGCGCAGCAACGCGTGGTGGTCCACCCCGGCGCCGGCCCAACCCTGCACCTGCCAGTAGAACTCGCGCTCGTCCTCGGTCAACGTCGGCAGGTCCGCCTCGGTCGGGAACCCCAGACCGCCGTTGACGAACACGCCGACCACGTGCTCCGGCGCGGCCTTCGCCACCTCGGGCGCGAGGTAGGCGCCGAGGTCACCTCCCTGCACCCCGTACCGCCCGTACCCCAGCCGCGCCATCAGCCCGGCGAACATCCGGCCCGCGCGGGCGACGTCGAACGGACCGGTCGGCTTCCCGGAGAACCCGAAGCCCGGGATGCTCGGCACCACCACGTGGAAGTCCCGCAAGTGCGCCAACGCGTCCACGAACTCGACGAACGTGTTCGGCCACCCGTGCACCAGCAGCAGCGGCAACGCGTCGGGGTTGTCGCTGCGGACGTGCAGGAAGTGCACGTCCAGCCCGTCGACCTCGGTGGTGAACTGCGGGAAGGCGTTCAGCCGCGCCTCGTGCGCGCGCCAGTCGAACCCCGTGCGCCAGTACTCGGCCAGGTCCCGCAGGTAGTCCACCGGCACGCCGCGCTCCCACCCCTCGCCGGGCAGCGGCCGCACCCAGCGGGCGCGGGCGAGGCGGTCGGCGAGGTCGTCCAGGTCGGCCTGCGGGACGGCGATGCGGAACTCTTCGATCTCGGTCACACCACCGACCCTAGGACCCCAGTAGGACAGGATCCGTCCTAGATCGACCCCGGATGCCCGAACTGGGCGATCCGCAACCCGCCCTCGACCACCACCGTGTCGACCAACCGGAACCCCAGCCCCTCGTACAACGCGATGGCGGGCGCGTTCGCCGCACCCGTCGACACGATCGCCGGCCCGCCCTCGGCCAGCACCTGCTCCACCAGCCGCCTGGCGAACCCGAGCCGGAAGTGGCTCGGCGCCACGCACAGCCGGTCGATGTCCAGCACGCCGTCGACCTTCGCGTAGCCGACGAACGCCACCAGGTCGTTGTCGACGTACCCGCCCAGCCACCGCAGCGGCAGTCTCCGGATGTCCTCCACCGAGTCGTGCAGCCCGGGTATCGCCGTGCTGCCGATCAACTCAGCCTCGACCGCGTACGACAGCGTCGCGATCCGGTGCACCGCCTTCGCCGTCTCGTCGTCGGCGAGGTCCAGGGGAACGATCATGCGGGTCATCCTTTCCCACGAGGTGATCCGCCGGTTACCCGGTCCGATCGGCCGCGGAACGCCGTGTTCGGCGGCCGGCGGCGGCGCTCTGGTCGCCCGGGGGCTACTCCCGGATTGCGCAAGCTGCGAGTAGACCCCCTCCGGCGCCGCGAACTAGCTTCGGGCGACGAGCGGCCCGGAGGGGAAGAAATGGTCGAGATCGCGCTGCGGATCAACGGATCCGAGCACCGGCTGGACATCCAGCCACACGTGAGCCTGCTCGACGCGCTGCGCGACCACCTCGGGCTGACCGGCACGAAGAAGGGCTGCGACCAGGGCGCGTGCGGCGCGTGCACGGTGCTGTCCGACGGCGAGCGGATCAACTCGTGCCTCGCGCTCGCGGTGCAGTACGCGGGCCGGGAGATCACCACCATCGAAGGCGTCGACCACCCGTTGCAGCGGGCGTTCGTGCGGGCCGACGGGCTCCAGTGCGGCTACTGCACGCCCGGCCAGATCTGCTCGGCGATCGGGATGCTCGACGAGCACAAGAACGGCATGCCCAGCGCGGTCACCGACGAGCTGCCCGGCGCGGAGCTGTCCGACGAGGAGGTCCGGGAGCGGATGAGCGGCAACCTGTGCCGGTGCGGCGCCTACAACGGCATCGTCGCGGCGATCCGCGAGGTCGCGGAATGAAGTCGTTCGCCTACGTCGCCGCGCCGGACACGGCCACCGCGTTGCGGGCGGTCGCGGACGGGGACCGCGTGAAGTTCCTCGCCGGCGGCACGAACCTGGTCGACCTCATGCGCGAGCGGATCGAGCAGCCCGACACCGTGGTGGACATCAGCCGGCTGCCGATGTCCGGCGTCGAGGAACTGCCGGACGGCGGACTGCGCATCGGCGCGCTCACGACCAACAGCGGCGTCGCCGCCGACCCGCTGGTGTGGACCCGCTATCCCGTGCTGGCGCAGGCGATTCTCAACGGGGCGTCCCCGCAGCTGCGGAACATGGCCACGGTCGGCGGCAACCTGCTGCAACGCACCCGGTGCCTGTACTTCTACGACGAGGCCGCGCGGTGCAACAAGCGCGCCCCCGGCAGCGGCTGCGACGCGATCGGCGGGTTCTCCCGGGGCAGCGCCGTGCTCGGCGTGAGCGAGCACTGCATCGCGACCCACCCCTCGGACATGGCCGTCGCGCTGGTGCTGCTCGACGCGACCGTCGAGGTGCAGAGCACGCGCGGCACGCGGCGCATCCCGATCGCCGAGTTCCACCGCGTGCCCGGCGACGCGCCGCACGTCGAGACGGCGCTCGCCGCGGACGAGCTGATCACGGCCGTCGAGCTGCCGCCCGCGCCCGTCGCGGCGAACTCGCGCTACCGCAAGGTGCGCGACCGGGCGGCCTTCGCGTTCGCCCTCGTCTCGGTCGCCGCGGCGCTGCGGGTGGAGGACGGCGTGGTCACCGAGGTCCGGCTCGCGCTCGGCGGCGTGGGCACGAAACCCTGGCGTGCCACCGAGGCCGAGCGCACGCTGCTCGGCCGCCCCGCCACCGACGAGTCGTTCCGACTGGCGGCCGACGCGGAGCTGCGTTCGGCCACCGCCACCGCCCAGAACGCCTTCAAGGTCGAACTCGCGCGGCGCACCGTCGTGACGACGCTGCGGCGACTGCTCACCGGCGGGAGCGCGGCATGACCGTCATCGGACAACCGCTCGACCGCGTCGACGGCGACGCCAAGACGACGGGCGCCGCCCGGTTCGCCGCCGAGCACTCCCACCCCGGCCTCACGCACGCCGCGCTCGTGCACGCGACGATCGCCCGGGGCCGGATCACCGCCCTGGACACCGCCGCGGCGACCGCGGTGCCCGGCGTGGTGGCCGTGCTCACCCACCGGAACGCGCCGCCGCTGCAACCGCCGCCCGAGATCAACCCCCTCGACTTCAACACGCTGTTCACCGGCACCTTCGTCCGCTACCTGGGAACCGACGAGGTGCACTGGGACGGGGAGCCGATCGCGGTCGTCGTCGCGGAGACCCTGGCCGCCGCGCAGGAGGCCGCCGCCCTCGTCCGCGTCGAGTACGAGACCTCCGACGCCGCCGTGGACTTCGCGGCGGCGGAGCCGGGCGCGTGGCCGCAACCCGACAGCCCGCTGACGCAGGGCGAGGCGGGCAAGGGCGACGCGGAGGCGGCGCTGGCGGTCGCGCCGGTCGCGGTGGACCTGCGGTTCACCACCCCGCAGCACCAGCACAACGCCATCGAACCCCACGCCACGACCGCGGTGTGGGACGGCGACCGGCTGACCGTGCACGACTCCACGCAGTCGATCGACTGGTTCCGCACCCACCTCGCGGTCAGCTTCGGCGTCCCCACCGAGAACGTGCGGGTGCTCGCGCCCTTCGTCGGCGGCGCGTTCGGCGGCAAGGGCTCGATCTGGCCCGGCACCGTCCTCGCCGCGCTGGCGGCGCGCGCGACCGGCCGGCCGGTCCGGCTGGCGCTCACCCGCGAAGGGGTGTACCGCACCGTGGGCGGCCGGACTCCGTCGATCCAGCGGGTTGCCCTCGGCGCGACCCGGGACGGCAGGCTGACCTCGCTGGTGCACACGAGCACCAGCCGCATCGGCCACGTCGGCGGCATCCCCGAGCAGATCACCGAGCAGTCCCGGCACGCCTACGCCGCCGACAACCTCCTCACCCGCCAGCTCCTGGTGCAGCTGGACCTGGTGTCGAACGCCTTCATGCGGGCGCCGGGCGCGGCGATCGGCTCGTTCGCGCTGGAGTCCGCGATCGACGAACTCGCCTACGAGCTGGACGTGGACCCGGTCGAGCTGCGGATGCGCAACGAACCGGACGTGAACCCGCTGGACGGCAGGGAGTTCGCCCGCCGGCGGCAACGCGAGGTCTACGCGCGGGGCGCGGCCCGGTTCGGCTGGCACGAGCGGAGCCCGCGGCCGGGCACGACGCGGGACGGGCGGTGGCTGGTCGGCACCGGTGTGGCGTCCGCCTACCACCCGTCGTACCAGTTCCCGGCGGACGTGACGGTGCGGCTGTCGGCCGACGGGACCGTGCTGCTGCGCTGCGGCTTCCAGGAGATGGGCATGGGCGCGGCGACCGCGCAGGCCCAGGTCGCGGCCGACGCGCTCGGCGTGCCGGTCGACGCCGTCCGGGTGGAGTACGGCGACTCGGCGCTGCCGCCGTCGCCGGGCGCGAACGTGTCCATCCAGACCGCGAGCATCGCCGGCGCGGTGCTGGAGGCGACCGCGGAGATCAAGCGGTCGCTGAGCGCCCTGGCCGAGCGGACCGGCGGCGACAGCCCCGCCGAGATCATCCGCAACGCCGGCGTGCCGCACGTCGAGGCCGCCGTCGGACCGGAGACCCCGGCCGGCCGCATGACCGGCTCCGAGCGGTTCATGGCGATGATGATGCGCGACCAGCACGTGGTGAGGGCGGCCACGGGCGCGCACTTCTGCGAGGTGCGGGTCGACCCGGAGACCTGCGAGGTGCGGGTGTCGCGGTGGGTCGGCGTGTTCGACATCGGCACCGTGGTCAACCCGAAGACGGCGGGCAGCCAGCTGCGCGGCGGGATCGTGATGGGGCTGGGCATGGCCCTGTCCGAGCAGGCGCTCGTCGACCCGCGCACCGGGCGGATCATGAACCCCAGCCTGGCCGAGTACCACGTCCCCGTGCACGCCGACGTCCCGCCGATCGACGTGTCCTTCCTGGACGAACCGGACCCGACCATGCCCTTCGGCATCCGCGGCGCGGGCGAGGTGGGCATCACCGGCGCCGCCGCCGCGGTGGCGAACGCCGTGCGCCACGCCACCGGCAAGCGCGTCCGCGACCTCCCGATCACCCTGGACAAGCTGCTGTGACCGGCGTCCCCGAACGCTCCGACCGCGACCTCGCCGCGCTGGTCGCCGACCCGTCGCCGACCCCGTCGCCGCCCGCCGGGGACCTGGCCTCGCCGTACCTGCGGCTGCGTCGCCTGCACGCCGAGCGGGGCGACGACACGCCGCTGCTGGCCGACCACGCCCGGCTGCGCACCCTGCTGGAACTGTCCGCGATGGCCGACCCGAGCCTGTTCTTCGCGATGTTCCTGCACCACTGCATGGCCATGGGCGCCGCCCTGGACCAGGGCGCGGACCAGGCGGACGTGGCCGCGCTCGCCTCGGGCCGGTGGATCGGCGGCGCGCTGCTGGCCGAGCTCGGCCACGGCAACAGCAACTCCCGCACCCACACCCAGGCGGTCTACGACCCGGCCACCCGCGAGTTCGTCCTGTCCACCCCGGTCGCGGAGGCGGCGAAGTACCCCGCCACCGCCGGCGCGGCCGGCATCGCCCGGCTCGCCGTGGTCAGCGCGAGGCTCCTGGTCGACGGCACGGACCGGGGGACCGCGCTGTTCCTCGTCGCCCTGCGCGACGAGGACGGCCCGTGCCCCGGCGTCACGATCGAGCCGCGGCCACCGACCGCGCTGCTGCCCCTGGACTACGCGACCGTCCGGTTCGACCGGGTCCGGGTGCCGTACCGGCGGTGGCTCGCCGACGGCGCGACCATCGCCGAGGACGGCTCGTTCCACGACCCGCTGGGCGGGCCCGAGGCCCGCAGCCGCCGCAGCATGAGCATGGGCCGGTTCGGCTGGGGCGCCATCACCGCCGGGCTGGCGGCGGTGGCCCGCGCGAGCTCCTCGCTCGCGCTGACCCGCGCCCGTCGCCGCCGCACCCTCGACCGGCTGGCCGGCAACGTCGCCGCCATCGACCACCTCAACCAGCAACGCCTGCTGTTCGGCGCCCTGGCCGCCGCCCTCGCGGCGACCGCCATCGCCCGCCGCGACACCGAGCGGTGCTGGACGATCCCGGGAGCCGGTGCGGGCGCCGGCCTGTCCGCCGCCGAGCAGCGCGAGCTGGGGTTGAACAAGGTCACGGTCAGCGTGCTCGCCGACGCGGCGGTGAACCGGTGCCGGTCGGCGAGCGGCGCGGTCGGCTTCTTCTCGGAGAACCGGCTGATCGGCTACCAGGGGCTGACGATGGCCTTCCAGTCCGCCGGCGGCGACAACCGGCTGATCCTGATGGACGCCGCCTGGGCGATGGCCACCGACCCGGACCACCTCCCGCCGCAGGAGCAGGCCGCGCCGGACGACTGGGGCAGGCTGCTGCGCGGCCGGGAACGGCTGCTGCACGCCGAGCTCACCGCCGGTCTGCGCGCGGACCGCGTGGACGGCACCGTCCCCTTCGACGTCTGGAACGACCGGACCGAACTGGCCCAGCGCTACGCCGAGACCCACGCGGCACGCGGCGCCGCCGAGATCCTGCACGCCGAGTGGCACGCCCCGACGCTCCCCGAGGAGTCCCGGCCGCTGCTCGCCGACCTGTACGAGCTGCACTGCGTCGAGCAGGTGGGCGAGCACGCCGGCTGGTACCTCGCCCGAGGGCTGCTCACGGCCGAGCAGGTGCTCGGGCTGCCCGAACGCGCCAACGAGATCTGCCGCCGCCTGCTCCGGCACACCGACGCCCTGGACCGACTGCTGGAGGTCCCGGAAGGACTGCTGGGCGACTTCCCCGACACGGCCTGATCGCAGTCATGCCGCCGTCGTGTCGGGTTGCAGGGCGGGGCCGAGCAGGAGTCCGCCGTCCGCGACGAACTCCGAGCCCGTGACGAACGAGGCGTCGGCCGAGGTGACGTAGAGGAGCAGGGCGGTGATGTCGGCCGGGGTTCCCAGCCGCGGGATGGCGTACGGCTCGGGCGAGTAGAAGTCGGCGATGGGCGGCCGGCCCGCGATCGGCTCGTTGATCAACGGGGTGGAGATGACGCCGGGGTGGATGGAGTTGACCCGGATGCCGTCCCGGCCCAGCTCGAGCGCGGCGGTCCTGGTGAGCCCGCGCAGCGCCCATTTGCTGGCGACGTAGGGCGCGTAGAACGCGGTGCCGACGTGGGCCATCGTGGAGGCGATGTTGACGATCACTCCGCCGCCGTTGCGGCGCAGTGACGGGGTCACGGCCTTGATGCCGAGGAACGTGCCGGTGAGGTTGACGTCGAGGATGCGGTCCCAGACCAGCCGCTCGACGGCCTCGATCGGTGCCGCGGGGTTCTGGACGCCGGCGTTGTTGACCAGCACCGCGATCGGCCCGAAATGGCGTTCGGTCTCGGTGACCGCCGCGACCCAGGCGTCCTCGTCGGTGACGTCCAGGCGGACGAACAGTGCCCGCGAGCCGAGTTCGGCGGCGAGTTCTTTGCCCGGCCCGTCGGAGAGCGCGGCGATGACGACGTTCGCTCCCTCCTGGTGATAGGCCCGGACGTGGCCGGCGCCCTGCCCGCCGGTGCCGCCGGTGACGAGAACGGTCTGCTTGTCGAAGCGTCCCATGACGCGGTCCTCCCTGACATTGGTGAGTCGAGTGACTCACCTCGCCATCAGGCTATGGTCGCGACAGATGGTGAGTCAAGTGACTCGCCTCGCGTAGGATGAGGTCCATGACGACGGAGCCCTCGACCTATCACCGGCGCGTCGCCGAGCAGAAGCGGGCAGCCATCATCGACGCCGCCACCCGACTGTTCCTCGATGCCGGGTACGCCGGCACGTCACTGGCCAAGGTCGCCGAGGCGGCCGGGGTGTCGAAGGCGACCCTGTTCAAGCAGTTCCCGACCAAGGCGGCGCTGTTCGACGCGATCGTGACGGAGTCCTGGAAGCTCGAGGACGAAGGCGACCTCCGCCCACCGACGGGCGACCTGCGGGCGGGCCTGACGGCCATCGGCCGCCGGTACGTCGCCCTCCTCACCCGGCCCGGCATGGCCGCCCTGTTCCGCATCGTCATCGCCGAACTGCCGCGCTTCCCCGAGTTGGGCGAGGCCCACTTCGAGCACGGCAAGATGCCCTACTTCGACTCGGTGCGCCGCTATCTCGACACCGAGAACGCCCTGGGAACGGCGAAGCTGGACGACCCGGAGCTGGCCGCGACCCAGTTCCTCGGGATGATCTCCAACTACGTCTTCTGGCCCCGGATGCTGCTCATGAACTGGTCTCCCGACGACGCATCGACGGCACACGTCGTGGACGAGGCCGTACTGATGATGGAAGCCAGATACGGCGTCGCGAACACCACCAACTGAAGCGGCAGGTGCCGTGCTTGAACGTTGGTCAGCGGGCCGGCCGGCGCGCCAACAGGCTCCCCGGCCACAAGGAGCAGCCGCCTGACCAGCACGATCAGTGCTTAGCGGTAGTTTCGTTCCGATGTTCCTCAAACGCGTGATAGGACGGTCCCGCCGCGTGGCGGGACCGTCCCGAGTGGACGGGCTCAGCGGCGGGGGAGGTAGATGGACTTCAGGGTCGAGTACGACGCGAAACCCTCCGGGCCCAGGTCGTAACCGAGGCCGCTGGCCGACAACCCGCCGTACGGCGCGCCCAGGTCCAGGTCGACGAAGTTGACGCCCATCGCTCCCGTTCGGACGGTCCGCGCCACCTCCAGGCCGCGGTCCACATCGGACGTCCAGACGGTGCCGCTCAGCCCGTAGTCCGAATCCTCCGCGATCGCCACCGCCTCCTCGAGCGAGCGGTACGGGGTCACGGTCAGGACCGGGCCCAGGATCTCGTCCCGCGCGATCGGCGACGAGCCCTCCACGTCGCCGAACACCGTCGGGCTGACGTACCAGCCGCGGTCGGTGTCGGGGCGCGAACCGCCGGCCGCCAGGGTCGCGCCGGACGCCCTGCCCGCCGACACGAAGGACTCCACGCGGGCGCGGTGCGCCTGCGACACCATGGGGCCCATCTGGGTCGCCTGGTCCAGCGGGTCGCCGATCGTCAACGACGACGCCACCCCCGCCAGGACCTCGACCAGCTCGTCGTGGTGGCGCGCCGGGACCAGCACGCGCGTGCCCGCGTAGCAGGTGTAGCCGTTGGTCATGAAGATCGAGCCGCCCAGCGACCGGCCGACCGCCGTGATGTCGGCGTCGTCCAGGACGAGGGCCGCCGAACGGCTGCTCAGCGCCAGGGACACCCGGCGCAACAACCGCCCGCACACCTCGCCCACCTCGCGGCCGACAGGCGTCGAACCGGTGAACGCCACGCGGTCCACCCCCGGGTGGGCGACCAGGTGGCGGCCGATGCCGGCCCCGCCGGTGACCACGTTCAGCGCACCGCCCAGACCGGCGCGATCCGCTGCGGCGGCCAGTTCCAAGGCGCCCAGCGGTGTCTGCTCGGCGGGCTTGAGGACCACGGCGCAGCCCGCCGCCAACGCGGCGGCGACCTTGAACATGGCGAGCGGCTGGGGGAAGTTCCACGGGACGACGACGGCCACCACGCCGATCGGCTCGCGCCGCACCACGGTCTCGCCCTCGCCGTCGACGCGCGGCCGGCGGTCCTCCACGGGCGTGCTCGCCGCCAGGCCCGCGTGGTAGCGCACGATGCTGATCGGCGCGAAACCCTCGGCCATCGTGGCCACGGTGATCGGGAGACCGTTCTGCGCGCTGGTCAGCGCGGCGCGGTCGTGGGCGTTCTTCTCCAGCTCATCGGCGAAGCGCAGGAGCAGCTCGGACCGCTCCTCGGGGGTGAGCCCACCCCACTCCGGCGAGCGCAGCGCGCGGCGCGCCGCGGCGACGGCGGCGTCCACATCGGACGTCGTCGACACGGGTGCGGCGCCGACCGGTTCGCCGGTGGCGGGGGAGAGCACCGCCGCCGTGCCTCCGCCCGAGGGGACCCATTCCCCTCCGATGTACAGGGAGTCCCTCGTCGCCATGCCGCGCCTCCGCAGTCCGTCGCGATCGGAAGCACAGTCTCCCCACGGACGGAGGCGGAAGCTTCTTCGGGAATGCGGTGGTTCCGCGGGAGGCGGAACCACCGCACGCCGTCGTGCTTACTTGGCGGTCTCCACGCCGACGGGCTCGGCCGCCGCCGGGGCCGCCTGGCCGGACGGGTTCTTGCCCGGCGCGAACAGCGCGGCGACCATGCCGACCACCGAGGCGATCGCGCCGACCACGAAGGCGGCCTGGAAGCCGTCCATGGCCGTGGACGCGTCACCGTAGCCGCCGTAGGTGGCGAACGCCGCGCCGAGGACCACGACGCCGAACACGCCGCCGATCTCGCGCACCGAACTGTTCACACCGGACGCGACACCGACGTCGTTCTGCGGCACGGACGCGAACACCAGGTTGATCGTCGTCGGCAGGCACATCGCGATGCCGACACCGCCGAGGATCAGCGGCACGATGAACGAGCCGTACCCGGTGCCCGGCGCCGCCACCGCGGCGATCCACGCGAGGCCGGCGCCCTGGAGCAGCAGGCCGATGATCATGAACGGCCGGTTGCCCAGCTTGTCGGCGAACCCACCCGCGATCGGGGCGACCAGCAGCGGCATGGCCGTCCACGCGAGCAGCCGCAGACCGGTGCCCATCGGACCGTTGCCCAGGCCCTCCTGGAACATCTGCCCCAGCATGAACAGCGCGCCGATCAGGGCGAAGTGCTGGAAGAACGCCGAGATGTTGGCGATGGTGAAGCCGCGGATGCGGAAGTACTCCATCGGCAGCAGCGGGTGCTCGACGCGCTTCTCCCAGACCACGAACGCGACGATCAGCACCAGGCCGATGATGATCGACAGCAGGACCTCCGCGCTGCCCCAGCCCAGCGAGGGCTGCCTGACCGCGGCCCACACCAGCCCGAACAGACCGATCGACGCCAGCGCCAGGCCGACGAGGTCCAGCTTGGGACGCGGGCCGTAGCTCTCCCGCAGCAGCACCGCGGACAGCACGGTGGCGGCGATGCCGAACGGCACGTTCAGCCAGAAGATCCAGTGCCACGACAGGCCCTCGGTGATCAGACCGCCGACCACCGGACCGGCCGCGACGGCCAGACCCGAGACACTGCCCCAGATGCCCATCGCCATACCGCGCTTCTCCGGCGGGTAGGCGTCGGACAGCAGCGTCAGGCTGACCGGGATCGCGATGCCGGCCGCCACGCCCTGCAGGACGCGGGCGACGATCAGGATGCCGACCGTCGGCGCCAGGGCGGCCATCGCCGAGGCGAGGGTGAACACCGCCAGGCCGACCACGTAGACCCTCATCCGGCCGTACCGGTCGCCCAGCGCCGCACCGGTCAGCATCAGACAGCCGAACGCCAGGTTGTAGGCGTTGATGGTCCACTCGAGATCGGCCAGGCTGGCGTTCAGGTCCTGCCGGATCGTCGGGATGGCCGTCACCACCACCATCACGTCCAGCGACGTGAGGAAGGCGCACACCGCGACGAGCGCCAGCGTCCAGCCCGGGCGGGCCGGGCGCTGCGTTGCGGCTGAATCAGACCTCATGGCGTAACTCCCGGCTGTGGTAAGACGCGGTGCGCGTCATGTGGAACTCCGTTTCTCAGGTGCTGCGGTCAGGCGTCGTACTGGTCGTGGAGCCGCCACCACTGGTAGGCGGGCGTCTGCGGCCAGCCCTCGGGGGAGTCCTCCCACGTCTCCTGCCGGCCGTAGGGCGTCAGGTCCAGCAGGACGAGGTCGTTGCGAAGGTTGTCGATGCCCCGGGCCGCGGTGAAGTAGGTGCGGAACACGCGGTCGTCGTCGGTGCGCAGGAAGACGCTCAGGCCCGCGCCGCCGTGGATGCCGCAGTCCGCGTCGAAGTCGGTGCCCATGGTCGAGTACCAGGGGATGTCCCAGCCCATCCGCACCCGGTAGGGCTCGAACTGGGACACCGGCGCCGGCGAGGTCTGCACGTACGTGGTGTCGCGGGCGTGCAGGTGCGCCAGGTGGGGCGTGCTGTCGGCGGTGGCCGAGCAGCCGGGGCAGCGGTGGTCCGAACCCGGCTCCATCATGAAGTGGTAGACGATGAGCTGACGGCGCCCGTCGAACAGCCCGACGAGGTCCTTCTTCCCGTCGACGCCTTCGAAGACGTAGTCCTTGTCGAACTCCACCATCGGCATCCGACGCCTGCGCGCGGCGAGGGCGTCCAGCGCGCGGGTCATCTTCTTCTCTTCGACGAGCAGCTCCTCCCGAGCTGCTTCCCACTCCCGCGCGGAGACGATCGGCGGCAGCTTCATGAGCACTCCTGTGGTTCGGCTTCTTCGACTGGCGCACGCCGGCGAGGCGTGGACGGGGACACAGTAGCAGCTACTCCTAAATAAGGAGTAGATACACTCCCTCTCAGGAGTGAACGGGGTACACTCGCCCGTGTGGCAACCAGGCGCAGGTACGGTGACCGGTGTGGTGTCGCGCACGCGTTGGACGTGCTGGGTGAGCGGTGGGCGCTGCTGATCGTCCGTGACCTGCTGCTGGGTCCGAAGCGGTTCACCGACATCCAGACCGGCCTGACCGGCGCGGGACCGAACGTCCTGACGACCCGCCTCAACGCCCTCCTGGCGGCGGGCGTGGTCCGCAAGAGGACGCTGCCCCCGCCGGCGGGCTCGCGGGTCTACGAGCTGACCGAGTGGGGCGCCGAACTGGAGCCCATCGTCATCGCGCTGGGCATGTGGGGCGCGCGGTCGCCCGTGCTGCGGCCCGAGGGCGAACTGCGCGCCGACTCGCTGATGCTGTCGGTGCTCGGCGGGCTCGACCCGGCCTCGCTGGGGCCCGACGGCGGCGTCTTCGAGGTCCGCCTGGGCCAGGACACGTTCACCGTCACGGTCCGTGACGCGGTGCGCGTGACCCGCGGCCAGGCGACGGGCCCGCTGGACGCCACCGTGGACACCGACAGCAACACCCTGGGCGCGCTGATGGCCGGCGAGGACGACGCGGCCTCCGCGATCGCCGCCGGGCGGGTGGTCCTGGGCGGTGACGAGGCCGCGGGACGCGCCCTGCTGACCGCCGTCTCCGGGACCGACGTGTCCGTGGCGTGACCAACGATCCCCGCAATTTGGGAGATGCATTATAGACCCCTTGCGGCACATGCTCCTTGCGTCACCGGCTGGTCGGGCCGAGGCACTCGGGAGGACATGGTGTTGCAGACCAAGACGCCGTCGCGGGTCGAACTCGTCAAGCGGGCGGCCGACGTCGTGCCACTGCTGCGGGAGCGATCGCTGTGGATCGACGAGAACCGTCGGCTGCCCGATGACGTCATCGCCGCCCTGGAGGACTCGGGCCTGCTGAAGATGCAGCTCCCCGTCCAGTACGGCGGCTACGAGAGCGACGCCCGCAGCCTGGTCGACGTCCACGCCGAACTGGCCAAGGGCGACAACTCCGCCGCGTTCTGCGTCTCGGTGTGGGCCCTGCTCAACTGGATGGCCGGCCTGTGGCCCGACTCGGTCCAGGAAGAGGTCTTCGGCGCCAACCCGAACGCCCGGGTGTGCGGCACCCTCGCCCTGGGCGGCACCGCGGCCCGGGTCGACGGCGGCTGGCTGTTCAACGGCAGCTGGCGCTTCAACAGCGCCGTCCTGCACAGCCACTGGAAGATCACCGCCGCCATGTCCGACGACGGCAGCGGCCCGGTCACCGCCCTCATCCCCGTGTCGGACTTCCGCATCGTCGACGACTGGCACACCAACGGCCTGCCGGGCTCGGGCAGCGTCACCACCGTCGCCGAGGACGTGTTCGTGCCCGCCGAGCGCGTCATCGCGACCATGGACTTCTTCACCGACCAGTGCAAGTCCGAGACCAACAAGGTGAAGCCCGGCTACCAGGTGCCCATGCTCGTCACCTCCACCGCCGCCACCGCGGGCCAGCTGATCGGCTCGGCCAAGTACGTCCTCGAGACCTTCCTCGATCGCCTCGACGGCCGCTCGATCACCTACACCGACTACACCAGCCAGCGCGAGGCCCCCGTCACCCACCTCCAGGTCGGCGAGGCGGCACTGCTCATCGAGGAAGCCGAGACCCGGGCGCACCTGTTCGCCGACCTCATCACCGCGAAGATGCGCGCCAACGAGGAGTGGACGCAGGAGGAGCGCGTGCGCTCACGCGTGCAGCTGGGCCGCGTGGCCCAGCTGTGCAAGCAGGCCGTCGACATCATCGCGATGGCCAGCGGCGGCTCGTCGATCTTCCGCGAGGTGCCGATCACGCGCGTCCAGCGCGACGTGCACGCGATCTCCATCCACGCGCTGACCCACCCCGGCACCAACATCGAGCTGTACGGCCGCGTCCTGTGCGGTTTGGAACCCAACACTCCCTACCTGTGATCGACCAGTCGACAACGAACCGCTGTGGAGCAGGTATGAAGCCGTTTCAGATCGACATCCCCCAGAGTGCCCTCGACGACCTGAAGGCCAGGATCGCCAACACCCGGTGGCCGGTCGGGCTGCCCGAGGCGGGCTGGGACCGCGGCGTCCCGGTGGACTACCTCAAGGACCTCGCCGAGTACTGGCGCACCCAGTACGACTGGCGGCGCATCGAGGAGCGCCTGAACTCCACGCCGATGTTCACCACCACCATCGACGGGGCGAACATCCACTTCCTGCACGTCCGCTCACCCGAGCCCGACGCCGTGCCGATGATCATCACGCACGGCTGGCCCGGCTCGGTCGTGGAGTTCCTCGACGTCCTCGGCCCCCTCACCGACCCCCGCGCGCACGGCGGCGACCCCGCGGACGCCTTCCACCTCGTGATCCCCTCGATGCCCGGCTTCGGCTTCTCCGGACCCGCCGAGGCCGGCTGGAACACCCAGCGCGTCGCCGCCGCGTGGGCGCAGCTGATGAGCGAGCTGGGCTACGACCGCTACATCGCGCAGGGCGCCGACTTCGGTTCCGGTGTCGCCCTGGTCCAGGGCCTGCAGGACTCCGAGCACGTGCTCGGCGTGCACGTGAACACCCTCGTGACCGGTCCGAGCGACGACCCCGCGGACCTGGAAGGCCTGACCGACGAGGACCGCCGCCGCATGGCGCGCTCCCAGCGGTTCGTCGACATCCTGTCCGGGTCGATGAAGCTGCAGGCCACGCGACCCCACACGGTTGCCTACAACATCCACGACTCCGCCGTCGGGCAGCTGGCGTGGATCGTCGAGAAGTACATGGACTGGGCGGACACCACCAACGCCCCCGAGGACGCCGTCGACCGCGACCGCATCCTCGACATCGTCACCATCTACTGGCTCACCGGCACCGGCGGCTCGTCCGCGCAGTTCTACTACGAGAGCTTCGACTTCCTGCCCATCGGGCCCAACGCGGGCCGGTACTTCCCGCTGTCGGTCCCCGTCGGCGTGGCGGTGTTCCCGGAGCCCCCGTTCGTCCCGGTGCGCCGGTTCGCCGAGCGCGAGTTCGCCACGATCGTGCACTGGAACGAATTCGACCGCGGCGGGAACTTCGCCGCGATGGAGGAACCCGACCTGTTCATCCAGGACGTGCGGTCATTCCGCCGCAAGCTGAAGCAAGGTTGAGGTCTGCGCAAGCGTGGAGATGGCAGTCCACAAGGATGCGGAGATGATTGACAGGGCGGCTGCCGAACTGGCACGGACGGTCGTGACCCAGCGGCGTGTCGCTCTTTCCACCCTCGTGGGCGGCAGGTCCCGCCCCAGTTCGGGACCTGTTCCTTCCGCCGTCCACCTAGCAACAAGGAGTCACCGATGACCAGCACGGCATCGAGTGTCGTCGATCGCGAGGCGATGCTGAATTCGTACTACGGTCCGTTCACCAGCGAGAAGGAGAAGGAAGTCCTCGGTGTTCCGCTGCGCCTCGTCGGCGCGTGGGCCAAGAACGACGCCGCGGGCGTGGCGAACACGTTCACCGAGGACGGCATCCTCATCCTGCCGGGCGACGTGCTGAAGAAGGGGCGCGAGGAAATCCGCGCTTTCATGCAGGCGGCCTACTCCGGCCCCTTCAAGGGCACCGGCGTCACCGGCAACCCGGTCGACGTCCGCTTCGTGTCCGACGACGTCGCGCTGCTGCGCACCCACGGCGGCATCCTCGCCCCCGGCGAGACCGAGATCGCGCCCGAGCTCGCGGTGCGGTCGACGTGGGTGTGCGTGAAGCAGGACGGCGAGTGGCGGCTCGCGGGCTACCAGAACAGCCCTCGGGGCGACGGCGCGACCCTGCGCTGGTAACCAGCCGGTAGTCGGAGCGAACCAAGGAGTGCCATAAATGCCCACAGCGACCAAGGGGTGGGGCAACGCCTCACAGTTCCTCGCCGAGGCGGGGATCCGCGAGGACACGTCCTACTACCGGGGCTTCACCGCCGAGGACGAGAAGGCGGTGCTGACCGTGCCGATGCGCATCCAGGAAGCATGGGAGCGCAACGACGCCGACATGTTCGCGGACACGTTCACCGAGAACGGGAGCCTGCTGATGCAGGACACCCAGCTCACCAGTCGTGAGGAGATCCGCCAGTACATGGCGGAGGGCTTCCGCGGCGGTCTCAAGGGAGCCCGGGTCCGCGGCGGCCCACTGGAGATCAAGTTCCTCAGTGACACCGCCGCGATGGTGATCAGCGAGGGCGGCATCCAGCTCGCCGGCGAATCGACGACCTCACCGGAGCGCGCCGTGCGCGTCACCTGGGTGATCGTCAAGCAGGCCGACGGCGGCCTGAAGCTGTTCTCCCACCAGAGCAGCCCCCTCAAGGGCTGAGGACCCGCACGACGAGAGGTGAGCCATGGCGGTCGAGGTCGGTTCGCCGGCGCCGGATTTCACCCTGAGCGATCACAACCGCGAGGTGGTGACGGCGTCGTCGCTGTGGCGGGAGAAGAACGTGCTCCTGGTCTTCTACCCGTTCGCGTTCAGCACGATCTGCCAGGACGAGATGTGCCGGGTCAGGGATGACATCGGCGAGTACGCCAACAACGACGTGCAGGTCATCGGTGTTTCCACCGACACACCGTTCGCGTTGAAGGCGTGGGCCGAGCAGCAGGGTTACGACTTCCCCCTGCTGTCGGACTTCTGGCCACACGGCGAGGTCGCCAGGAAGTACGGCGTCCTCATCGAAGAAGCCGGCATCGCGATGCGCGGCACGTTCCTGGTGGACACATCGGGTGTCGTGCGCTTCGCGGAGATCAACGGTCCCCGCGAGGTGCGCGACCAGGCCAAGTGGAAGAAGGCGGTGGCGGAACTGACCGCCTGATCCCACGCCCGGAACGCCCGACGCGTCGCCGGCCACCCGAAGGTGGTCGGCGACGCGTTTTGCGTGCCGCGCAACGGCCGGGATGCGCGGACTCCCGAACCCCTTGGCCCCTCGGACTCCCGAACCGCTGAGGCCGCCCGGACTCCCGAGCTCCCCGGGGCGGTCATCGAACCGCACCGTCCCGCTGCAAGCGGAAACCGCGCCGCCGGACGGGCGAACTGCACCGGCCTCGCAACCCGCGAAACCCAACCACCCCCGGAAAAGCGAAACCGCGCCGCCCCCACCACGGGGGACAGCGCGGTCGCAGTCGCCGGTATCAGCCCTTCATCGGGCTGGTCTGCTGGTTGAGCAGCTTCCACTCGTCGTCCCGGCGCACCGCCACGTACGTGGAGCGCATGACCCGCTCCGGCGGGACCTCGGTCTCACCGGGCAGCAGCACGCCGCCCTCCAGGATCGCCAACGCGACACCGGGCGCGATGATGCGCACCTCGACCGGCTGCTCGACCAGCGTGCTGCCCTTGTAGCCGCCGGCGAACACCTCCTCCAGGTACGCGGCGATGTCCTTGGGACCTGCCAGCGCCAGGTCGCCGATGATCATCACGCCGTCCTCGGCGAAGACGCCGGCGACCGCCGCGGGATCGTTGGAGTCCCACGCGCCCCGGAAGCGGAGCGCCACCGTCAGCGCCGTCCCCTCCTCTCCGAGCGTGTAGTCGCCGTAGTTGGTCGCCCACTGCTTGGCCTGGGCGACCAGTAACGATGCCTTCTCCGTCATTGCTGTGCCTTTCTGTGTAGAGGTGGGGACTGGTCAGGCGACCTGACGGACGCGAGGCGGGGACACCCGGCCGAACATCGGCACACCCCGGCGGATCAGACGTACAGGGTGTTGGGCTCGAGGCCGCTGAGGATCCGGCCGTACAGCTCGTAGGCGGTCGGCGGGTAGACCAGGGCGTGCAGGCCCACCGCGTGGATGTCGCGCGCGATCTTCTGCACCGGGACGTCGTCGTAGATCGACGAGCCGCCACCCGCGCGCGACAGCACGTCGACCGCTTCGGTGGTGAGCTCGCACGCCGCGCTGACGTCCACACGGCACTGCGCGCGCTCCTCCATCGTCCACGGCTCGCCACTGGCGCCCTTGGAATCGACGAGGTCGGCCACCCGCCGGGCGTGGAACTCCGCCTGGTCCGTCTTCAGCACGGCCTTCGCCAGCTGGAGGTGGGTGATCGGGGCCTCTCGCATGCTCTCGTAGCTCGAATAAGTGATGCGGCGGCCGGGCAGGCGGTCCAGGAACACCTCGATGGCCGCACGCGCCAGACCGATCAGGACACCCACCGTCGACGCGGCCGCCACCGCGTTCAGGGGGGCCTTCCACACCGGCGACGAGGCGTTGGCCGCGGAAGCGTGCTGCAACGTCATGGCCGCCGACAGGGGGAGCACCCGATCGGCGGGCACGAAGACGTCGTCGACCACGGTCGAGACGCTGCCGGTACCGCGAAGTCCCGAAGTCTTCCAGTCGTCGACGATCCGCACGTCCTGGATCGGGACCAGCGCCAGCATCGGCTGCATGCCGCCGTCCGGCGTCGGCGCGAGCGCGATCAGCTCCTGCCAGTGGCTGTGCAGCGCCCCGCTGATGAAGTTCCACTCACCGCTGACCCGGTAGCCGCCGTCAACCGGGGTCAGCATGCCGCTCGGACTGAGAGTCCCGCACACCCGCACGTGCTCGGTGGCGAACACCTCGTCCTGGACGTGGTCGGGGAAAAGACCGACCATCCAGATGGGAATCCACCACACCTGGGCGTTCCAAGCCACCGCGGCGTCCCCGCGGGCGAGTTCGGTGGAGACGGCGACCAGCGTCCGCGCGGGCGACTCGTACCCGCCGAGGCGAGCCGGCCTGCGCAGCTTGAAGAACTCCGCCTCCTCGAGACCCGCGATGACGTCGTCGTGCAGCCTGCGGTTTTCCTCTGACCACCGGGAATGCTTGCGCAGCAAGGGAACGAGGTCGGTGGCGCGTTGGACGAGCTCGGTATGGGTAGGTGTTTTCACGAGGGTCACCTTGTCCTCCTCGATAAGACCCGCACAGGCGCATCGTGAGTCCGCCATCGACGGACAGGCGACGGTCGACGACCATCCTGGCCGCGGGCCCGCGCGTGCGGCATCTCTCGGATTGCCCTCTTCCGGAGGCCGGCCTCCGCAACGTCGAAGATGCGCAGGTCACGCCGCCGCTGTGAGCATGTTCTCGTCCCGCCCCGCCTGACGAGGAGCGATGTCCAGATGGGCAACTACATGGGTGGTCGCGCGGTCGTGTTGGGCGGAAGCATCGCGGGCATGCTCGCCGCGAGGGTCCTGTCCGACGCCTACGAGAGCGTCGTGATCGTCGACCGCGACGAGCTGTCCGACGTGCGGGACCCACGGCGCGGCGTGCCGCAGGGACGTCACGCTCACGGCCTCCTCGCCCGGGGCCAGGAGATCCTGGAGGAGCTGTTCCCCGGCTTCCTCGCCGGCCTCGTCGACGCCGGCATCCCCGTCGGCGACCTCTGCGGCGACGTCCGGTGGTCCTTCAACGGCTACCGCATCAAAGCCGCGCCGACCGGCCTGCGGCTCGTCGGCATCGCCCGCCCGGTGCTCGAGCACCACGTGCGGCAACGCGTCCAGGCCATCCCGGGCGTCTCCTTCCGCGAAGGGCACGACGTCGTCGGGCTGGTCGCCCACGGCGGCGCGGTCCGCGGTGCCCGCGTGCAGAGCCGCCAACCCGGCGCCGAGCCCGAGGTGATCGACGCCGACCTCGTCGTCGACGCGACCGGCCGCGGCTCGCGCGCACCCGCGTGGCTGGAGTCGATGGGCTACCCGCGGGTCCCGGAAGAGCGCGTGAAGGTCGGCCTGGCCTACACCAGCCGCAAGTACCGCTGGCACACCGACCCGCTGCGCGGCGACATGTCCATCAACCCCGTGGCCACCCCGCGGCACCCGCGCGGCGCCTTCCTGCACACCCTCGGCGGCGACATCGGCCTGCTGTCGCTGACCGGCACCCTCGGCGACCACCCGCCGACCGATCCGGCCGGGATGCTCGCCTTCGCGAAGTCCCTGCCGGTGCCCGACATCCACGACGCGATCCGGGACGCCGAACCCCTCAGCGACCCGGTGATGTTCCAGTTCCCGGCCAGCCAGCGCCGCCGCTACGAGCGGATGGAGAGCTTCCCCGAGGGCTTCCTCGTCCTCGGCGACGCGGTGTGCTCGTTCAACCCGGTCTACGGGCAGGGCATGGCGGTGGCCGCGCTCCAGGCGTTGGTCCTCGCCGAACACCTGTCGACCGGTCGGGCGCCGAACCCGCTGGAGTACTTCGGCGACATCGAGTCCGTCGTCGACGTGCCGTGGGAGATCGCCGCCGGCGGCGACCTCGCGTTCCCCGGCGTGGCGGGCAAGCGCACGCTGAAGGTCCGGATGAGCAACGCCTTCATGGCCCGCCTCCAGGTGGCCGCGACGCACGACGCCGGCCTCTCGGAGGCGTTCCTGCGCGTCGCGGGTCTGGTCGACCCACCGCAGGCGTTGATGAAACCCGCGATGGTGCTGCGGGTGCTGCGCACCCCCCGCACCCCCGCACCCGACTCCGCTCCCTCTTCCCTGGAGCGGTTGCGCTAGGGGCGTCACCGCCGCAAGCAGGTACGTCCACATCGGCCGTTCCGACGTGAGTCCGGCCGAGCTCTTGAGGTTCACCGCGCCTGGACGACCCTCGCACACCCCAAAGCCGCCGCACGGCGGATGTCTGGAGGACCGGATGTACGATTATGTGATTGTCGGAGCGGGTTCGGCGGGCTGCGTGCTCGCCTCCCGGCTGTCCGAAGACCCCGATGTCACCGTCTGCCTGATCGAGGCCGGTCCCACGGACGACCTGGAGACCATCCACGTCCCGGTGGCCTTCGGCGACCTGTTCCGGACCTCAGTGGACTGGGACTACGACTCGCACGAGGAGCCCCAGCTCAACCGGCGGCGGATCTTCCTGCCCCGCGGCAAGGTCCTGGGCGGCACCAGCTCGATCAACGCGATGCTGTACCTGCGCGGCAACAAGCTCGACTACGACGGCTGGGGCCAGCCCGGCTGGAGCTACGACGAACTGCTGCCGTACTTCAAGCGCTCCGAGGACAACGAGCGCGGCGCGTCGTACTACCACGGCGCCGGCGGCCCGATGAGCGTGTCGGACGGGCGCAGCAAGAACACCCAGTCCGAGGCGTTCCTGGAGTCCGCGGCCCAGGCCGGGTTCGCCTCGAACGACGACTTCAACGGCGAGTCGCAGGACGGCTTCGGCTACTTCCAGCTCACCCAGCGCAACGGCCGCCGGTGCTCGACCGCGGTCGCCTACCTGCACCCGGCCATGAACCGGCCGAACCTGACCGTGCAGACGAACTTCCAGGTGCACCGCATCGTCATCGAGAACGGCCGCGCGGTGGGCGTCGCCGGCCGCCGGTTCGACGAGAACCTCACCGTCCGCGCCAACCGCGAGGTCATCCTCTCGGCCGGCACGTACAACTCGCCGTTCCTGCTCATGCACTCCGGCATCGGGCCCGCGGACCACCTCGGCCTGCTCGGCATCCCGGTCGTGCACGCCAACGACGAGGTCGGGGCCAACCTCCAGGACCACCCGCTGGTGCCGCTGATCTTCGCCCACGACGAGCCGGTCAGCACCCTGATCGCCGAGGAGCCGCAGTACCGCAAGCAGTTCGAGGAGGAGGGCACCGGGCCCATGACCTCCAACGGCCCCGAAGCGGGCGGCTACGTGCGCACGCGCTCCGGCCTGGCCGCGCCGGACGCGGTGTTCTTCTCCGGTCCCATGATGTTCGCCGACAGCGGCCTCGGCCTGCCCACCGGCCACGCCATCACCTACGGGCCGGTGCTGCTGACGCAACAGGCCCGGGGCGCCGTGACGCTGGACTCCAGCAACCCCACCACGAAGCCCAAGATCCAGCACAACTACTACCAGACCGAGGACGACCTGGTCACGGCCGTGGCGGCGACGAAGATCGGCATGGAGATCGCGCGGCAGAAGGCCCTGGCCCGGTTCACCAAGGACTGGTACTCCGCCCCGGAGTCGGACTCCGACGCCGACGTGCGCGCGTACGTCCGCGGCTACACCCACTCCATCTTCCACGGCTCCGGCACCTGCGCGATCGGCAAGGTCGTCGACGCGGAGCTGAAGGTGATCGGCGTCGAGGGCCTGCGCGTGGCGGACGTGTCGGTCATGCCGACGGTCGGCCGCGGCGCCCCCAACGCGTCGGCCATCGCGATCGGCGAGAAGGCGGCGGACCTCGTGCTGGGCAAGGCGCCGCTGACCGAGGGCCAGGCATTCGCCACGGCGTGAGACGGCACCCGCCGACCGTAGTTGAGGAGGAGTCTTGACCATAACCCCTGAGGTCCCGGCGTTATCCGACGTGGCGACCGAACTGGAAGACCTCGACCGCAGGCACCTGTTCCGCTCCATGCAGCGCGGCGACATCACCGACCGGGTGGTGATCGTCCGCGGCCAGGGCTGCACCGTGTGGGACGCCAAGGGCAACGAGATGCTGGACGCCGCCGGTGGCGGCGTGTGGCACTCGCACCTCGGCCACGGACGCCGTGAGCTCGGTGAGATCGCCGCCCAGCAGATGGGCGAGATCGAGTACTTCACCAGTCTACTGGAATTCACCAACGACAAGGCGATCAAGCTCGCGACCCGCATCGCGAACCTGGCGCCCGAGGGCCTCAACCGCGTGTTCTTCACCAGCGGCGGTTCGGAGGCGGTGGAGACGGCGATCAAGGCCGCACGGCTCTACCACCACCGGCGAGGCGACACGGACCGCACGTGGATCATCTCGCGGAACTACTCGTTCCACGGGACCGCGTACGGCAGCGGCACCGCCACCGGTTTCCCGCCCGTGCACCTGGGGGTCGGGCCGAACCTGCCGCACGTCGAACGGGTGTCGCCGCCCTACCCCTACCGGGCGGCGGACCTCTACGGCGGCCGGGACACCACCGACTTCCTGATCGACGAGCTGGAGCAGACGATCCAGCGCCTCGGTCCGGGCAACGTGGCCGCGATGATCGGCGAGCCGGTGATGGCGGCCGGCGGCGTGCTCGAACCGCCCGCGGACTACTGGCCGCGGGTGCGGGAACTGCTGACGCGGCACGGCATCCTGCTGATCGCCGACGAGGTGGTCACCGGGTACGGCCGCCTCGGCTCGTGGTTCGACTCGCCGGGGCGGGGGATGCAGGCCGACATGATCACGTTGGCCAAGGGCATCGCCGGCGGGTACGTGCCGCTGGGTGCGACGGTCATGTCGGACGAGGTGTCGGAGACGCTGCTGAGCACCGGCGGCTTCTTCCACGGCTACACCTACCAGGGCCACCCGGTGGCCTGCGCGGTGGGTCTGGCGACGATCGACATCATCGAGCGCGAGGACCTGCTGTCGAAGGCGGGCTTGATCGCCGGCTGGGCCCGCGCCGGCCTGGCTCCCGCGGTCGACCTGCCCGCGGTCGGCGACCTGCGCATCGTGGGTTCGCTGGCGGGCATGGAGCTCGTGGCCGACCGGACCACCCGCGAGCCGATGGCGTGGGGACCGGTCGAGCAGGTGGCCTTCGAGATCCGCAAGCGGCACGGCGTCATCGCCCGTCCTTACGGCTCGATGCTGGTCATGGCGCCGCCGCTGGTGATCAGCGAGGACGAGATGGCCCGCGCCACCTCCGCCGTGGTCGACGTGCTGACCCACCTCCGCCCGGACGGCACCATCGCCGAGTGACCGGAGCGCACGGGCGGCACCTGTCCGGAATCCTGGCTTCCGATAAGGTTCACTTATCGGAAGCCAGGATTTTTCCGTTGATAGCGTTGCGTTGTGGCCTATAACGTTTGTCCCAACGAAATAGTGCTACGATATTGCCGTGACGACGACGGAGACCTCCGCGCTGACCTGCAACTACCCCGGCTGCACGCGACCGGTGTTCCGGGGCAGCGGGCCTGGCCGGCCCGCCGAGTACTGCGACCTGCCGGAACACACCCGGTGGCGGGCGTGGCGGGAACGGCAGCGGCTCGCACAGGCGGCGGAGGGCGAGCA
This sequence comes from Actinosynnema sp. NPDC049800, assembly GCF_040656635.1. NCBI lineage: Bacteria > Bacillati > Actinomycetota > Actinomycetes > Pseudonocardiales > Pseudonocardiaceae > Actinosynnema > Actinosynnema sp. NPDC049800. Next base: position 66,502 of record NZ_JBFAMT010000008.1, on the reverse strand, counting down.
GGAGATCGTCACCGTGACGAAAGACCCGCAGGGGATCACTGCGGGCAAGATCAGGGCCGAGGAACTGCTGGAGCGGTTCCGGGTGTTGACCGAGCAGCTGTCGACGACGTTGACCGGGGCGGTGGCGGAGCTGTCCGCGATCGCCGACCCGAGCGTGGCCGAGAGCCAGGTGCAGGCGGTCGAGGCCGAGGCCGCACGGCGGGTCGCCGAGGCGGAGGCCGCCGTCGCGAAGGCGGAACGACGGCGGCGTGACGCCGAACAGGCCCGCCAGGCCGCCGAAGCGACCACCGAGGACGCGGTGCGCGCCGCCGAACAGGCCGAACAGGACGCCGAAGCCGCCTACGCGCAACGTGACGCCGCACGTGCCGAAGCCGACGCCGCCGTCCAGCGGGCCGAGGACGAGATCGCCACCATCCGAGTGGAAGCCGCGGCAGCCGTGGACGAGATCCGGCGGGACGCCCAGGCGCAGGTCGACCAGGCGAAGGCCGACGCGGTCACCCACGCCGAACAGGCACGGCGGCAGGCGGTGCGGGAAGTCGACCAGGTCCGCGCCGACGCCCAAGCCCAGATCGACCAGGCCCGGCACGACGCGCAGGCCCAAGTCGACCGCATCGAGGCCGAAGCCCGAACCCGGGTCGAGCAGGCACGAGCGGACGCGCGGAGCCGCGTCGACCAAGCCGTCGCCGAGGCCAAGGCGAGCGTCGAGCAGGCCCAGGCCGCCGCACGCGCCGAAGCCACCGCCGCGCACGAGGCCCGGATCAAAGCCGAACGCGCCGAGCAGTCCGCCCACGACGCCCGCGCCGAACTCGACCGCGCCCGAGCCGAGCTGACCGACCAGCGCGACACCCACCGCGCCCAACTCGACCAAGCCGAGCGCGCCGCCCGCGAACGCCTCGCCGCCCTGGAAGAAGCCCGCACCCAGACGCTCGTCCGAGCCGAACGCGCGGAAACCCAACTCGACCGCCTGCAAGCCGAACTGGACGCGCTGCGCGCGGAACGACCCTGAGGCGGGTCAGCGGAGGACGGCCCAGGCGCGGGTGGTCGGATCCACGATCACCGGCGGTGTCGCGTGTTGTCCCGGCCTTCCGGCTCAGCCGAGGGTGACCGGTTTGCCCACCAGGGTCGTCGCCACCACCCGGTCGACACCCGGTAGGCCGGACAGCCTCATCGCCACCCGCCGGGCGCGCAGCCGCCACGGCGACGAGGGCAGGAACCACCGCGCGCCCGACCGCGCCACCTGCTGCTTCGCCTCCACGACCGGCCGCCACGCGCGTTCGTACGCGGCGAGGTCGTCCAGGTGCCCGGACAGCACGTACGCGCCGCCGATGCCGAGCGACGCGCCCTGCCCGGCCAACAACGACACCGCGCCGCACGCGTCACCGACCAGCACCACGCGCCCGGACGACCACCTCGGCAGCTCCACCTGGGCGACCTGGTCGTAGTAGACGTCCTCGGGGCACCGGTCCAGCGCCCGCGGCACGACCCACCCCAGCGACCCGTACACCCGGACGACCTCCGCCCGCGGGTCGGCGGGCCGGTCCGGTGACGGCGTCCGGTGCACGGTGAACGCCGCCACCCGGCCGTCGCGCAACCCGTAGCACCCGACCTGGCGGCCGACGGTGTCGGTGACGCAGAACCGCCCGGCCACCAGGTCGTGCACCAAGGGGTCGTCGAACGTGAACGCGGCCGTGTGGAACCCCAGGTACCGCACGTGCCCGTCGCCGAACACCAGCCGCCGCACCGCGGAGTGCACGCCGTCCGCGCCGACGAGCAGGTCACCGGATACCGTGGACCCGTCGGCCAGCCGCACGTCCACCCCGGTCGGGCCGTCCTCGACGCCGACCACGCGGGCGCCGAACCGCAGCGCCACCCCGGTGGGCAGGTCCTCGCGGAACGCGCGCTCGAGGTCCGGCCGCATGATGCTCACCAGCCGTCCGTTCACCGCCCGTGCCATCCGGTCGAACCGCAGCCCCGCCACGCGCCGCCCCCGCGCGTCGACGTACGCGGCCTCCTCCACCCGGTAGCCCAGGTCGAGCAGGCGTGGCAGCACGCCCATCCGCTCGGCCGCGTCGTAGCCCGGCCCGAAGAAGTCGATCATGTACCCGGACGTGCGGGGTCCGGGCGCCTGCTCCAGCACGACGACCTCGTGCCCGAGCGTCCCCAGCCGGTGCGCGAGCGCCAGTCCGGCGATCCCCGCGCCGCTGATCACGACCTTCATCGCAGCACCTTCCCGAGCACCGGCACGACGACGTCCGCGGACAGGTCCGGTGACAGGGCGCGGTGCAGCAGCACGCCGTCCACGGCCGCCGCGAGCACCGCGGCCGTCGCCGCCGGGGTCGGCACGTCCCGCGACTCCAGCCACGCGGCGAGCGTGCGGCGGAACTCCACCAGCACCTCGCCGACGGCGTGGCGCAGTTCGTCGTTGCGGGTGGCGGCGAGGAACGTCTCGGTGAACAGCTCCTGCCCGCCGTGCCCGTCCAACGCGCCCAGCAGCAGCGCCAACGCCTCCGAAGGCGTCGAAGCGCGCTCCAGCACCGGTGCGAGGCCGTCCACTGCGGACCGCAGCGCGCCGACGGCGGCCTGCACCAGCACCGCCTGCGTGGAGTCGAAGTGGTAGTGCACGACGCCGGATCCGACGCCGGCGCGTTCGGCGAGCATCCGGGTGCTCACCGCACCCCAGCCCTTCTCGGCGATGAGTTCCGCGGCCGCGTGCAGCAGCCTTTCCCGAACCGTCATTGGACGATCGTACTGGACGATCGTCCAAATCTAGAGTCGGACGTCGCCGGCCACGCCCGCGAACCGCAGCAACCGGGCGCCCTCGGCCTCCACGTCGGCCCGCTGCTCACGGGTCAGCGGCCGGAACACCTCGATGTCGAGCCCGTCGCCCGCCACCTTCCAGGTGCCGTGCACGAAGCCGTCCACCAGCAGCGTCGGCTTCCCGCCGATGACGATCCCGCGCCGGTAGTCCTCGTCGGAGATGACCCGGGTGCGGTCGTCGTGGCCGAGCAGCACGTTGTCGAACTCGGGCAGGAACCGCGCCGGCGCGGGCGTGTCGGGGTCGGGCAGCGGCGCGTCCGGCACGTCGTAGAGCGTGCGACCGCGTTCGTCGGTGAAGACCCGCAGGTCCATCGCCTCGATCACGGGCTTGAGGCGGCTCATGCCCGCCCAGGTCTGCACGTCCTTGACCGAGGCCGGGCCGAACGCGGCCAGGTAGCGGCGCACGAACTCCTCGATCGGCGCGGCGGGTCCGGCGGGTCCGAGCCACCGGGCCGCGGTCGTCCACTTCGCCGCCCCGGACCGGCCCCAGACCGCGCGCGGGGTCGCCTGCACGGTCGGCACCAGGAAGCTGCCCGCGTAGCCGAGCGCGTTGGTGTCGCGGTCGGGCCACCGCGCGCCGAGCAGGTCGCCGATCTCGCGCCGGGTGCGCGGCTCGTCGAGCAGCGCGGTGACGGCGTCGGCGAACTCCTCCGCGTCGAGCCCGTCGAGCACGAACCCGAACGGCGAGGAGGCGAACCGGCGGTGCAGGAACGGTCGCAGCAGCGGTTCGATCCGGCCGTGGTCGGCGGCGGTGACCAGGTGGATCGTGGCGCGGTGCAGCGACGCCCGGACCACGCGCCGGTCCAGCAGCAGCGAGCCCAGTTCGTCGGCCTGGAACGACCGGATGCGCGACCACAGGCCGTAGTAGGGCGAGAACGGCTCCTGCGCCTGCAGGCCGACCAGGTGCTCGACCACCTCGCAGGCGGTCCGGTCGACCCGGTGCAGCAGGTGCTGGCGGTGCAGGGTCGCCCGGTTCAACGCCCGGGTCGTCAGCGTTTCGGTCACGACGCCACCGTAAGCCGTATCGAGGACAGCTTCCGTCCTCGATACGGCGGACGTCCACGTCCTCGCCGGGACGTCGGGCGACCCGGGCCTAGGGAGCGGTGGCGTTGACCTCCCGGCGGAGGGCGACGACGTCGGCGCGGACGCGTTCGGGTGCTTCGCGGTCGATCAGGGCGCGGCGCATCAGGGCGGCGATGGCGGGCTGGTGCGCGGGGGTGAAGCCGCGGCGGGTGATCTCCTGGGTGCCGATGCGCAGGCCGCGCAGCCCTTCGTCGATGCGCTGCCACGGCAGGCTGATGCCGCTGAGGTAGACGCCGGCCTCGCCGAGCAGCACGGCCGCCGCGTCGCCGCCGCCGAGGGTGAGGGCGTCGACGGCGAGGTGGTGGGAGCGGGTGTGGACGCCGTCGTGGCGGGCGACGTCGAAGCCGTTGTCGGCCAGCGCCGCGCCGAGCGCCCGGGCGTTGGCGATGCACGCGCGCGCGTAGTCGGGGCCGTGCTCGGCCAGTTCGGCGGCGGTGACGGCGAGCGCGCCGAGGCGTCCCGCGTCGTAGTTGGCGAGCATGCCGGGGTAGGCGACGTTCGAGACGCGTTCGGCCAGCTCGGGGTCGCGGGTGACGACGCAGCCGCCGGACGGTCCGCCGAACGACTTGTAGGTGGAGAACGTCATCAGGTGCGCGCCCTCGTGCAGGGGCCGCTGGAACTCCTTGCCGGCGACGAGCCCGGCCATGTGGGAGGCGTCGTAGACGAGGATCGCGCCGACCTCGTCGGCCGCCGCGCGCACGGCGGCGACGTCGTGCGGGAACAGCATCAGGCTCGCGCCGATCACCACGATCCGCGGCCGGTGCACCCGGAGGAACCCGGGCAGCGTGCCGTAGTCGAGGTCGAGCTCGTCGGGCAGGTACGGCAGGTCGACGACGGTGAGGCCGCGGATGGCGGGCACGCCCTGCGCGTGGTGGCTGGCGTGGCCGCCGGCGAACTCGGGCAGCACCGCGATCTTGTCGCCGGCGCGGGCGAACGCGGTGTAGACGGCGAGGTTGGCCAGGGTGGCGCTCTGCAGCCGGACCTCGGCGAACCGGCCTTCCATGAGGGAGGCGACGAGCATCGGCGCGAGGACTTCGAGGGTGTCCAGGTGGTCGAGGCCGACCTGGTACTTCTCGCCGGGCCAGCCCATGCTCGGCCGGCTGGACACGGTGGCCCGCACGGCCGCCGCGGCGGTGGGGCTGAGCACGTTGGTGCCCGCGTAGAGCACGATCCCGTCGTCGTCGACCTGGGTGGCGTGCGCTTCGAGGGCCTTGCGGACGGTGCCCGCGACGCCGGCGGCGGTCAGGTCGGTGGAGACGGCGGCCTCGACCTCGGCGAGCCTGCGTTGCGCCTGCGGTGAGGCCCAGGGTGCGATCCTGCTGTTCGTCACGGTCGATCACGCTAGGGCGTGGGCGTCGGGTGGGGCGACCGTCCGGGGACTGGAGTTGTTCCTACAGTTGTCGGAATGCAGGAGCTGCTGGACGAGCTGTCCCGGGTGCTGGGACGCGGGGTGTCGGTGGACGACGTGGCGGGCCGGGTGGTCGCGCACAGCGCCCAGACCGACGACGTGGACCAGGCGCGGGTGCGGGCGATCCTGGCGCGGCGGGTGCCGGCGGACGTCGCCGCGTGGCAGGAGCAGCACGGCGTGGCGACCGCGACGGGGCCGGTGCGGGTGCCGGCGAACGCGGCGTTGGGCTTCCAGCAGCGGGTGGGTTTCCCGTTGCGGCACAACGGGGTGCTGGTCGGCTACCTGTGGGTGCTCGGCGACGTGCCGGAGCTGGACCTGGGTGGGCGGTTGGCGGCGTTGGCGGCGCAGGTGCCGGCCGGTGAGCGGGCGCCGGTGCGGGTGGTGGTGGCGTTGGAGCCGCGGGTGGTGCGCACGGTGCCGGCCGCGGAGGCCGTGCCGGAGCTGCCGGGGCACGTGGGGGTGAGCGACCCGCACCCGCCCGACCGGACCGCCGCGGCCTACCAGCAGGCGTTGGCGGCGGCGGAGCTGGCGCGGCTGGACCCGGCGTTGCCGGATCGGGTGCGGTGGTCCGAACTCGGCGCGTACCGGCTGCTGCTGGGCGCGTCGCCGGACGAGGTGGTGGCGGGGTTGTCGGAGGTGCTGCTGCGGACGCTGGAGGTGTACCTGGACTGCGGGTGCGAGGTGCGTGCGGCGGCGGAACGCCTGCACCTGCACCGCACCAGCCTGTACTACCGGTTGGGGCGGATCGCCGAGCTGACCGGCCGCGACCTGGCCGACGGCGGCGCCCGGCTGGAGCTGCACCTGGCGCTCAAGCTCGTCCGGTTGGCGCGGCGTCCGTAAGGTCGGTGTCGTGCTCCTGTGGATCAACGGCCCGTTCGGCGGCGGCAAGACCCAGACCGCGCACGAGCTCCGGCGGCGGCTGCCGGGCAGCTTCCTGAGCGACCCGGAGCACGTCGGGTTCGCCCTGCACCGGATGACGCCGCCCGCGTTGCGCGGCGACTTCCAGGACCTCGCGTCGTGGCGGCGGGGCGTGGTCGAGGTGCTGGACCGGGCGGCGACCGGGCACGACGGGGTGATCGTGGTGCCGATGACGGTGGTGGAGCCCGAGTACTTCCGGGAGATCGTCGGCGGGCTGCGCGACCGGGGGCACGACGTGCGGCACTTCGCGTTGCTGGCCGAGCGGGAGACGGTGGTGCGGCGGCTGCGGGAACGCGTTCTCGGGCACGCGGCGCAGGTCGTGCTGGGCAAGGACGTGCCGCTGCGGCGGGAGAGCTTCGCGCTGCGGGTGCTGGACCGCTGCCTGGAACGGCTGCGGGAGCCGGAGTTCGCCGAGCACGTGTGGACCGATCACCTCACGGTGGCGCAGGTGGCCGACCGGGTCGCCGCGTCGGCCGGGCTCACGTTGGCGCCGAACACCGACGGCAGGCTGCGCGGCCGGGTGCGGCGGACGTGGACTTCGGTGAAGCACATCCGCTTCGACTAGCGGCGTCACCCGACGGGCGCGACACGATAGGGTGATCAACTTCTCTGACCGATGTCAAGGAGTGACGTGCCCGACGACCTCGGCCTGTTGCTGTACCTGCCGCACCGCGAGCTCGAGAACCGGGTGTTCGCCGCCCTGGCGGAGGCGGGGTTCGACGACGTGACGCCCGCGCAGGCGCGGGTGTTCCACCGGATCGCCCGGGACGGGTCGCGGCTGACGGAGCTCGCGGAGGCCGCCCGGATCACCAAGCAGACCGCCGGTTTCCTGGTCGACCAGCTCGAACGCGCCGGTTACGTGGAGCGCGGCCCGGACCCGACCGACGCGCGGGCCCGGCTGATCCGGGTGGCCGAGCGCGGGCGCCGGGCGATCCCGGTCTGCCTGGCCGCGATCGCCGAGGTGCAGCGGGAGTGGACCGCGCACCTGGGCCGGCCGAGGATGGTGGCGCTGCTGGACGCGCTGGCCCGGTTGCGCGAGATCACCGACCCGGACCTGTAGCGCCCGGGCAGCCCGGTGCGCGCGCCTGTCCGCCGTGGCCCAGTTCGACGCGGATGTCGTCGTTGTCGGCGAGCACGACCACGGTGCCGCGCTCCCGGGTCCAGCCGTCGGAGACCAGGAAGTACTTGGCGCCGACCTTGGCGAACAGGCGCAGGCCCAGGTAGCGGAACCGGTAGCGGGAGCCGTCGGCGGGCAGGGGTTCCTCGCAGGCGCCGGGCGCGGTGATGTGCAGGCGTTCCCCGGCGTAGACGACGACGGCGGTCTGCCCGTGCACGTCGGCGGCGTAGGCGCGGGCCAGTTCGACGCCCCGGACCTCGGCGTAGTTGCCCGCCGACCAGAACAGCGAGAGCGACACGACGGCGAAGACCAGCACCCTGGTCCACGTCGGGTGCGCGTCGGGGCGGCGCAGGCGGCTCGCGTACAGCGACAGCAGGATCCCGCCGCCGACCGCGAGCGGGAAGGCGTAGAAGCTGGTGATCGGGAACAGCAGCCCGAGCGCCACGGTCAGGGCGGGCAGGATCAGCCAGGCCAGCGACAGCGTCACCGACAGCGCGCGGGCGCGCCTGCCCGGCCGGTCGCCCGCCGCGCGGACGCGGGGTTCCAGCCACCGGCAGACCAGGGCGATCCCCACGACGACGGCCAGCAGCAGGAACACCGGTCCGACGCTGCGCAGCACGTAGTCCGTGGTGGTCATGCCGAGCACGGAGCTGTCGATGCCCAGCTCACGGGCCTGCACGTCGCTGCGCCGCCAGCCGAAGTACACCAGCAGCCCGGTGAGCACGGTGACGTTGGCCAGCGCCTCGCCGACGCGTTGCACCGCGTCCGGCTGGTCGGGGCCCTTGCCGGGCGCGTCCCGGTCGGCCGGGGTGGTCATGGCGTGGTCGTGGTCGTCGTGGTGGTCCTTGTGGTGGTGGTCGTCGTCGTGCGGGTGGTGGTCGCGGTGGTCGTGCTTGTCCTCGTGGTCGTCGTGGGGTCGGTGCGCGGGTCGTCACGGTCCGTGTCGGTCGGCCACCCGGGCGGGCGGCCCTCGGTGCAGGGGAACGCGTCGTGCGCCTGCTGCTCCAGGACGCTGCGCACGGCCTGGTAGGTCGCGCAGTCGACCTCGCCGCTGCCGTCGGGGCCGCGGTTCACCGCCCAGCCGTAGCGGGAGGCGCGGTCGTACATCGCGCGGCCGGCCGACCCCTCGCCCCGGCACAGGTGGACCCCGGCCTGGTAGAGCAGCACGTTGCGCGGGGACGTCATGGCGCTCCACTCGTCGTCCAGGGTCGTCTGGGCCTTGCCGCAGTCGTGCGACTTCAGTGGCCGGTACACGTTGTCCTCGGAGAAGCTCGGCGAGTCCGGTCCCTCGGGAAGGAACCAGCCGTACCGGGTGCCCCCGTTGCCCGTGGTGGTCGTCCTGTCCGCACCCGAACCGCTGCCGGTGGTCCGGGTGCTCGTCGTCGGGTCGGTCGTGGTGTCGCCGCCCGGGCGGTCGAACACCCCGCTCTCGCACGAGGCGACGCCCACGGCGACCGCCACCGCCACTGCTCCTCTGGTGATTCGCGCCCACACGATCCGGCCTCCTTCACCATCACTCCCCGAGCTAGGAGGGTGAGCCGATGGGTGGGGATACGCGGGCCGGTGCACCCGATCGTGTGAAGGGGCGTTAAGAGGACAGGAACCGGTCGAGGACGCGGGCGCCGAAGCGGAGCCCGTCCACGGGCACGCGTTCGTCGACGCCGTGCGGCATGGCGCGGTAGTCGTAGCCGGCGGGCAGCGACAGCGGGGCGAAGCCGTAGCAGTCGATGCCCAGCCGGCTGAACGCCTTGGCGTCCGTGCCGCCGCCCATGCAGTAGGGCACGACCACGGCCTCGGGGTCCTCCGCGCGCAGCGCCGCGGCCATGGCGTCGAACCAGGGCGAGTCGATCGGGGCCTGCACGGGCGGTTCGTCGGCGATGAACTCGCGTCGCACGTCCGCGCCGAGGGCGACGTCGATCGAGGCCAGCAGCTCGTCCGCGGCGCCGGGCAGGGTGCGCACGTCCAGCTCGGCGGTGGCGCTGCCGGGGATCACGTTCACCTTGTACCCGGCTCGTAGCACGGTGGCCGTGACGCTGTTGCGGACGGTGTTCTCGACCAGCTTCGCGGCGGGGCCGAACCGGGCGATGGTGGCGTCGACGTCGGCCAGGTCGACCGGCACGTCGAGCGCGGCGCCGACCCGTTCGACGAACGCCCGCACGGTGGGCGTGAGCCGCACGGGGTGCTCGATGGCGGCGACGCGGGCGAGCGCGGCGAGGAGCTTGGCCACGGCGTTGTCGTCGTTGCGGCGCGAGCCGTGCCCAGCGCGCCCGGTGGCGGTGAGCCGCAGGTGGGAGGTGCCGCGCTCGGCCGTGCCGATGGGGTAGACCCGCCGGTCGCCGACGGGGTAGGAGTAGCCGCCGGACTCGCCGATCGCGGTGGCGCAGCCGGCGAAGAAGTCGGCGTGGTGGTCGACCAGCCAGTGCGCGCCGAACTCGCCGCGGTCCTCCTCGTCGGCGACGAACGCGAGCACGACGTCGCGGCGCGGCCGTCGCCCCTCGCGGGACCAGGCGCCCAGCACGGCGAGGACCATGGCGATCATGTCCTTCATGTCGACCGCGCCGCGGCCCCACAGGTAGCCGTCGCGCTCGATCCCGGCGAACGGCGGCACGCTCCACTCGGCGGCGTCGGCGGGCACCACGTCCAGGTGCGCCTGCACGAGCAGCGCGGGCAGCCCCGGTTCCGTGCCGGGCACGCGGGCCAGCACGTTGGCCCGGCGCGGCGCGGGTTCGAGCACGGTGGCCGGCACGCCGACGGCGTCCAGGTGCGCGGCGACGAACTCGGCGGCCTCCCGTTCGCCGGCGGACTCGCCGCCGCCGCGGTTGGTGGTGTCGAAGCGCAGCAGCGCGGCGCACAGGTCGACGACGTCCTCAGCCATAGATGCCCTCCACTGCTCCCGCGGCGATCGCGGTGACGACCTTGAACGCCTGCATCGCCGCGGTCATGGACGCGGCGTCGAACCCGACCCGGCGTGCCCCGACCTGCACCACCGTGGGTACCACGGCCGCGGCGGCGGCCAGGTGGGTGGCGTCGAACTCGACCTCGACCCGGTGCGGCGCGACGGCGCCCGGTCCGCGTCCGGCGCGGCCCATGGCGGCGCGGGCGGCTTCGGTGATCAGCCCGGAAGTCACCTGCGGGGGTGAGCAGACGGCGGCGTAGCGGCTGACGCACTCCTTGACGGCGACGACGCCGGCGTCGGGCGCGTAGTCGCGGGCGTCGTCGCACGCCTTGTCGTCGCCGGTGACGAGCAGCACGGGGACGCCGTGCTCGGCGGCCAGCGCGGCGTTGAGCCTGCCCTCGCTCGCGGGCACGCCGTCCAGCCACACGCCGGTGATGGAGTTCTCCAGGTAGGTGTGCGCGAGGACGCCCTCCTGGCCCGCGCCCGCGTGGTAGCCGAGGAACACCACGCCGTCCACGCCGGAGTCGACGCCCTGCATCATCGACAGCGGCTTGTGCCGCCCGGTGAGCAGCCGCGCCCCGGTGTCGAGGTCCTCCAGCAGGAGGTTGCGCTGGGAGGAGTGGGCCTCGTTGACGAGCACGTCGGTCGCGCCGCCCGCGCGCACGCCCGCGACGCAGGCGTTGACGTCGCCGGTGAACAGCCGCCGGAACCGCTGCCACTGCTCGGTCTGCGGGACGACGTCGGCGGTCCAGGTGACCCCCGTCGCCCCTTCCATGTCGGCCGAGATCAAGATCCGCATGCGTTCACCGTACCGAGGTGATGTCGGTTCTTGACGCGCGCCACAACGTAGTGGTTACTTCTTGACTTCCACGCACGGGCGGGAGGCGGTCACTGTGGGTATCCGACGGTTCGGCGCGGTCACGGCGGCGATGACGATGGTGGTAGTGCTCGCGCCGACACCGGCGCAGGCGCAACAGGCGGTGACCTTGAGGGTGGCGATCACCCAGCAGGTGGATTCGCTCAACCCGTTCCTGTCGGTCTTCCAGGCGGGCACCGAGGTCGGCAGGCTGATGTACGACTACCTGACCGCCTACGACGTGAAGGACCAGCGCCCGGTGGAGGGCCTGGCCGACCGGTGGGAGTCCTCCGAGGACCGGCTGACGTGGACCTTCCACGTGCCCGAGGGCAAGAAGTGGTCCGACGGGCAGCCGATCACCGCCAAGGACGTGGCGTTCACCTACGACCTGATGATGCGCGACGAGACCGCCGCCACGGCCAACGGCAGCTTCACCGCCGACTTCGAGTCGGTGACCGCGACCGACGACCGCACGCTGGTGGTCAAGACCAAGCAGCCGCAGGCGACGATGCTGGCGCTGGACGTGCCGATCGTGCCCGCGCACGTGTGGTCGAAGGTCACCGACATCGGCGAGTACCGCAACGACCAGACCCCCGTGGTGGGCAGCGGGCCGTTCATCCTGACCGAGTACCGGGCCAACGAGTTCATCCGGTTCAAGGCGAACAAGGACTACTGGCGCGGCGCGCCCAAGTACGACGAGCTGACGTTCACCTACTACAAGACCTCCGACGCCGCGGTGCAGGCGCTGGGCAAGGGCGAGGTCGACCTGGTCAACCGGATGGGGCCGGCGCAGTTCGACTCGCTCAAGGACAAGGAAGGCATCACGCGCAACCAGGCGCAGGGCCGCCGCTTCAACGAGATCGTGATCAACTCGGGTGCGGCGACGCGCACCGGCGAGCCGATCGGCGACGGCCACCCGGCGTTGAAGGACGTGGTGGTGCGCCGGGCGATCGCCAAGTCGCTGGACCTGGACGGGATCATCGCCAAGGTCAACGGCGGCTACGCGCAGCGCGGCACCGGCCCGATCCCGCCGGTGTTCGGCGACTACCACTTCACGCCGGAGCAGGCGCACCCCTACGACCCGGCCGCGGCCAACGCCGACCTGGACCGGGCGGGCTACGCGCGCGGCGCGGACGGCATCCGCGTCTCGCCGCAGGGCAGGCGGATGGAGCTGCGGCTGCTCGGGCACGCGAGCCGCGCCTACGACGAGCAGGCCGGCGAGTTCGTCAAGCGGTCGCTGGCCGACCTGGGCATCGTGGTCGACGTGCAGATCGTGTCGGACAACCAGCTCAACGAGTCCAGCACGGCCGGGACGTTCGACCTGGTGTTCTCCGGGTGGGGCACCAACCCGGACCCGGACTTCATCCTGTCGCTGCACACGTGCGGCCAGCGGCCCAACGCCGACGGCAAGGGCGGCACCACCGACACGTTCTTCTGCGACCCGGAGTACGACGCCCTCTACGCGCGGCAGCGCGCCGAGTTCGACCCGGCGAAGCGGCGCGAGCTCGTGCGGCAGATGCAGCAGCGGTTCTACGACCAGGTGCCGGCCGTGGTGCTGGGCTACGACAACGCGCTGGAGGCCTACCGCAGCGACAAGTTCGCCTCGTTCCCCGTGCAGCCCGACCCGGGCGGCGTGATCATGGCCCAGAACGGCGTGTGGGGCTACTACGGCGCGACGCCGGTCGCGTCGACCGGGGAGCCGACCGGGTCCGGCACGGGCCTGGTGCTCGGCGTGGTCGGCGGCGCGTTGATCGTGCTGGTCGGCGGCGCGTGGCTGATCGGCCGGCGGCGCGGGCTGCGCGCGGAGGACCGCGAGTGATCCGGCACCTGGCGGGCAAGGTCGGCGGCGCGCTGGTCAGCCTGCTGTTCGTGGTGGCGCTGGGGTTCCTGCTGTTCCGGGTGATCCCCGGCGACCCGGTGGTCGCGATGACGCGCGGCCGCCCGGTGACCGGCGACCAGCTCGCCGAGCTGCGCGCGCGGCTGGGCGTGGACAAGCCGTTGGATGAGCAGTTCCTCGACTACCTGACCGCGGCGCTGCGCGGCGACTTCGGCACCTCCTACGTCTACAGCAGGCCGGTGCTGGAGCTGATCGGCGAACGGCTGTGGCCGACCGTGCTGCTGACCGGCACGTCGACCGTGCTGGCCGTGGTGATCGGGCTGTGGCTGGGCATCCGGGGCGCGTGGCGGCGCGGGTCGCGGTCGGACCGGATCTCCACCGGGCTGGCGCTGGCGCAGTGGGCGATGCCGACGTTCTGGCTGGGCATGCTGCTGTCGCTGGCGACCGGCGACCTGTTCCCCAGCGGCGGCATGCGCTACCCGGACACGCCGCCGGACTTCCTGTCGCAGGCGGTCGACGTGGCCCACCACATGGTGCTGCCGTGCCTGACCATGATCGCCGTGGTCTACGCGCAGTACCTGCTGGTGATGCGGTCGTCGTTGCTGGAGGAGATGCACGCCGACTACCTGACCACGGCGCGGGCGAAGGGGTTGCGCGACGACCTGGTGCGGCGCCGGCACGCGGTGCCCAACGCGCTGCTGCCGACCGTGACCCTGGTGTTCCTGCACCTGGGGCTGGTGGTGTCGGGCGCGATCACGGTGGAGACGGTGTTCTCCTGGCCGGGGCTGGGGCTGTTGACCTACGAGGCGCTGACCGGCCCGGACCTGCCGCTGCTGCAGGGCACGTTCGTGGTGCTGGCGGGAGCGGTGATCACCATGAACGTGTTCGCGGACCTGCTGTACCGGGTCCTGGACCCGCGGGTGCGTGCGTCGTGACGACGATCGCGTGGCAGCGGCGGCGGGCCGCGGCGCGGGCGACGTGGCGGGCGTTCGCCTCCCAGCGCGGCGGCCTCGTGGGGCTCATCGGGTTGGCGGTGATCGCGGTGCTGGCGGTGCTGGCGCCGTGGGTGACCGACGCGTCGGGGCTGGACGTGACGCGGGTGACCGCGCGGCCGTGGGAGCCGCCGTCCTCGGAGCACTGGCTGGGCACGGACCACAACGGGCGTTCGGTGCTGCTGCTGACGTGGTGGGGCACCCGGATCTCGCTGGTCGTGGGGCTCGCGGCCACGGTGTTGTCGGTGCTGATCGGCACCGTGGTCGGGATCGCGGCGGCGCACTTCGGCGGGTGGCTGTCGGCGGTGCTGATGCGGTTCACCGACTTCTTCCTGGTGCTGCCGTCGCTGGTGCTGGCGATCGCGCTGTCGACCGTGCTGCCGCGCGGGCTCGGCACGATCGTGCTGGCGATCGGGGTGACGTCGTGGCCGGCGACGGCGCGGCTGGTGCGGGCGCAGACGCTGGCGGTGGAGGCGCGGCCGTTCATCGAGCGGTCCCGCGCGTTGGGCGGCGGCCACGGGCACGTGATCGGGCGGCACGTGCTGCCCGCCGTGCTGCCGCTGGTGTTCGTGAACACGACGTTGACGGTGGCCAGTGCGATCGTGGCGGAGTCGACCCTGTCGTTCCTGGGGTTGGGCGACCCGACGCGGGTGTCGTGGGGGTCGCTGCTGCACGCGGCGAACATGCACGGCGCGGTCTCGCAGCGGGCGTGGTGGTTCCTGGTGCCGCCGGGTCTGGGCGTGGTGTGCGTGGTGCTGGCGTTCACGCTGTGCGGGCGGGCCCTGGAGACGGTGCTCAACCCGCGGCTGAAGGGGGAGCGGTGAGCAGCCTGCTGGAGTTGCGCGACCTGAGCGTGCACTACCGGACCGCGCGCGGCGAGGCGACCGCGGTGCGGTCGGTGTCGCTGGCGCTGGAGGCGGGGCGGACGCTGGGGTTGGCGGGGGAGTCGGGCTGCGGGAAGTCGACGGTGGCGATGTCGGTGCTGCGGTTGCTGCCGCGCAACGCCCGCGTCGAGGGCCAGGTGCTGCTCGACGGCGAGGACGTGCAGGGGATGTCGTGGGGCCGGCTGCGGGCGGTGCGGTGGGCGGCGGCGTCGGTGGTGTTCCAGGGCGCGATGCACGCGTTGAACCCGGTGCACCGGGTCGGGGAGCAGATCGCCGAGCCGATGCGGCTGCACGGCGTGACCGGGTCGGTGTCGGCGCTGCTGGACCAGGTGGAGCTGCCGGCGCGGGCGGCGCGGGCCTACCCGCACGAGCTGTCGGGCGGGCAGAAGCAGCGGGTGATGATCGCGATGGCGTTGGCGTGCGAGCCGCGCCTGGTCATCGCCGACGAGCCGACCACGGCGCTGGACGTCGTGGTGCAGGCGCAGGTGCTCGACCTGCTCAAGCGGCTGGTGGCCGAGCGCGGGATCGGGCTGGTGATGATCAGCCACGACCTGTCCGTGCTGGCCTCGACGTGCGACCGGCTGGCCGTGATGCGGCACGGGCAGGTCGTGGAGGAGGGGCCGGCGCGGGAGGTGATCGCGGCGCCGACCCACCCGCACACGCAGGCGTTGGCGGCGGCGTTCCCGACCGTGGGCGATCCGGCGTCGAGGCACGTGACGCCGTCGGAGGTCGCCCCGGACGGGCCGGTGCTGCTGCGGGCGGAGGGCGTGCGGGTGTCGTTCGGCGCGACGCAGGCCGTGGCCGGGGTCGACCTGGAGGTGCGGGCCGGGGAGATCGTCGCGCTGGTCGGCCAGTCCGGCTCGGGCAAGACGACGTTGGCCCGCACGTTGCTGGGACTGCAGAAGCCGACCGCGGGCCGGGTGCTGTTCGAGGGCGTCGAACTCCCCCGGTCGGCGGCGGGTCTGCGCGCGTACCGGCGGCAGGTGCAGCTGGTGCTGCAGGACCCGACGAGCGCGCTGAACCCCCGGCACTCGGTGTACGAGGCGGTCGCGGAGGGCCTGCGCATCCACCGGGTGCCCGGCGACGAGTCCGCGCGGGTCGCCGAGGCGTTGTCGCAGGCCGAGCTGCGGCCACCGGAGCTGTTCTTCCCGTCGTTGCCGCACGAGCTGTCCGGCGGCCAGCGCCAACGCGTGGTGATCGCGGGCGCGTTGGCGCTGGGCCCGCGGCTGCTGGTGGCCGACGAGCCGGTGGCGTCGCTGGACGCCTCCGTGCGCGGGGAGATCCTGGCGCTGCTGCTGCGGCTGCGCCGTGAGCTGGGCCTGGCGGCGCTGGTGATCACCCACGACCTCGGTCTGGCGTGGACGATCGCCGACCGGGTCGCGGTGATGTACCGGGGCGAGCTGGTGGAGCAGGGCACGGTGGAGCAGGTGCTGCTGTCACCGCGGCACGACTACACGCGCACCCTGCTCGCGGCCGTGCCTCACGACCAGCGCAACACCCGGCCGAACTGGACCAGCTCGCCGTAGTGCTCCGGGCGGCGCGCGCCGAGCGCCAGGTCGAGCAACGGCTTCGCCGCCTCGGCCGGACTGGCCGCGCCGCTCATGTCGGAGAACCACGGGCGGGAGGCGTCGGTGTCGACCAGGCCGGGGCAGACGGCGGCGATCAGCGTGCCGGTGGCCGAGTCGGCGTCGCGGCGTTCGGCGGCCACCGCGCGCACGGCGGCGACCTGGCCGACCTTGGACGGGATGTTGATCCAGTCCGGCCAGCCCTGGGCGGCTGCGGTGCCGTCGAGCACGGCGTCGCGCCAGGCGAGCATCGTGGCGTCGACGTCGTCGAGCGACCGTGCGGCGAAGTGCTCGTGCAGGTGGTGGGGCAGTTGGCGCACGGTGCCGAAGGAGCTGGCCACGACCAGCAGCGCGCCGCCGGGGCGCAGCAGTGGGGTGAACGCGCGCAGCACGTGGGTGGTGCCGAGGTTGTTGGTGGCGACGAAGGGTCCGACCTGGTCGCCCCACGGCGCGCCGGGGGTGAGCCTGGCGGCGGCGTTGGAGAGCATGACGTCCACCCCACCGTGCCGTTCGCGCAGGTCGTCGGCGAAGGCGGCGACGGCGTGGCCGTCGCTGACGTCCAGCACGTGGGTGCGGATCGCGGCGTGGTCGATGCGGGCGGCGGCGTCCGCGACCCGACCGGCGTCGCGACCGGTGAGGTAGACGACGTCGGACGGGGCGGCGCGGTGCGCGAGGCCTTCGGCGAGGGCGAAACCCAGGCCCTGGTTGGCGCCGGTGACGACGGAGATGCGGGTCATGTCGGCCATGATCGCGCAGGTCCAGGAACCGATCGGTTCCTCACGTATCGCTCTGACCTGCGCTTTCACACCCCGTGTCGTGCACGAACGGGTGAACCTGCTCGCGACCTTCAAAGAATACGGCGTTATCATTGAACTCGAACGTCGGTTGAAACAACGAGGCCGGCAACCAACCCATGGCCCGCCGGCTCACCGGAGGCCGCCTCGGGACACTCGCCCTGGGACAGACGCGCCGGGACACTCGCCCTCGGGACGCCCCGGTAGACCCCGCCCCTGAACATCCCCCGGGACCACCACCCCGGGCCTCGGGACATCGGACACCGGCCGCCTGCCTACCCGCCCACGGACCCCGCCGCCCTCGCGCCCGCCGCACTACGTGCTGCCGCCCTGCTATCGCACCGCGTGCCGCCGCACGTCGAGCGGTTCGTCCCGTGGCGGGGCCTGGTGCCCCGCGTCGAGTACATCGGCATCGACGCCCGCGTCTACGCCCGCGTCCACGTCGGCGTCCCGCCGGGCGTCAAGCAGTTCGCCGGTGTGCTCCTCGGCCCACGCCGCGAGCGCGCGGACGGGTGTGAGCAGCGACCGACCCAGGTCGGTCAGGTCGTGCCACCCGTCCACGCTCGTCAGCAGCCCGTTGCCCCGCAGCCGAGCCAGGGTCTGGGTGAGCATCTTGTTGCTGATGCCGCCGATCCGGTCCAGCAGCTCCCCGTACCGCAGCGGCCCGTCGCCCAGCGCGACGACGACCACCACCGACCAGGTGTGCCCGACGACCTCCAGGGTCGTGCGGGCGGGGCAGTCGGCGAGGAACACGTCGAAGTCGCTCACCAGTCACAAATACCGCTTGAGCTCCCGCTTCGCCAACGACATCCGGTGCACCTCGTCGGGGCCGTCGGCCAGGCGCAGGGTCCGCGCCGCGGCCCACAGCTCGGCCAGCGGGAAGTCCTGGCTCACGCCGCCCGCGCCGTGCGCCTGGATCGCCTTGTCCAGCACCCACTCGGCCATGAGCGGCGTGCCGATCTTGATGGCCTGGATCTCGGTGTGCGCGCCCTTGTTGCCGACGGTGTCCATCAGCCACGCCGTCTTGAGCACCAGCAGCCTGGCCTGCTCGATCCGCACCCGCGACTCGGCGATCCACTCCTGCACGACACCCTGGCGCGCGATCGGCTGCCCGAACGCGACGCGCGAGATCGCGCGGCGGCACAGCAGTTCCAGCGCGCGCTCGGCGATACCGATCAGCCGCATGCAGTGGTGGATGCGGCCGGGACCGAGACGGGCCTGGGCGATCGCGAAGCCCTCGCCCTCGCCGGCGATCAGGTTGTCGGCCGGCACGCGGACGTTGTCGAAGACGATCTCGGCGTGCCCGCCGTGGGAGGCGTCGGTGTAGCCGAACACGTGCATGCCGCGCTTGACGTGCACGCCCGGCGTGTCGCGCGGCACCAGGATCATGGCCTGCTGGCGGTGCGGTTCGGCGTCCGGGTCGGTCTTGCCCATCACGATGAAGATCGCGCAGTTGGGGTTCATCGCGCCCGACGACCACCACTTGGTGCCGTTGACGACGTACTCGTCGCCGTCGCGGGTGATGCTGGTGGCGATGTTGGTGGCGTCGGAGGACGCGACGTCCGGCTCGGTCATGCAGAACGCCGACCGGATCTCGCCGTCCAGCAGGGGCCGCAGCCACTGCTTCTTCTGCTGCTCGGTGCCGAACATCGCCAGCACCTCCATGTTCCCGGTGTCCGGCGCGGCGCAGTTGAGCGCCTCGGGCGCCAGGTGCGGGCTGCGGCCGGTGATCTCGGCCAGCGGCGCGTACTGCAGGTTGGTCAGGCCGCCGCCGTGCTCGGGGTCGGGCAGGAACAGGTTCCACAGGCCCTGCCTGCGCGCCTCCGCCTTCAGCTCCTCCAACACCGGCGGGCGCGCCCACGGGTCCGCGGCGTCGGCCAGCTGCCGTTCGGCGACCGGCTCGGCGGGGTAGACGAACTCGTCCATGAACCGCAGCAGCTTCTCGCGCAGTTCCTCGGTCTTGGCGTCGTAGGCGAAGTCCATCAGTGCTCCCCTGAGCTCGCGGCGAGTCCCTGGCGCACCAGCGGCAGGGTGAGTTGGCCGATCTGGTCGAACCCCGCTCCCACGGTCTGGCCGTGGGTGAAGCGGAAGTGGATGCCTTCGAGGATCACGGCGAGCTTGAAGTAGGCGAACGCCGTGTACCAGGCCAGTCCGCCGGTGTCGGCGCCGCTGCGCTCGGCGTAGCGGCGCACCAGCTCGTCGGTGCCGGCGAACCCGGGCAGCGTCGGCACGGTGCCGGTGATCGGGTCGTCCTCGCGCGCGCCGATGCCGTTCCAGTACACGCACAGCAGGCCGACGTCGGCGAGCGGGTCGCCCAGCGTGGCCATCTCCCAGTCCAGCACCGCGCTGATGTCCAGCGGGTCCTCGGTGACCAGGACGTTGTCCAGCCGGTAGTCGCCGTGCACGATCGTGGCGCGGGCGGATTCGGGGACGCTGTCGGCGAGCCGGTCGCGCAGCTCGTCGATGCCGGGCAGCTCACGGCTGCGGGAGGCGTCGAGCTGCTTGCCCCAGCGGGCGACCTGGCGCTTGAGGAAGCCGTCCGGTCGGCCGAAGTCGCCCAGGCCGACCTCCTTCGGGTCGACGGCGTGCAGGTCGGCGAGCACGTCGACCAGCCGTTCGGACAGGGTGCGCGCCTTGTCCGGGGTGAGCCAGGGGCACTGGTCGCGGTGCCGCAGCGCCACCCCGGGCACCTCTTCCATCAGGTAGAACGGCGCGCCGATGACGTCGGTGTCCTCGCACAGCAGCTCGACGCGCGGCACGGGCACGGCGGTGTCGGCCAGGGCCTTGATCACCCGGTGTTCGCGGGACATGTCGTGCGCGGTGGCCAGCACGTGGCCCAGCGGCGGGCGGCGCAGCACCCAGCGCTCGTGGCCATCGGTGACGCGGTAGGTCAGGTTGGACCGTCCGCCGGGGATCAGGTCGCCGGTCAACGGGCCGGTGCCCAGGTGCGCGGCGAGCCGGTCGAGGTCCAGGCCCGGTAGTTCGGTCATGCGGCGACTCCCCTGAGCTGGGCGATCACCGCACGGGTCGTGTCGGCGTCGGTGTGCCGGTGGGCGTGCAGGCCGACCGCCTGCGCCGCGTCGACGTTGACCGGCGCGTCGTCGAAGAACACGCACCGTTCGGCGGGCAGGCCGATCTGGTCCAGCGTGTGCCGGAAGATGCGCGGGTCGGGCTTGCGCAGCCCGATCCGCCCGCTGATCACGATCGTGTCGAACAGCTCGAGCAGCAGCTCTTCGGGGTAGCCCTCGCCCCAGCTGTTGGACAGCAGCACGGTCCGCAGACCGTCGGCGCGCAGTTCGCGGACCAGGTCGACCATCTTCGGGTCGGGGTGGGCGCTGCCGAACATGCGGCGCAGCAGGCCCTTCGACGCCACCTCGCGTCCGTCGAGGGTGGTGAGTTCGGCGGCCAGGAGCGCTTCGAACTCGCCGGTCCCGAGTTCGCCGGTCTCCAGTCGGGCCACCGGGCTGTCGGGCAGCGCGTCGCGGCCCATCCAGTCCCGCATGGTCCGGCGGTAGTGGTCCCGGTCGATGTTCTCCGAAGTCAGCCAGTCCTCGATGAAGGCGGGCACGGAGACCGTGAGCACGCCACCCCAGTCCAACACCACCGCGTCGATGCGCCGTTCGTCCACGTCGCGAGGGTACCGACCGGTCGGTATGTGGGCAACCCCGCGTCGTTGTCCCCATTTCCGGAAAACGTGAACAGCGTGTTCGCGTTTGACAATTCGGCATTTGTTTCGGCATTGTCCGACTCGACGATCGAACCGTGCTCCTCAGGGTCCTCACCAGGGCTTATGAGTCGCGCCTTCTTGTCTTGCCCGGAGGAAGCAATGCCGATTCTGGTCACCGGTGCGACCGGCACCGTCGGACGATGCGTGGTGCGTCGACTGCTCGACGCGGGGCGGCCGGTCCGGGCGTTGACCCGTGATCCGGCGGCCGCTCGGCTGCCCGCGGCCGTCGAGGTGGTGGCCGGCGACTTCACCGACCCGGCGTCGCTGTCGGCGGCGTTGCGCGGGGTGGAACGGGTGCACCTGGTGTCGATGGAAGGCGACGGCCCGGCCATCGTGGACGCGCTGGTGGGCGCCGGGGTGCGGCGTTTGACGCATCTCGGGCACAACGACCCGAGCCGGTCCGACGACGATCCGCTGGAGTCGTGGCACCGGGTGTTCCACCGGGCGATCGAGTCGTCCGGGATGGAGTGGACGCACCTGTTCCCGGGCGAGTTCATGGCGAACACGAGGGAGTGGGCGCCGTCGATCCGCGACGAGGGTGTCGTGCGAGCGCCGTTCGGTGATTGGCACAGCGCGATGGTGAACGAGGACGACATCGCGGCGATCGCGGTGACGGCGCTGGTGGAGGACGGGCGCGAGGGCGGACCTACCAGCCGACCGGGCCGGCCCCCGTGCGTCGGCGGGACGCGGTGCGGATGATCGGTGAGGCGATCGGCCGTGACGTGCGGTTCGTGGAGCTGACCCCGGCCGAGGCCCGTGAGCTGTGGCGTGACGTCTACCCGGCCGTGGTGGCCGAGTGGTTCCTGGAGATGGGCCGGCATCCCGAGGGCAACAGCTGGGTGTCGCCGGACGTCGAGCAGGTGCTGGGTCGGCCCGGCCTGACGTTCGACCGGTGGGCACGCGACCACGCCGCCGACTTCCGCTGAGCTGCGGCGGTCGTGCTGGTGGCAGTCCAGTTCGCGCCGGTCCGGTGGTGGTGGCCGCGCGTTCGTCAGTCCGGTTCGGGCAGGGCGTTGCGCAGCCGGATCCCGCTGAACCCGAGCGTGCTCGCGACCACCCGCCGCCAGAACGGCCACAGGTTGGCCATCAGCCGCAGCTCGATGCCCGCGTCCTCGTGCAACGCGAGCAGGTCGCCGACCGCTTCGGGCGCGCCGAGCGGTTCGACCGGTTCGGTGGCCACGTGGGCGTTGGTCGGTTCACCGAACGGCCGGAACGCCCCGGCGTCGAACCGGTAGGCGTAGAGGCGGGTGGTCTGCATCCGGCGCAGCCAGCCGTACTCGATCGCGTGGACCCGCTCGACGCCCAGCCACGCCCGGTCCTCGGCGCTGGTGGTGGGTTCGACCCACGTCAGTGCGCGCGGGCACTGGCGCGGGAACCAGTAGTCGGGCGACCGTGCGTGGTCCACGGCCCACACGTACGCCTCGGGTTGCCGGGCGGTGGCGGCGACGTGCGGCTCGAACCGGGTGATCGCGGGGTCTTCGGAGAAGTGCAGCACTTCCCCCTGTGCCGGTCGCATGGTCGGCGATCCTGTCGGATGCCAGCCGGCACGATCCACCGATTTCCGCCGATGCCACGCCGATTGCCGGGCCGGCGACCGACCGGGCGGTCGACCGTGTTGCGGCGGCACCGCGTCGATGGATCCGTCGGCGTAGTGCGGTGGGTGTGGGCGAAGTCGTGGTCGGTGGACGACGTGCGCCGGGCCTACCTGCCGTAGACCCGGCGCACATCCGGTATCCGACGGCGTCGACGTGTCAGGCGTTGATCTCCTTCGGGGCGTCGTCGGTCTGGCCGATGGCGATCTTGCGCGGCTTCGCCTTCTCCGCGATCGGGATGCGCAGCGTCAGCACGCCGGAGTCGTAGTCCGCCTTGATCCGGTCGACGTCGAGCGAGTCACCGAGGAACAGTTGGCGCGAGAACACGCCCAGCGGTCGCTCCGACAGCTGCATCTCGACGTCGTCGGTGCGGTTGGGGCGACGCTCGGCCTTGACGGTGAGCACGTTGCGCTCGACGTCGAGGTCGATGGCGTCCGGCGTGACACCGGGCAGGTCGAACTCCACCACGAACTGGTCCCCGGCGCGGTAGGCGTCCATCGGCATGGGCGTCGGCCGCGACCAGGTGCCCGGCCCGCTGAAGAACTGCTGCGCCAGCCGGTCCAGCTCCCGGAACGGGTCCGTGCGCATCAACATCGGGAACACCTCCTGGTCTACGTGGTCAATGCGCTGGTGATTGCGCTGCGATTCAGTTGTACCACGTCGTCATCCGGTTGACAAGACCAGATGTCGTCGGTAAGTTGACGTCATGGCGATCGGGGATTACGAGACCGTCCGAGCGGCGGCGACCGGGGAAGACCTCAGTGCGGGGCAGGTGCTGTCCGCACTGGTCCTCCTGCGGCGCTTGCGCGACGAGCTGGCCGGATGGGAACCGCAGCTGATCGCCGCGGCACGCGAGTTGGGCACCAGCTGGGCCGAGCTGGCGCCCGCGCTCGGGGTGGCCAGCAGACAGGCGGCGGAGCGCCGGTACCTGCGGCTGCGCCCGTCCGACCTGGGCGCGACGGCCGAGGGCCGGGTGCGTGCCGAGCGGGACCGGCGGGCGGCCGACCGCGCGGTGTCGCAGTGGGCCCGGGACAACGCGGCGTCGTTGCGCAGCCTGGCCGGTCAGGTCGGCCGGATGGACGTCGTGGTGCGCGAGGCGCTGGCGGCCGACGACGCCGTGGCGCTGCTGGAGCCGTTGATGGCGGCGCTGAGCAGGATGCGGACCAGTCACCCGGAGCTGGCCCAGGAGATCCAGGCCGTCGGCGACCAGGCGGAGGAGGTGCGACGCGACACCCAGACACTGCGGGACAACCAGATGCTCCGCGACAACCAGTGACCACCACCTGACCTCCGCTGACCACCACGTGGCGACCACTGGCCGCCCCTGACATCGGCCGGTGGCTGCCGTCAGGGGCGGACGACCGGCCGTCACCCGCAGCGCTCGTGCCGCCCGCCGGACGCCGTGGAGGGGTCGGCCGACCCCTCCTGACGGACCGTCGCGGCGGGCCGCCCTGACGACTCCGTGGGGTGCACCGGGGATTCTGCAGGTCACCACCCTGCCGAGCGACCGGTCGCTCGGCAGGGTGGTGACCTGCGCCTCCGCGACGGCAGTCCGAGCTTTCGGTCGGGCCGTGGATCGAGTCACCAGGTCGTGGGTCGGTCCGGTCGCCGAACGCGGCGGCGGCCGTGGTGCCGGCCGTCGGGTCGGCGGCGGAGGGTAGTCCGTCGAGGGTGGGTCGGGATCAACCGATCGGCTCGGTCGGGGTGGACCTTCTCCCGACGGGATCGGGTCCTTTCGTGGCTCGTGGTCGTCGGGTTCCGCTGTCACGGTGGAGAGGCTTTCCACGATGGCAGGGGGATGGAATGCCGATCTCTGAACGGGTAGTGGCGTTGGTGGCGGCGGCTTCGGCGGTGGCGTTGCTCGGGGGCGGGGGCACGTCGGCCTCGCCGGGGCGGCCCGAGCGGTCGGGTGACTGGGTCACCTGGTCGAAGGACGCGTCCGGGTCGCGGTACGCGGCGGCGGAGTGGCGGATCACGCCTCGCACCGTGTCGAAGCTGAAGGTGAAGTGGGCGTTCGCGTTCCCGAAGTCGGCGGCTCCGGTGCGGAGCCAGCCCGCCGTGGTCGGCGGGGTGGCGTTCTTCGGCGGGCCGGACGGGAAGTTCCACGCGCGGGACGCGGAGACCGGCGCGGAGGTGTGGACGACGGACCTCTCCGGCATCGCTCCGGGCGCCCGGCCGGCAATCCCGTGGGACAGCCCGTCGGTGTCGGGCGGGCGGGTGTACTTCGGCGACATCCGGGGCTTCGTCTACTCGTTGGACCAGGCCACGGGTCGGGTGGTGTGGGCCGAGCAGGTCGACGCGCACCCGGCGGCGACGGTGACCAGTTCACCGATCGTGCACGACGGGAAGGTGTACGTCGGCACGTCGAGCGGTGAGAACGCAGCCACCAGCCCGGACGGGACCGACGACCCGAACTACCCGTGCTGCACGTTCCGCGGCCACATCGACGCCCTCGACGCGCGCACCGGCGAACTGGTGTGGCGCCACTACACCGTGCCCGAACCGCAGGCGGTCGGGACGTGGCCCAGTGGCGCGACCCGGTACGAGCCGTCGGGCGCCGGGGTGTGGAGCTCGCCGGTGGTCGACCCGCGCAGCGGCACGGTGTACGTCGGCACCGGCCAGAACTACACCGGCAGCGCGGGCGACTTCGACACGTTGCTGGCGCTGGACCACCGCACGGGCGCGGTGAAGTGGCGCAACCAGGTCACGAAAGCCGACACGTGGCGCGGGTTGTGCACCAGCCCCGACCCGGAGGGCTACTGCCCCGGCCTGAAGGACGGCTCGGCGTTGGACTACGACATCGGCGCGACGCCGAACCTGTTCACCGTCGACGGGCGGCGGCTGGTCGGGGTCGGGCAGAAGATGGGCGTCTACCACGTGTTCGACGCGGCGACCGGCGAGGTGGTGTGGCGTCGGCAGCTGGGCGTGCCGCTGCCCAACGGCGGCATCTCGGGCATCCAGTGGGGCACGAGCTACGACGGGCACCGGCTCTACATCGCGACGTACTTCGCCGACCCGGGCACGGTGTTCGCGGTGGACCCGGCCACCGGCCGCGTGCTGTGGGAGACGCCGAACCCGGCGGACGGCTGCACGACCGGCGGCGCCGCGGCGCACCCGGAGGTCTGCACGCTGGGCCACGGCCCGGCGGTGACGAGCAGTCCGGGCCTGGTGTGGGAGGGCGGCAACGACGGCAAGCTGCGGGCGTACTCGGCGCGTGACGGCCGGGTGCTGTGGACCTACGACACGATCCGGGACTTCACCGGCGTCAACGGCCTGCCGGGTCGCGGCGGCACGATCTCCGGTGGTGGCGGTGGCGCGGTCGTGGCCGACGGGATGGTGTACGTGCAGGCGGGCTACTCGCCGGAGTACCCGAACCCGGACGGCGGCGACGTGCTGCTCGCGTTCGGCCTGTGACCGTCGGACCGGGGGAACGGCCGGACCCGGTGAGGACCGGCGACTGGAGCCGGTGACCGGGTCAGGTGACAGCGACGGCGGCGACGCCGGGGTGCTCACGTCACGACGGTGACCACCCCGGTGCCGCCGTCGACCTCGACCGGCACGCCGAGGGGCACGGTGAGCTGGCCCTCGCAGTGCCCGAACCGGGCGTCGGCGACGATCGGCACACCGAGTCCGCCGAGCCGGTCGGCGAGCACGGCGGACGGGTCGCCGCACCCCGTCCACGAGCCGAGGACGAGCCCGGCGACCTGGTCGAACCACCCGGACCGCAGCAGGTCGGTGAGCATCCGGTCGAGGCGGTACGGCTCTTCGTTGACGTCTTCGAGCAGCACGACCGCGCCGGGAGGCGGCGGCGCGTCGAGCAGGCTGAGGTTGCCGCCCACGGCGACACCCCGCGCGACTCCGGGCGCCATGCCGACGCCCCGGTAGGACGTCACGCCGGTGAACAGGGCGGTGCGGAGCCGTTCGCGGGCGTCGGTGTCCTCGACGAACGCCCTGGTGCCGATCATCGGCCCGAACCACGTGGGCACGCCGTGCGCCAGGAACCGCTCGTGCAGCACGGTGGTGTCGCTGGAGCCGACGAACACCTTGCCGTCCGCGGCGGCCGCGACGGCGGTCCAGTCGACCAGGTCGACCATGCGCAGGCTGCCATAGCCGCCCCGGGCGCACAGCACCCCGGCCACGGTCGGGTCCAGCCAGGCCCGTTCGAAGGAGCGGGCGCGGTCGGCGTCGTGGCCGGCGAGGTAGTCCAGCGTCGGGTGGGTGTCCAGGGCGTGGGCGTCGATCCGCACGTCCAGGCCCCATTTGCGCAGCCACGCGGTGCCTGCGTCGAGGAGTTCGGCCGAGCACGGTCCGGCCGGGCTGACCACGACGACCCGGTCGCCGGGCCGCAGCAGCGCGGGCCCGGCCGCAGCGGACCCTGAGGTGGCGGACCCTGAGGTGGCGGCACCCGAGCGGGCGGCGCCGGCCGCGTGGGGCGTCACCGGCGCAGCTCCAGGACCGCGATCCCCTCGGGCGTGAAGCCGAACACCTGCCCGTAGAACGACAGCTCGGCCTCCAGCGCGGCGACGATCGTCTCGGCCTTGCGGAACCCGTGCTGCTCGCCCTCGAACGTGAGGTAGGCGTGCGGGATGCCGGTGCCGTCCAGCGCGGAGGCGAACCGGTCGGCCTGCTCCGGCGGGCAGATCTCGTCCTCCAAACCCTGCAGCAGCAGCACCGGCCCGGCCAGCCGGTCCACCCGGTGCGACGGCGACCGCTCCGCGTACCGGTCGGCGGCGGCGGGCCAGGGCCCGACCAGGCCCTCGACGTAGCGGGACTCGAAGTCGTGGGTCTCGCCGCCCTCGCCGGTCCAGCCGGCCAGGTCGAGGATGGGGAACGCGACCATGCCGCACCGGTAGGTCTTCACCGAGGTCAGCGACGCGGCCGAGGTCCAGCCGCCCGCGCTGCCGCCGCGGATGGCGAGCCGGTCGCCGTCGGCGGCGCCGGAGTCGGCCAAGGCCTGGGCGACGGCGGCGCAGTCGTGCACGTCGACCACGCCCCACTGCTCGCGCAGCCGTTCGCGGAACGCCCGCCCGTAGCCGGTGGAGCCGCCGTAGTTGACCGCGACCACGCCGATGCCGCGGCTGGTCAGGTAGGCGAGCTCCGCGTCGAGCACGGGCGCGGAACGGCCGGTAGGCCCGCCGTGGACGTGCACGACGTAGGGCGGTTTCTCGCCCTCGGGGGCGGCGAAGTCGGGGTTGCGCGGCGGGTAGACGTAGGCGGGCACGTCGCCGTCCGGCCCGCTGAACACGCGCTCCTCGGGCACGGGCAGGTACTCCACCGGCAGCGCCGACTCGGCGGAGGTGTGCTCGGTGAGCACGCCGGTGGACAGGTCCAGCGACACCACGGCGGACTCGGCGAGCGGTCCGGCGGCGCCGCTGACCAGGACGCCGTCGTGCACGGCGAGGTGCGCGTGCCAGACGGGCTGGTCCACGTCGACGTCGGTGACGGTGCCGCTGCGCTCGTCGAGCACGGCCAGCGCGCCGGAGCGCAGCACGGCGTAGCGGCCGGGGCCGATGGCGGCGAACCAGCGGTTGCCCAGCCGCCACATCGGCCCGCCCAGCTCCGCCGCGCACGGCGCGAGGTTCTCCGCCGTGCCGTCCAGGCCGATGCGGAACAGGTTCCACCAGCCGTCGGGATCGGTCAGCGCGAGCAGGGAGTCGCCCTCCCACTCGACCTGGCACACGGCCTCGGTCTCGCCGCCCGCCAGGACGCGGTGGTCGGAGGAGCCGACCTCGGCGACGCACAGCTCGGTGCCGTCCCACGGCATGCGGGGGTGGTCCCAGCCGATCCAGGCGTAGTGGCGGCCGTCGGGCGAGAGCCGCGGCCCGGTCATGAAGTGGTGGCTGGCGGCGAGCACCCGCGGCGGGGAGCCGTCCAGCGGCAGCGCGACCAGTTCGCGGCGCACGTCGGTGCGGGCGTCGCCGGTCACCGTCTCGCGCACGCACCACACCTCGGCGTGGCCGGGTCCGGCGGTGAGGTCGGCGTAGCGGTAGCCGTGCCGGCGCGCGGGCTCGGGGCTGAGCGGGACGGGCCGCGGGTCGTCGGGGTCGAACAGGTAGACGCGCTGGTCGTCCCAGTTCGTGAACGCCACCCGAGTCCCCTCGGGGGTGTCCAGCACGACCCAGGGCCGGCCGCCGTACTCGTGGACGCGGTTGCGCACGTTCCACGGCGGGGGCAGCAGGTCCTGTCCGTCGCGCACCAGCGCGACGCGGCCGCCCTCGGCGGGTCGTCCCTCGGCCCACCAGGGACGACCGTCGTGCAGGTCGACCCACTGCAGGCCCCCGCCGGCCGCGGCGGCGTCGGCCGCGGCGATGGGCGATGTCCACGTTCCGTACGGTGCGATCTTCACCACCCGGCGACCTTATCCGGGTGCGCGGCGCCGACCGGCCGGCGGTCGTGTTCGCCGGTCGTGGAAAAGCAAGGGGCAGGGCTGCCGATCTTGCTCGCGTGGCCTAGGGTCGTCGTTGTCATGGCACGCGTCATCCACGTATTCCGCCAGCCCGACCGGTTCGTCGCCGGCACAGTCGGGCAGCCTGGCGAGCGCACGTTCTACCTGCAGGCCTCCGAGGAGGCCCGGCTGGTCAGCGTGGCGCTGGAGAAGCAACAGGTCGCCGTACTCGCCGAGCGCATCGGCTCGCTGCTGGAGGAGGTGCACCGGCGGTTCGGCGCCGACGTCCCCGACGCGGTCCCCGAGGACCTCCGGGACACCGAACCGCTGGCGGTGCCGGTCGAGGAGGAGTTCAAGGTCGGCACGATGGGGCTGGGCTGGGACGCCGAGTCCCGCGCGGTGGTCATCGAACTGCTCGCGATCACCGAGGAGGAGGTCGACGAGGCGGTGGTGCTCGACGACACCGAGGAGGGTCCGGACGCGGTGCGGGTGTTCCTGAGCCCGGTGGAGGCGCGGGCGTTCGCCGAGCGCGCCGACCGGGTGGTGCGGGCAGGGCGCAAGCCGTGCCCGCTGTGCGCGGAGCCGCTGGACCCGGAGGGGCACGTGTGCCCGCGGCAGAACGGCTACCGCCGTTCGGACGAGGGCTGAGCGCGGCGGTGGGTCCGGCGGACGACGGGGTGCTCGACTTACTGCGGCGTGGCCGCATCGACGTCGAGGGCCGGCTGGTGGACGCGTCGAACGCGACGCTGTTCTGCAGGATCAGCCTCGACGGCGTGACCGCGCAGTGCGTGTACAAGCCGGTGCGCGGCGAGCGGCCGTTGTGGGACTTCCCCGACGGCACGCTGGCGGGCCGCGAGGTGGCCACGTACCTGGTGTCGGAGGCGGCCGGTGTGCACGTGGTGCCGCCGACGGTGCTGCGGGAGGGTCCGTTCGGGTCGGGCATGGTCCAGTTGTGGGTGGAGACCCGCGAGGACGACGACCTGGTGGACATCGTGCCGGTGGACGAGGTGCGGCCGGGGTGGCGTTCGGTGCTGCGGGCGCACGACCGGTACGGGGAGCCGGCGGTGCTGGTGCACGCCGACCACCCGCGGGTGCGGTTGATGGCGGCGTTCGACGTGGTGGTGAACAACGCCGACCGCAAGGGCGGTCACGTGCTGCACGCGCTCGACGGCGCGGTGTACGGGGTGGACCACGGGATCTGCCTGCACGGCGACGCCAAGCTGCGCACGGTGCTGTGGGGGTGGTTGGGCGAGGAGCTGCCCGGGGAGGCGGTGGAGTCGCTGCGGCGGCTGCGGTCGTGCCTGGACGGGGAGCTGTCGCAGCGGCTGCACGAGCACCTGACGCGCGCGGAGGTGCGCGCGTTGACCGAGCGGGTGGAGAAGCTGCTGGCGGCGGGGGTGTTCCCGAAGCCGTCCGACGAGTGGCCGGCGATCCCCTGGCCCGCGTTCTGACCGGGCCGCGCGTGCCCGCCGGGCCCGCGTCCTGACCGGCGCGGACGCCGGCGGGCGGATCCGGGCGGGGAACCTTCTGGCGTCGCGGGTGCGTGTTGTCTACTTGCCGCGTGGACGTCGAACTGCGCGAGGTGACCGCTGCCGACGTGTTGCTGTTCTTCGAGCACCAGCGCGATCCGGAGGCGGTCCGGATGGCCGCGTTCACCCCGTCGGACCCGTCGGACCGGGCGGCGTTCCTGGTGCGGTGGGCGCGGATCCTGGCCGACGACTCGGTGGCGGCGCGGACGGTGGTGTTCGACGGCGACGTGGTGGGCCACGTGGGGCGGTTCACCCGGTTCGGTGGGCCCGAGGTGACGTGCTGGATCGACCGCGAGCACTGGGGCAAGGGGTTGGCGACGGCGGCGTTGCAGCGGTTCCTGCGGGAGGAGCCGCTGCGCCCGCTGTACGCGCGGGCGGCGGTGGACAACGTGGGGTCGCTGCGGGTGTTGGAGAAGTGCGGGTTCGTGCCGGTCGGCGAGGACGTGGGATTCGCGGAGGGGCGTGGTGAGGACGTGGAGGAGTTCATCCTGAGGTTGGACGGCTGAATGGCGTCGTTGGAGGACCGGATGACGCGGCGCTTCGGGCCGGGGGTGCGGTCGTGGCTGGACGGGCTGGACGCGCTGGTGGCGGGGTTGTGCCGGGACTGGGGCCTGGAGGTGGTGCGGTCGTTCTCCGGCGGCACGTCGCACGCGCTGCTGTGCACGCGCGGCGGTGAGCCGGTGGTGTTGAAGGTGACGCCGGAGCCGGCGATCTCGGTGCAGGAGCACGCGGCGCTGCGGGCGTGGGAGCCGTCGCCGCGGATGGTGCGGGTGCTGCGGGCGGATCCGGCGCGGGGCGCGTTGCTGCTGGAAGGGCTGGTGCCGGGCACGCCCGCCGCGGACGGTCCGGGGTTGGCCGAGGTGCTGCGGGCGCTGCACGTCGCGCCGCCGGAGGGGTTCCCGCCGTTGCACGAGCGGGTGGACTTCATCTTCGGTGTGCTGCGCCGGCGGCACCCCGGCGACCACGACGCGGCGCACGCGAAGGCGGCGGCGCTGGCCCGTGACCGGGTGGCGGCGACGTTGCTGCACGGCGACCTGCACTTCGGCAACGTCCTGGACGCGGGCGAGCGCGGGTTGGTGGCGATCGACCCGCGGCCGTGCGTGGGCGACCCGGCGGTGGACGCGGTGGACTTCGCCTACGCCTCTCCCGACCTGCGCGACGGGATCGAGCGCTGGTCGGCGGTGGTGGACGGGGACCGGTTGGCGGCGTGGTGCGAGGTGTTCGCCGGGTTCTTCCCCGGGCACCCGTCGGTGGCCGGGGGCCGGTAACGTCGCCGGCCGTGCGATCACACGACTACGGCCGCGACGTGCTGTCGGGCCGCAAGCGCAGGACGGTGCCCGAGGTGGTGGCCGAGGTCGGGCTGGTGGCGGAGGACCCGGCGTCGGGGTTCTGCGGCGCGGTGGTGCGGTTCGAGCACGGCCAGGTGGTGCTGGAGGACCGGCGGGGGCGGCACCGGGTGTTCCCGCTGCGCCCGGCGGGGTTCCTGGTGGACGGGCAGCCGGTGACGCTGGTGCGGCCCGCGCCCGAGGCGGCCGCTCCCGCGCGCACGGCGTCGGGCTCGGTGAAGGTCGAGGGGCTGCGGGCGCGCACGGCCCGGGACAGCCGGATCTGGGTGGAGGGCCTGCACGACGCGGAGCTGGTGGAGCGGGTGTGGGGGCACGACCTGCGCGTGGAGGGCGTCGTGGTCGAGCCGCTGGATGGGGTGGACGAGCTGGCCGGCCGGATCGCGGAGTTCGGCACGGGCCCGGGGCGGCGGCTGGGCGTGCTGGTGGACCACCTGGTGGCGGGCAGCAAGGAGTCGCGGCTGGTCTCGGCGATCCGGGACGAGGGCGTCCTGGTCACCGGTCACCCGTACGTGGACGTGTGGCAGGCGGTGAAGCCGGCGTCGGTGGGGATCGCGGCGTGGCCGGTGGTGCCGCGGGGCGTGCCGTGGAAGGAGGGTGTGTGCGCCGCGCTCGGCTGGGGCGAGCCCCATGAGGGGTGGCGTCGGGTGTTGGCGGGGGTGTCGGGGTTCCGGGACCTGGAGACGCCGTTGATCGGCGCGGTGGAGCGGCTGATCGACTTCGTGACCGAGCCGCAGGACTGAAACCCCCACCCTCGGTCGCGGATAGTGCGAGGATGGGTGGGTGGCCGCGCTGATCTGGTTGATCCTCGGTGTCGTCCTGGTGGCGGCCGAGATCCTCTCGGGCGACTTCGTGCTGGTCATGCTGGGTCTGGCCGCGTTGGGTGCGGCGGGCGCGTCGGCGTTGGGCGCGGACGTGGTGCTCAGCGCGATCGTGTTCGGCCTGGTGTCGCTGGGGCTGGTGGCGGGCGCGCGGCCCGCGATCAAGCGCCGGATGGCGTTGGGCCAGGGCCACCGGTCGGGCGTGGAGGCCCTGGTGGGCAGCACGGCCGTCGTCGTGTCCACTGTGGACGGCCACGGCGGTAGGGTGCGGATCGGCGGCGAGGTGTGGTCGGCGCGGTCGTTGGACCACGAGGTCATCGAGCCCGGCGCCGAAGTCACTGTTGTCGAGATCTCGGGCGCGACCGCAGTGGTGCTGTCCGGGGCCTGAGTGGAGGCGGGGAGAGTTGACCACCACGCTGATCGTCATCGCGGTCCTGGTGCTGTTCGTCCTGATAGTCACGGTGAAGTCGGTGCTGGTGATCCCGCAGGCCACGGCCGCGGTGATCGAGCGGCTGGGCCGCTACCGCACGACCGCCGCGCCGGGGTTGAACATCCTGGTGCCGTTCTTCGACCGGGTGCGGGCCCGGATCGACCTGCGCGAGCAGGTGGTGTCGTTCCCGCCGCAGCCGGTGATCACCCGGGACAACCTGACGGTGTCGATCGACACGGTCGTCTACTTCCAGGTGACCGATCCGCGGGCGGCGGTGTACGAGATCTCGAACTACATCGTGGGTGTGGAGCAGTTGGCGACCACGACGCTGCGCAACCTGGTGGGCGGGATGAGCCTGGAGGAGACGCTGACGTCCCGTGACCAGATCAACAACCAGCTGCGCGGGGTGTTGGACGAGGCGACGGGCCGGTGGGGCATCCGGGTGGCGCGGGTGGAGCTGAAGGCGGTCGACCCGCCGCCTTCGATCCGCGACTCGATGGAGAAGCAGATGCGCGCGGACCGGGAGAAGCGCGCGATGATCCTCAACGCCGAGGGCCAGCGGGAGGCGGCGATCAAGTCCGCGGAGGGCCAGAAGCAGGCGCAGATCCTCTCGGCGGAGGGCGCGAAGCAGGCGGCGATCCTGGGCGCGGAGGCGGAGCGGCAGTCGGCGATCCTGCGGGCGCAGGGTGAGCGGGCGGCCCGGTACCTGCAGGCGCAGGGTCAGGCGAAGGCGATCGAGAAGGTGTTCGCGGCGATCAAGGCGGGCAAGCCGACGCCGGAGGTGCTGGCCTACCAGTACCTGCAGACGTTGCCGCAGATGGCGCAGGGCGACGCGAACAAGGTGTGGCTGGTGCCGTCGGACTACGGCAAGGCGCTGGAGGGTTTCGCGAAGATGCTGGGCGCGCCGGGCGAGGACGGCGTGTTCCGCTACGAGCCGCCCGCCTACGAGCAGCCGGTGAGCTCGGCGCCGGAGCAGGACGACGCGTCGGTCGCGGAGTGGTTCGACACGGCTCCGGACCCGGCGGTGGCGGAGGCGGTGCGCGCGGCGGAGGCCGTGGCGCGCAAGGAGGTGCCGGGCCCGTTGGAGCAGGCGTCGGTGGAGCGCGGGGCGGAGCGCGGCACGTTGGGGTCGTCGCCGGCGGCGCGCGAGGTCGGGGCCGGGGAGCCGCGTCCGCTGCAGGAGTGAGCACCGGTCAGTGATCTTGGACGCAGTGGTGGGGCGTCGGCGGTGGTCGCCGGCGCCCCTTTCGCGTGGTCGGGGCGGGTCCGGCGGGCGGAAGGGCGTCCGAGCGGGTCTCGTCGGGCCGGTCGGGGTGCGGTTGGATGTCGCGGTGGACGCTTTACCCGGTCGTGCGGCGGCCGCGCTGGCCCGTGTCGACGTCCCGTGGTCGGCGCGGTGGGACGAGTTGGCGGCGGTGGTGGCGGAGCTGTCGGCCCTGGTGCGGGGCGGGCCGGGCGCGGCGGTGGTGGCGCGGGAGTTGGCCGAGGTGCTGGTGCGGGCCGCGCAGGGCGGCGAGCAGCGGGTGGCGTTGGCCGGGTTGGTGGATCGGGTGTTGGACCTGCACGCGGTGGCGTGCGCGGCCGGGCCGTCGGTGGACGGTGGTGAGTTGGCGGCGTGGCTGTTGTGGGTGCAGACGGGGTTCGCCGAACCGCCGGAGGTGCGGTTGGCGGCGTACGCGTCGGCGTTGGGCGAGGACGGGCTGGCGTCCTACCGGGCGGAGGCGGTGGCGCGGTTCGAGCGGCTGCCGGTGATCGGGTTCGGGGAGACCGGCCGGTACGACCGGGAGCGGTGGGCGTTGCTGCGGGTGATGGAGGAGTTGGCCGAGCACACCGGTGACGTGGACCTGCAGGTGCTGGTGCTGTCGCGGGACCTGTCGTCGGGCTGGCACTACCTGCGGGTGGCGACGGTGCTGCGGGACGCGGGCCGGTCGGCGGAGGCGGTGGCGTGGGTGGAGCGGGGTCTGGCGGCGACGGGCGGGCGTGGCGCGGCGACCCCGTTGGTGGACCTGGGCGTGGACGAGTGCCTGCGCGCGGGGTGGCTGCAGCGGGCGGTGGACCTGCGGCGGCGGGCGTTCCTGGCGCATCCGGTGTGGGAGGCCTACGTGCGGCTGCGGTCGGTGGCGTCGTCGTCCGGTGACTGGCCCGCGGTGCGCGAGGAGGTGCTGGGACGCCTGGCCGAGGGGCCGGACGACGTGCTGCGGCGGGTGGTGCAGGGCGAGGTGGACGCGGTGGCGGGCGGCCCGGTGCCGGAGTGGTTGCGGCGGTGGCGGTCGGAGCTGGCGCGGCGGGAGCGGTAGCGGCGCGTCCCGCGCGTTCGACTCGCGGGTTCCGGAGCGTCGGACACGCGCGCGGGTCAGGGGTAGGCGGGTGGGCGGCGGTCGGTCCAGGGGCGGGCGCGTTCGAGTTGGCCGGCGGCGGTGAGGATGGTGCGGTCGTCGTCGGTGGTGGCGACGAGCTGCACGGCCAGGGGCAGGCCGGTGCGGGTGTGGCCGGCGGGGACGGCCGCGGCGGGGTTGCCGGTGATGTTCCACAGGGGCAGGAACGTGGTCATGCGGGCGGCGGCGAGCAGCGCGGCGAGGGTGGGTCGGCGGTTCCACTCGCCCACGCGCAGGGGCGGCCGGGTGAGCACGGGGGTGAGCAGCAGGTCGTGGTGGTCGAAGAGCCGGTTGGCGTGGTCGGTGAGCTTCGCGGTCTGGGCGAGGGCGGCGCGCACGGCGGGCGCGGGCAGGGAGCGGCCGAGGGCGGCGACGGCGCGGGTGCGGGCGTCGAGCCGGTCGGGTCGGTCCAGGGCCTGTTCGGTGGTGGCGGCGCTGTGCAGGTAGCGGGCGGCGAGCACGGCGGGTCCGGCGACGTCGTGCAGGTTGTCGGGGTCGACGCGGGTGACGTCGTGGCCGAGGTCGGCGAGCAGGCCCGCGGTGTCGAGGACGGCGTCGCGGACTTCGGGGTCGACGGGGATGCCGCGTCCCCAGGTGCGCAGGGACACGGCGATGCGCAGGGTCCGGGTGGCGGTGACGGCGGCGGCGTGGTCGCCGCCGGGCGCCAGGACGTCCAGGAGCAGGGCGGCGTCGGCGACGTGGCGGGTGATGGGTCCGGCGGCGACCAGGCCGCCCCAGACGTCGCGGTCGGGGGTCAGCGGCACGTGGCCGCGTTGCGGTTTGAGGCCGAACAGGCCGGTGCAGGCCGCGGGGATGCGGACGGAGCCCGCGCCGTCGGTGCCGACGGCGGCGCCGACGAGGCCCGCGGCGACGGCGGCGGCCGACCCGCCGCTGGACCCGCCGGGCGAGTGGTCGGGCGACCAGGGGTTGCGGGTGGCGCCGGCCCAGGTGGACTCGGTGTACGGCCACAGGCCGAGTTCGGGCATGCGGGTGCGGCCGACGACCACGGCGCCGGCCTCGCGCAGGCGGCGGACGATCTCGGCGTCGGCGGGCGCGGTGGTGTCGACCGCGGCGGTGCCCTTGGTGGTGGGCAGTCCGGCGATGGCGAGGTCTTCCTTGACCGCGACGGGCACGCCGAGCAGGGGCGCGTGCTCGCCGCGGGCGAGGCGGGCGTCGGCGTGCTCGGCGTCGGCGAGGGCGCGGTCGGTGAACACGAGCCGGAACGCGTTGAGGCTCCGGTCGTGCCGGTCGATGCGGCGCAGGCATTCGGCGACGAGGGCGCGCGAGGTGAACGCGCCCGATCGCAGCAGCTCGGCCTGTCGGGCGGCGCCCGCGAAGCACGCGTCGGTCAGGTCCATGGGGCGGACTCTAGGGCAGGAGCGGGTGCGGGTGGATCAGGCCGCCGGGGTGATCGGGTCGCGCCGCCGGCGGTGCCGCAGGCCGCGGTGCACGAGCAGGGCGATGAGCAGCAGCGGCCACGGGAACGGCAGGGGCGAGGCGATCCAGGCGACGGCGAGGACGAGCAGCGCGATCGGCAGCAGGGGCGGCCGGTGCCGTGCGGGCGGGGCGGGCGGTGGCGGCGGCTCGGGCAGGTCGGCGGTGAGGGTGGCGAGCTCGTGGTGGTGGACGGCGGTGTAGGCGGCGGCGATGCGTTCGTCGGCTTCGGCGAGGGTGAGGCGGCCGTCGCCGACGGCGTCGCGCAGCCGCGCGGCGGTGCGTTCGCGGTCGGCGTCGGAGGCGCGCGGGGCCGGGCTGTGGGTCGGTTCCATGCCGTCGATGCTCCGCTCGGGCGCGTGTCTCGGCGTCGGGCACGAAGCGGTGACGGGAAGTACGTCCGTGGACGTAGGCGGGACGGGCATGATCGGGGGTATGTCGTCGTGGCTGATGCCGTTGGCGGTGGCCGTGGTCATCGTCTGGATTGGCGTGCGTCATGTGCGCGCGTCGCGTTCGGAGACGTTGTTGGACGAGCACGCGCGGCGGCGGGTGGGGCCGGAGGCGGGTGCGGCCCAGGCCCCGGTGTCGGTGTGGCGTGAGGCGAACCGGTTGTTCCGGGCCGGTGAGGAGGAGGGGTTGTTGCTGCTGGCCGAGATCGGCCGGCAGGCGCCGCGGCGGCGGCAGGCGGTGGTGACGTCGTGGCTGGCGGCGTTGCGCGGCGGGGTGAGCCTGGGGTTGGACGCGCCGTGGCGCACGGCGGTGCAGCGGGAGCTGGTGTCGCACCTGCGGCCGGGCGCGGACTTCTGGCCGGGGATGGACGTGGTGGCGCCGGGGGCGATCCTGGTGGACTTCGACCTGTCGGGGTGCCGGGTGAACCGGGTGGACCTGATGGGCGCGGTGTTCCTGGGCGACGCGCGGTTCGAGGCGATGACGGTGACGGGTGACGCGAACTTCGCGGGCGCCCGGTTCCTGCGGCACGCGGTGTTCACCGACGCGTTGTTCGCGCGGTCGGCGTCGTTCGGGTTGGCGGTGTTCGCGGGGAACGTGTCGTTGCGGTCGGCGCAGGTGGCCGACCAGTTGGTGTTCGCGCGGGCGAAGGTGTCGGGTCGGGCGGACCTGCGGCGGGCCGAGGTGTCGGGCCGGGCGGACTTCCGGCACGTGCGGTTCGGCGGGCGGGCGTTGTTCGGCGACGTGGTGTTCCACCAGGACGCGTGGTTCCGGCACGCGTGGTTCCGTGGTCGCACGGACGTGGGGTCGGCGTTGATCGGCGAGGCGGCGGAGTTCGGCAACGCCCGCTTCGGCCGCCGCGTCATGCACTGACCGACCGGCGGGGACCCGCGCCGGTCGTGGTCGGGTGCTTGTGCGGGAGCGCGGGTGTGGGTCAGGCGGTGCGGGTGCGGTGGTCGGCGACGTGGACGCGGTTGGCGCAGCGGGTGGTGCAGAAGCGGCGGCGGCCGTTGCGGGAGGTGTCGACGTAGACGGTGGCGCAGCCGGGCCGTGCGCAGCGGCCGAGGCGGCCGGGGTCGTCGCAGACGACGTGGGCGAGGCCGGCGGCGGTGAAGGCGCGCAGCCGCTGCGGCGTGGGCGCGTGTTCGGGCGCGAAGTGCAGGTGGGGCCGCCTGCCGTCGTGGGTGGAGATGTAGGGCTTGGCGGCGGCTTCGGCGAGCAGGTCGTTGACGAGGGCGATCTGGTCGGGGGTGTGGTCGAAGACGGGTGCGAGGCGGGCGGCCCAGGCGGTGAGCTCGCGGGCCTGGTGGTCGTCGAGGGCGCCGAGGGGTTTGTAGCCGTGCTCGCGCAGCAGGTCGAGCAGCTCGTCGGCGGTGCTGCGGGGGTCGGCGTTGACCAGGGCGGCGGCGAGTTCGGCCGCCGCCCCGCCGTAAGGGTTGAAATGCACTGAACCATGACACCACGCTGGTGGGGTGAACACCAGATGCCCTTGTTGCGGGTGGCCCAGTGCCGAGCGCGTGTATCCGGTCTCGTCCCACGGCGCGGTGGACTACGTGCGGTGCGTGTGCGGGGTGTGGTTGGTGCTGGAGGCGGGGCGGGTGGTGGCGACGGCGGGCCGACCTCGATCGACTAGTGTCCCGTCACCGTGACGAGCCGTCGGGACCTGCTGTGCGACTGTGCGATCTCGGTGCTGGCGGCGGAGGGCGGCCGCGGCCTGACGCACCGCGCGGTGGACCGGGCGGCGGGTGTGCCGGAGGGCACCACGAAGAACTACTTCCCGTCGCGGGACGCGTTGCTGGGCGCGGCGGCGGCGCGGATG
Source organism: Actinosynnema sp. NPDC049800 (assembly GCF_040656635.1). NCBI lineage: Bacteria > Bacillati > Actinomycetota > Actinomycetes > Pseudonocardiales > Pseudonocardiaceae > Actinosynnema > Actinosynnema sp. NPDC049800. The sequence goes on along the minus strand of NZ_JBFAMT010000008.1, from coordinate 27,433 downwards.
ACCGCGTTGCACGCGGCGGCGGTGCGGCGGTTGCGGGAGACGACGCCGGCCGGGATCTCGCCGGCGGAGGTGGCGCAGCTGTACCCGGCGTTGCTGCGGCGCGCCGTGGTGGAGGACCCGACGCAGCTGTTGGCGATGGTCGAGCTGTACCTGGAGGCGGTGCGCCGGCCGGGTGTGCGCGCGGCGTTGGGCCGGATGGCCGTGTCGAACGCGCAGGCCGGCGCGGGGCTGCACGCGGCGGCGGGCCTGCCGAGCACGGCGCGGGACGCGGGCCTGCTGGACGCCTACTTCCTCGGCGTGGCGGTGTCCCTGCTGGCGTTGCCCGCGGAGGCGTTGGCGGCGGTGGGCCTGGACGACCCCCACGCGGTGGGGCTGGGCCTGTTCCGCGCGGCGGTGCCGGGACGGTCAGGCGACGGGGACGAGCCGTCGCACGGCGGTGGCGACGAGCCCGGTGGCCGGGGTGGGGGCCGCGCCGCAGCTCGCGGGCCGGGCGGCCGGTAGGTCGCGCCCGGCGACGGTGACCTGCCAGGCGCTGCCGTCGACGTGGTGGACGGTGTCGCCGCGCACGGTGAGCACGTCGCGGTCCTCGCCGGTGAGGTCGCGGACCGCGAGTTCGGCGACCTGGCCGTGCGGCGGGTGGGTGGAGCGGCCCCGGCAGCGGTCGGTGACGACGTGGCCGCGGGCGGCGTGGTCGAGCAGCCGGGCGGCGAACTCGGTGTCGAGGCGGCCGTAGGTGTAGCCGGTGGGCAGCAGCACGCCGGTGGGCGCGAAGCGGTGACCACCGGTGTGGGTGCACTCCCAGACGGCGTCGGGCCGGGTCGCGGCGAGGGCTTCGGCGAGGGGCCGCCCGCGCAGGGCGCAGCACACGTCGCGGCGGCTGTTGGCGCACACGAGCAGCAGCGGCCCCGTGACGGGCGTGCCGAACCCGGCGGGTTCGCCCGCGGCGAGGGCGGCGAAGTCGACGTCGAGCAGGGCCGCCGGGTCGGCGACGTCGGTCCGCTCCAGCCACGGCCGGCCGGGGGTGGTGGCGGCGAGGTAGACGCGCCGCGGCGCGTCGTGGTGGGTGTCGGCGTGGCGGCCGGGACGGCGGATCAGCAGGACCCGCACGCCCGTGTCGGCGGCGCGGCGGGCCAGTTCGGCGCCGAGCGCGGGGTCGAGGCGGCTCTGGGTGAGCGCGTCGCGTCCCCAGGGCCCGGGCTGTTCGAGGCAGATCCAGGCGGCGGCGGTCGCGGCGGTGCCCGCCTGGGGTTCCTCGAGGTCCGCGGAGATCGCGGCGCAACGCGGCTCGGTCACGCCTTCAGGGTGCCCTGGCGCGGCCGTTCGAGTGACACCGGGGTGCGGGTTCACGCGTTCGGGAAGCTCGTGGTTGCTGTGCGTGTGCCGTGTTCGCGAGGGGTGGACGCCGTCCGGGCCCGTTGGGACGTAGGTTCGGGGTCATGGTGATCACGGGTGAGGCGGCGGGCGTGCGCTTCCTGGCGGTGCCGCCGGCGCGGACCGGCCGGCGGTTGGTGGTCGTGTGGCACCTGCTGGGCGAGCCGGGCACACCGGAGGCCATGGCCGAGGCGCTGCCGCTGACCGGGGTGGACGCGTGGCGCCTGTACGCGGCGCTGCCGCCGTGGGGCGAGGGCCCGGACCAGGTGGTCGACGGCTACGCGGCGATGGTGGAGTCGGCGGTGGCCGCGATGCCCGCGCTGGTCGCGGCGGCACGCGCCGAGCTCGGGTGCGACGACGGGCCGGTCGACCTGGTCGGCGGTTCGGCGGGCGGGCACGTCGCGCTGACCACCGCCCTGCGGCGCGTCGTGCCGGTGCGGCGGGTGGCGGTGGTGAACCCCGCGGTGCGGGTGCAGGCGGTGGTGCAGGCGTCCATCGACGTGGGCGCCCTCGACTCCTACACCTGGACGGACGCCTCGCGCGCCGCGGTCGAGCCGCTGGACGTGCTCGACCGGGCCACCGCGCTGGACGTGCCGCTGCTGGTGGTGCGGGGCGCGCAGGAGTACCCGGCGTTCCGGCCGGTGCAGGCCCAATTGTGCGCGGCCGTGCCCGGCGCGCGGCTGGTGGACGTGCCGGGGCTGGCGCACATGCTGGTGACCGCGCAGGACGTGGTGGACGCGGAGGTGACGGCGTGGCTGGCCTGATCGTGGTGACGGGCGGCAGCCGGGGCATCGGCGCGGCGGTGGTGCGGCGGGTGGCCGCCGACGGGCACCGGGTCGTGATCGGCTACCGGGCCGCGACGGCGCAGGCCGAGGCCCTGGCGCGGGAGGTGGGCGGCGTCGCGGTGCGGGCGGAGGTGTCCGACGAGGCCGACGTGGACGCCCTGTTCGACGCCGCCGCGGCGCTGGGGCAGGTGACGGGCGTGGTCGTCAACGCCGGGATCACCAGCCCGGTGGGCCCGCTGGCGCAGCTGCGGCCCGAGGACCTGCGCCGGGTGATCGACGTCAACGTCGTGGGTGCGCTGCTGTGCGCGCGGCGGGCGGCGCGGGACCTGGTGGCGGGCGGGTCGATCGTGTCGCTGTCCTCGGCCGCCGCCACGCTGGGCTCGCCGGGCGAGTACGTGCACTACGCGGCGAGCAAGGCGGCGGTGGACGCCATGACCGTGGGGTTGGCCAAGGAGCTGGGTCCGCGGGGGATCCGGGTGAACGCGGTGGCGGCGGGCACGGTCCGCACCGCGATCCACGAGCTGTCCGGCGTGCCCGACCGACCCGACCGGGTGGCGTCGGCCATCCCGTTGGGCCGACCCGGCGAGCCGGAGGAGATCGCGGAGGCGGTCGCCTGGCTGTTGAGCGGGGCGGCGTCGTTCACGACCGGCGCGGTGCTGCGGGTCGCCGGAGGGCTGTGAGCGCCCGTCGGCACCGGCCCGCGGCCGTGGCGGTGACGCCGGTACTACTGTCACCGCATGGTGCGACGGCCGCTGGCCCCCTCCGATCGCCGTGAACGCCCCGGCGGACCGGCGCGCGGCACGGCCGGGGACGCCGCGGTGCACGAGCGCGGCCGGGCGCTGACACCGGCGGCCTCCACCGTGGCCGGGTGGCGGGCGTCGGCTGCGGCGGGGCGGGCGTCGGTCCGGTGATCACCGGACCGGTGGAGGACTTCGTCCGCTCGGTGACGAGCGCGCGCCCCGTGCCCGTGGCCCCGGACATCGTGCTGCGCACCGCGGACGACGTGACGGCGCTGTGGGAACGCACCGGCTCGCCCGAACCGCCGTTCTGGGCGTTCCCGTGGGCGGGCGGCCAGGCGCTCGCCCGACACGTGCTCGACCACCCCGACCTGGTGGCGGGTCGCCGGGTGCTGGACCTCGCGTCGGGCTCCGGGCTGGTGGCGGTCGCCGTGGCCCGCGCGGGCGGCCTGGTCACGGCCAACGACATCGACCCGGTCGCGGTGGCGGCGATCGGCCTCAACGCCCGCGCCAATGACGTCACCGTCACCATCGCCGCCGGCGACCTGCTCGACACCGAACCCGACGTCGACGTGCTGCTGGCCGGCGACGTCTTCTACGACCGGGACATGGCCGCCCGCGTCGAGCCGTTCCTGCTGGCCGCGCACCACCGCGGCGTCCTGGTGCTGGTGGGGGACCCGCAGCGGTCCTTCATGCCGCGCGGCTGGACGCTGGTCGACGCCCTCCCGGTGCCGGTGCCACCACACCTGGAAGGCGTCGCGGTCAGGACGACCAACGTCTGGCGCCCCTAGCGGAGACCGACCGCGGCCCTACCGGGACGCGCGACCCGTGGCCGGGTCGGGGACCAGGCGGAACAGGTCGCGGGTCGGGTGCACGTCGACCGGGATGCCCGTCCCGACCTCGACGACCTCCTCCCCGGCGACGAGGTGGCTCGTGGTGAACGGCGACCGGCCCGGCACGGAGACCAGCATCCGGATCCTCGTGCAGCGCTCGTCCTCGCCGCACCACACCCGCTCCGCGGACGTCACCTCGCCCACGACCCGCACGCCGGCCGCGTCCAGCTCACGCCACACCCGCAGGTCCCGCGCGGTGCCCACGACGGCGACCAGCAGGACGAGCACGGTCAGAGGCGTCCAGACCAGACCGGTCACCACGACGGCCGTCCGGTCGTCGTCCGGGACGTACCCGCCGAGACCGGCCAGCAGGATCACGGGACCGGCGCACACGACCAGGAGCCCGAGCACCGTCCAGAGCGGCTGCTCGAACCAGCCCGTCGGACGGTTCACCGGACCTTCGGCCTCCGGTAAGCCACCGCCCGTCACGACGTGGCCCGGGGGAGCGCGGTACCTCGCGAAAGTCGTGACACGGCCGGAATATAACCGACCTCGTCGAGTCGTCGCGGGAGATCCGGACGGGCGGGCGCGCAACCACGCCCGCCCGTCCGGGATGGCGGACCCGGATCGGCGGCCACCCGACCGTCGACGACAAAGGCGCTCAGCGCCGCGCGAACCGGTCCGTCGCGGCCAGCACCGCGTCCGCCATCCCCGGATCAGACACCGCGTGCGACGCGCCCTGCACCACCACCAGCTCCGCGTCCGGCCACGTCCGCGCCAGCTCCCACGCCGTCCACAACGGACCCTGCAGGTCCAGCCGACCGTGCACCAGGATCGCCGGGATGCCGTGCAACCGCTCCACGTCCCGCAACACCTGCCCGTCCTCCAACCAGACCTTGTGGCTGAAGTAGTGCGCGCACAGCCGCGCGAACGCCATCCGCCACGCCGGATCCGCCATCCGCGGCCCCGGCCGGTAGTCCGGGTCCAGCGACACGATCGAGGACTCCCAGTCCGTCCAGTCCGTCGCCGCCTTCTCCCGCACCGCCGGATCCGGGTCGTTCAACAACGCGTGGTAGGCCGCCACCAGGTCCACGGCGCCCTCGCCCGCGCCGTCGCGGAACCTCGACCACTGCTCCGGGAACAACATGCCCAGCCCGTGGTAGAGCCAGTCCAGCTCGGCGTGCCGGCCCGAGGTGATCGCGACCAGCACGATGTCCGTCACCCGCTCCGGGAACAGCTGCGCGTACCGCAGGCCCAGCGTCGACCCCCACGACCCGCCGAACACCATCCACCGCTCGACGCCCAAGTGCTCGCGCAACCGCTCGATGTCGGCCACCAGGTGCGCCGTCGTGTTCACCGACAGATCCGTCGCGTACTCGCTCGCGTGCGGCCGGCTGCGCCCGCTGCCGCGCTGGTCCAGCAGCACGATCCGGTACGCCTCCGGGTCGAACTGCCGGCGCATGCCGGGGGAGCAGCCCGTGCCCGGACCGCCGTGCAGGCACACCACCGGCTTGCCCTCCGGGTTGCCGCACACCTCCCAGTACACGAGGTTGCCGTCGCCGACGTCCAACATCCCGTGCTCGTACGGCTCGATCTCCGGGTACATCCACCCCTCCTCACAAATACAACAGTGCTGTTACATTAGGCGGGTGGACCACGCACCCGCCGGCGACTACCTCGGCACCCGCCTCCGCCACCTGCTCGACCTCCTCGAAGGCGACGTCGCCCGCGTCTACACCGACCTCGGCCTACCGGGCTTCCGCCCCCGCTACACCCCGGTCATCCGCCTCGTCCACGCCAGGGGACCGCTGTCCATCCGCGACCTCGCCGACACCATCGGCGTCACCCACTCCGCCATCAGCCAGACCGTGAACCAGATGCGCCGCGACGGCCTCGTCGACCTCCACCCCGGCGACGACGCCCGCAGGCGCATCGTCCACCTCACCGACCACGCCCGCGCCATCCTCCCCACCCTCGACGCCGAGTGGCACGCCACCACCGCCGCCGCCCGCGACCTCGACGCCGACCTGCCCTACCCGCTCACCGACCTCGTCGCCGCCGCCCTGCGGGCACTGGGGGAGAAGCCGATGAGGGACCGCATCCACGACCGGATGTGAAACCCCTCGTCACCGACCCGCGTCGGCCACATCGACGCCCACCGCGACCACGGCGTCGGAGCGCAGTGCAGAACAGGCGCAGTCGGCGCGGAAGCCGGAAGCGGCCTCACCGCACTGCGTTCCCCGCCACCAACTCCGCACCCAACCGCGCCAACTCCGCCCGCACCGGCGCCGACTCCACCACCTCCACCAACGCACCCCACCCCGCCAACACCTGCGCGATCATCAGCGCAGTAGTGGCCGACAACCGCAACCGCACCCGACCACCCACCTCCTCCACTACCTCGCAGTGCCTCCCGAACTGATCACGCAACACGTGCGCGAACCGCGACTCCACCGACACCACCGCCGACACCGACGACCGCCGCCGCTCCACCTCCGACACCACCCGCTCCCACGCCACCGACAAGTCGAACCCCTCCGGCCGCACGAACACCTCGTCCGTCACCCGCGCCGACACCACCCGATCCACCCGGAACGTCCGCTCACCCCCACCCGTGCCCGCCACCAAGTACCAAACCTCGTCCTTGTCCACCAACCCCCACGGCTCCACCACCCGCTCCGACCGCACCCGCCCACGCCCCTCGTACACCAACACCACCCGCCGACGCCCCACCACCGCCTCCTGCAACACACCCACCAACCCCGGCCGCTCCCGACCCACACCACCCCACCCCGCCGCATCCACCACCACCGCGTCCGCCGCCGCCCGAGCACCCTCCCGGAACGTCTCCGGCAACGCCCGCACCAACTTCCGCAACGCCGCCCGCACCTCAGGCGACCCCGACGCCGCAGGCCCCACCAACAAGAACAACGCCCGCGCCTCCGACGACGTCAACCCGCTCAGATCCGTCCGCGCACGCCCCACCAACCGCCAACCACCACCACGCCCCGGCTGCGGGTACACCGGCACACCCGCCGACGACAACGCCTCCAGATCCCGACGCGCCGTCGCCACCGACACCTCCAACTCACCCGCCAACTCCGCCGCCGTCACCTGCCCCCGCGCCTGCATCAACAACAGGACGGCCACCAACCGGTCCGCACGCATGAACCCAGTCTCGCCCACAAAGTGCTCACTCCGTGAGCACTTTGACCGCCAAAGTAGGGGACAAGCGACCACCACCGACCGAACAGGAACCACCATGCTCCGCGGACTCACCACCACCAGCTTCTTCGCCGACGACCTCGACGCCGCCGCCACCTGGTACACCCGACTCTTCGGCATCGAGCCCTACTTCACCGTCCCCGGCGGCTACGTCGAGTTCCGCATCGGCGACTACGAACACGAGTTCGGCATCGTCAAGAGCGACTACGCACCCCACGACACCCACACCGGCCCCGCCGGCGCCATCACCTACTGGGCCGTCGACGACCTCCACGCCACCCTCGACCGCCTCACCGAACTCGGCGCCACACCCCACGACGCACCCAAGGTCCGCGGCGAGGGCTACGTCACCGCCAGCGTCGTCGACCCCTTCGGCAACGTCCTCGGCATCATGGCCAACGCCCACTACCACGACATCCTCGACCGCCTGACCACCACCCGAACCGCCTGAACCGACACCGAAGCCAGGGGCTGTATCGGTTCCGCGAACCCGATACAGTCCGCTCCTTCCCAGCGCCCGCACCACCGCGCCCCAAGGAGCCCGGATGCCGCCGCGGATCTCCGTCGTGATCCCCACCTACAACCGCGCCGAACTCCTCCGCCGCACCCTCGACAGCCTCACCGACCAAACCCTCCCACCCGACGACTACGAGGTCATCGTCGCCGACGACGGCTCACACGACCACACCGCCGACGTCGTCACCACCTTCCACGACCGCCTCCACCTGCACTACCACCACCAACCCGACCTCGGCCGCCGCGTCGCCCACGCCCGCAACGCCGGCGCACGCCACGCCACCGCACCCGTCCTCGCCTTCATCGACTGCGGCACCCTCGCCGGACCCGACCTCACCCGCGCCCACGCCGACGCCCACACCGCCCACCCCACCCTCAACCTCGGCTACGTCCACGGCTACCGCCCCTGGGACCCCACACCCGGCCTCGCCGAAGCCATCACCACCGGAACCCCGAAGCAGGTCCACCACGACTTCAAGGACCACCCCGGCTTCCGCGACATCCGCCACGAACCCCTCGCCGCCGTCGACTTCCAGCCCGACCGCCTCGCCTTCCCCTGGCTCTACGCCTGGGGCATGAACCTCTCCGTCCGCACCACCGACTTCCACGCCGTCGGCGGCTTCGACGAACGCTTCGTCACCTGGGGCACCGAAGACATCGAACTCGGCTACCGCCTGCACCGACACGGCCTCGCCACCCACTTCGACCTCACCGCCTGGGCCGTCGAACCACCCCACGAACGCGACACGGGGGAGATGCTCGCCAGCGCCAAGCGCACCATGCGCCAGTTCCTCGACAAGACCCACGAACCCGGCGTCGAACTCGTCTGGGCCTCCCTGGAACGCGACGACCCGCTCATCGCCGAAGCCGAGCACCGCGCCCTCACCACGTGGACCGACCGTGCCCGCGACCTCGACGTTCGAACAGAGATCGAACAGCACACCGCCGACGCCGGGGGACCGGTGTGCGTCGTCGGCTGCGGCGACGACATCCCGGAGAACCTGCCCGAGGGCAGCGTCCTGATCGACTTCGACGCCGAGCTCCTGGCGAAGGCCGGCGGCGCGCACGCCCGCCACCACGCCATCGGCCTGCAGATCCCGCTGCCGGACGACGCGGTGCAGCGCGTCGTGGTCACGTCACGGCTCGACGGCATGTGGCGCACGTGGGGCGACGTCATCACCGCGGAGGCGAAGCGGGTGGGCAGGGAAGCGCCCCGGACGCTCCCCGAACGTTCTACTTAACATAATGTAGATTATCGGCGTTACGGACAGGCTGGTCGGCAGGGGTCGCGGACGCCACGGACCGCAGGCCGGCCACACCGGTGCGACACGACGTCCGCGCGTTGCGTCGCGCGCTCGGCACCTCGCGACCCGCCGCCGTGCGTTCACGCCGTCGGCAGCGCGGCCGGTGCGGCCCGGCCGCCCGGGGGCACGGGCGGAGCCCCCGGGTCGGGAAGGTCGAGACAGCGCCGAGCCGTCGGAACTCCGATACGGCACCGTAGAAACGTCACAGTGACGGATCATGGGTGGTGTCAGCGGATGTCGGACCGACGGACGTGCCGGGCCCGCGTCGGCAGTTGATCATCGAGGCGGGCCACCGGAGCCCTCGGCGCGAACCCCGCGGCCCGCCCGCCAGGCATCCCTTGGGCACGACGTCACGTTCGCGCGTGTCGCACGCAAAATCCGTGTTCCAGGGGCCGGATCGGCCGCCGGCAAAGCGTTCGAGAGGGGCATCCCCCGATCGGAGCCCGAGCCCCTCCCGGACCCGCTTTTGATGGATAATCCCCATTATCCATGAATTGATCTTGATCGCGGGGGACCAGCGCGGGGGCGAACGTCGACGCCCCGTCTCGTCAGGAACCAGGACTCCCCGCTCACCGGGCGAACCGAGCCCGCGGCCTCAGGACGTCGGCAGCCTCGGACCCGTCGTAACGCCCACGCGCGGGTAGCCCGCTCCCCCGTGCGAGACGGCGTGGCCCTCCCCTGTCACGACTCTCGCGCAGTCCGGCGGTACTGCTGCTTGCCGTTCCGGTCCCGGACGGCGATCCCCTTCGCGCGGAGCTCGTCGAGTGCTTCCGCCGCCGCGCCGGGTTTCTTGTCGGCGAGGGCGCGGTGGCGGGTGCGGAGCAGGGTGTGGGTGGCGGGGTCGAGGTCGGGTGTGCCGTCGATCCAGCGGGTGAAGTCGGCTTCGTGCGGGTCGGTGGTCCCCTGCCACGGGTAGTCGAACCGCTCGAACGCCTCGCGCAGTCCCCTGGTGGGCAGGTCGGTGGCCTGGACGCGGGCGATTTCGCCGCCGTCGTGGTCCAGGACGACGAGGTCTCGGCCGTCGGTGAAGACGGCGTTCGTCCGGTCGCGGCGCAGGTGCAGTGCGGTGTCGTCGTGGTGCACGGCGATGTGGTCGCGGTGCACGGTCACGACGGGGCTTTCCCGGCGGGCGGTGGCGGCGAGCCAGGTCCCGGTGGCGGCGCCGAGGAGGGTGAGCACGGGTACGGCCCAGGTGGTGGGCAGTTGTGCGGCGATCCGGAGCGGGGGCCGAGCCGGTGAGGTCGAGCAGCCAGTTCGCCAGTGGCGGGGTGCCGAAGGCGGCGGCGCAGCCGAGTGCGGCTCCGCCGAGTCGGAGGAGCCAGAGCCAGGTGGTGGGCATCCGGACGGTGGCGGTGTGGTGGTCGGTGGTGGTCCCCGTCATGTGTCCTCCGGGTGCTGTGGTGGTGGTGCGAGGTAGTGGGTGACGGTGCGGCGGAGTGCGGGGCGGGGGTCGTGGGCGGGGTCGGCGTTGAGGAAGACGGCGTCGACGACGGCCAGGAGCCAGCGGGCGGTGTGGTCGGGGTCGAGGGTGGGGTCGACGGTGCCGTCCTGGATGCCGCGGGTGATCAGGTGTGCGAGTCCGTCGTGGAGGATGCGGGCGTTGCGGGCGACGATGTCGACGAGTTCGGGGTCGCGGCCGGCTTGGCGCAGGAGTTCGACGAGCAGGCCGGGTGCGGTGGGGTCCTGGGCGTCGGCGGCGAGTTCGGTGACGAGTTCGGTGATGGCGGTGGCGGGGTGTGGTGTGTCGGTGTGGCGGGTGACGAGGTTCTCGGAGCGGGGCAGGTCGCGTTCGAAGACGGAGCGGAAGACGGCCTGTTTGTCGGGGAAGTAGTAGAAGACGCCGGCGGGGCTGAGTCCGGCGGCGCGGGCGATCTGGGCGACGGTGGTCTGGTCGAAGCCGTGGGCTGCGAAGAGTCGGGCGGCGGCGAGGGTGATGGCTTGTCGGCGTTGTGCGACCTGCCGGGTGTCGACGGTGCGTGCCACGGCGCGCCCTTTCTTTGACTGATCGTTCAGTCGAACTATACCGCGGCGCCGGTGGCCGGGTTTTGTCGGTGGTGTTTGGTAGGAAGATCGACATGCTGGTGCTTGCCGCTCAGGAGTCGTTCTTCCTCGCTCGTCGGCCGCGGAAGGATTCGCCGCACACGACGGCGGCGTACCGGCGTGACCTGGCGGGTGTGACGGCGTTGTTGTCGGAGGTGACGGGTACTCCCCCGGAGTCGCTGGTGATGTCGGAGTTGACGACGCGGAACCTGCGTGCGGCGTTCGGGGTGTTCGCGGACTCGCACGCGAAGTCGTCGGTGTTGCGGGCGTGGTCGACGTGGAACCAGTTCTTGACGTTCTGCGTGGCGGAGGAGTTGGTGGCGGGCAATCCGATGGGTGCGGTGGCGCGGCCGAAGACCCCTCCCCTGGTGCCGAAGCCGTTGCGGGGTGAGGACACGCCGGAGCGGTTGTTGGCGGCCGCGGCGGAGGGTGCTCGTCAGGGTCGTGATCCGTGGCCGGAGCGGGATGTGCTGGTGTTGGCGTTGGGGTTGGTGGCGGGGTTGCGGTCGGCGGAGATGCGGACGTTGACGCACGGGTCGGTGGTGGGTCGGCCGGGTGAGCGGCGGTTGCACGTGGCGGGTAAGGGCAATCGGGACCGGTCGGTGCCGATCGAGCCGGCGATGGACCGGATCATCGAGCAGTACGTGGAGTCGTGTCGGCGGCGTTTTCCGCAGGGGCGGTTCGACCGGGGGTCGGCGTTGTTGCGTGATCGGCATGGTGAGCCGATCGGGCGGGGTGGGTTGGAGTACTTGGTGCGGTCGTGCTTCCGGTGGGCGGGGTTGCACGACCGGGTGCCGTCGGGGGCGAACCTGCACGCGTTGCGGCACACGTTCGCGACGCGGTTGGCGGAGGACGGTGCGACGGCGTCGGAGATCATGGCGTTGTTGGGGCACGCGTCGTTGGCGACGTCGCAGAACTACATCGAGGCGACGGCGCGGGAGCGGCGGGCGGCGGTGGCGGGCAATCGGACGTACGCGTCGTTGGCGCGGTTGCCGCGCGCGGAGTAGGTGTTCGAGCCGGGTGGGGCCGTCGGGTCGACCGTCGCGAGTGCTCGGCGGCGTCCGCTCTCCACGCCGGGATCGCTGGGAGGTGGAAGGCGGAACCGCCCGCGTGCGAGGCGGGGTTCAGGGCCTCGTTCTAGCCGAAGTAGCGCCAGGCGCGGATGTTCGGGACGTTGTTGAGGTTGCCGGGGTCGCACCACTCCAGGACGAGCGGGTAGTGGTCGCCCGGCACATCGGTTCCCCACGGGACGAGGCATCCACCGAAAGCCCTGTTCCACAGCATCACCCAGCCGTTCTTGCCCCTTGCGTCCCAGCGGCTTTCGACTCCGGTGCAGTCGCCCAGGTCGATCCAGCCCGCGGAACGAGCGACGAGGCAGTTGCCGGACGCGGCGTGTTCCAGCTGGAGGTTGTCCATTCCGCTGGTGTAGTACCAGAGCTGGTTGTCGACGTCTCCGTGGCCGCACCGGTGGAGGTAGGGTTCGGCCCCGTCACCGTCGAGGCACCAGCCGGGGTTTCCGACGTTCTCGTAGTGCGTGTACCCGGAGGCGGCGGACGCCGGCGTGAGGCCTGCTGTCGTCGTCAGCGCTGCGGCCAGGACCGCGGTGACCACCAGCCGCCCGAGTTTTCCGATTCGCGACATTCTGATCATCCGCTTCTCCGTTCCTCCAGCGGCGACGGGTCGGCGCGTCCGCCCGGTCAGCTCCCCCACAAGTGCATCGGGCCAGGTTTTCAGCCTGACTTTGGGTGTGGAAGTGGTGACTGGGCGTGCCACCCTGACAGCTCAGTCGCTGGTCGGGGCCGTGTGGGTGACGTCGGTCGGGTCCGGTGGGGCCGGGTGTTTCAGCGGTCACGGGTCCCGCCGCCGTCACGGTGAGCGATCACCGGGTGCGTATCGGCTCCGGTCGTGCCGTCGTGCTCGGGAACGTGCTGCGGAGTAGTCCGTGCGGGTGCTTGGGTGAGTCGATGTTCGCACAGGTGTACGCAGGGGTTATGAGGGCTGTGTGGCGTGGTTCGGTGTCGTTCGGGTTGGTGGTGTTCCCGGTGCGGTTGTTCGGGGCGACGCGGGAGCGTGGTGTGCGGTTCCACGAGGTGCACCGGCTGGACGGTGGGCGGGTGCGGCATCGGCGGGTGTGTTCGGTGTGCGGTGCGGGGGTGGAGTTGTCGGAGGTGGCGAAGGGGTTCGTGTTGCCGGATGGTCGGTTGGTGATGGTGGAGGCGGAGGATCTGGCGGGGTTGTCGGCGGGGGTGGAGCCGACGATCGAGGTGGTGCAGTTCGTGGGTGTGGACGAGGTGGATCCGGTGTTGTGGGGTCGGTCGTACTTCGTGGAGCCGGAGCGGGTGGCGGTGGGGTCGTACGTGGTGTTGCGGGATGTGTTGGTGCGGTTGTCGCGGGTGGCGGTGGTGCGGGCGGGGTTGAGGGGTCGGGAGGTGTTGGGGGTGGTGCGGCCTCGGGGTGGGGGTTTGGTGTTGCAGACGTTGGTGTGGCCGGGTCAGGTGCGGGAGCCGGGTTCCGATTTCTCGGGTGTGGTGTCGGGTGGTGCGGAGTTGGCGGTGGCGGAGGCGTTGGTGGAGTCGATGACGGCGCCGTTCGACGGGTCGGTGTTCTCCGACGGGTACGGGGAGCGGTTGGAGGGGTTGATCGAGGCGAAGTCGGCGGGTGCGGCGGAGGTGCCGGTGGCGCGGGGGCCGGAGGAGACGGGTGGTGGGGTGGATCTGTTGGGTGCGTTGCGGCGGAGTGTGGAGCGGGTGCGGTCGGGGCGGTCGCGGCGTGAGGGTGGTTGAGGGTTGCGGTGTCGGGCGGCGGGCCCGGTGTTTGTTAGCCCGTTCGAGTGACGCCCTGGTGCGGATCGCGCTGTTCGCGGGTAGTCACGTGGCATGAGGTCCGTGTGGCGTGGGGCGATTTCGTTCGGGTTGGTGACGATCGGTGTCCGGTTGTACACGGCCACGGAGGAGCACGACGTCCGGTTCCACCAGGTGCACCGTGAGGACGGTGGGCGGATCCGGTACAAGCGGGTGTGCCAGGTGTGCGGTGAGGAGGTCCCCTACGCCGACATCGCGAAGGGGTACGAGCTGGACGACGGCCGGGTCGTGGTGATGGACGCGGAGGACTTCGACAAGTTGCCGGTGAACACCGATCGGGCGATCGAGGTGTTGGAGTTCGTGCCGGTGGAGGAAGTGGATCCGATCTACTTCCAGAAGTCGTACTACCTGGAGCCGGACAAGGCGGCGACGCGTCCTTACGTGTTGTTGCGGACGGCTTTGGAGCGCAGTGGGCAGCTCGCGGTGGTGAAGATCGCGATTCGTCAGCGGGAGACGTTGGCGTTGTTGCGGGCGCGGGACGACTTGTTGGTGATGCACACGATGTTGTGGCCGGACGAGGTGCGGAAGCCGGATTTCGAGTTCCTGGACGCGGACGTGGAGGTGCGGCCGCAGGAGTTGAAGATGGCGTCGTCGTTGGTGGAGAGCATGGCGGGGTCGTTCGATCCGGGTGAGTTCTCGGACGACTACACGGTGGCGATGCAGAAGGTGATCGAGGCGAAGGCGGAGGGTGCGGAGTTGCCGGAGCGGCCGGAGGTGGAGGAGGCCGGTGAGGTGATCGACCTGATGACGGCGTTGGAGCGGAGTGTGGAGCAGGCGAAGTCGGCGCGGGGTGGGCGGTCGGCGGCGCGGAAGCCGGCGGCGAAGAAGTCCGCGTCGGGTTCGGGGTCGGGGTCGTCGCGGAAGGCTCCGGCGAAGAAGAAGGCGAAGCCCGCCTGAGGGCGTGGCGGCGGGGATGGGTGGGGATCTTTCGGAGTACCGGCGCAAGCGGGATCCGGGGCGGACGCCGGAGCCTGTGCCCGGTGACGATCCGGTGGTGCCGCGTGGTGGTGACGACACGTTCGTGATCCAGGAGCACCACGCGTCGCGGTTGCACTGGGACGTGCGGTTGGAGCGGGGCGGGGTGTTGGTGTCGTGGGCGGTGCCGAAGGGGTTGCCGCCGGAGCCGGGGACGATCCGGTTGGCGGTGCGGACCGAGGATCACCCGTTGGAGTACGCGTCGTTCTCGGGGGTGATCCCGAAGGGCGAGTACGGCGCGGGTGAGATGGTGATCTGGGACCGGGGTCGGTACGAGACGGTGAAGTGGTCCGACCGCGAGGTGGACGTGGTGTTGCACGGTTCGCGGGTGGAGGGCGAGTTCGTGTTCTTCCGCCGTGGGTCGACCGGCGGGGCGGGCAAGGACTGGATGGTGCGGCGGCGGCACGGGGCGGTGCGTGCGGACTGGGTGCCGTTGCCGGAGTCGTTGTCGCCCATGTTGGCGACGCCCGCGGCGGAGTTGCCGGGGCCGGCGGCGAAGTGGGCGTTCGAGTTCAAGTGGGACGGGGTGCGGGCGATCGCCCGGGTGGAGGGTGGTCGGGTGCGGTTGACGAGCCGGTTGGGCAACGACGTGACGGGGACGTACCCGGAGTTGCAGGGGTTGGGTGCGCAGCTGGGTGTGACGCAGGTGTTGTTGGACGGGGAGATCGTGGCGTTGGAGGGTGGGCGGCCGAGTTTCGGGGCGTTGCAGCAGCGGATGCACGCCTCGGCGGCGCAGGCGCGGCGGTTGGTGGCGGGGACGCCGGTGACGTTCCTGGTGTTCGACGTGTTGCACCTGGACGGCTCCCCCACGGTGGAGCTGCCGTACGCGCGGCGGCGTGAGCTGTTGGAGGGGTTGGGGTTGACGGGTGCTCATTGGTTGACGCCGAAGGCGTTCCCGGGTCAGGGGGCGGCGGTGTTGGCGGCGAGCCGGGAGCAGGGGTTGGAGGGGGTGGTGGCGAAGCGGCTGGATTCGCGGTACGTGCCGGGTCGGCGTTCGCCGCAGTGGGTGAAGGTGACGGCGGTGGCGACGCAGGAGGTGGTGATCGGGGGGTGGCGGCCGGGTGAGGGCAAGCGCAAGGGGGTGGTGGGTTCGTTGTTGCTCGGGATCCCGGACGGTGAGGGCGGGTTGGTGTTCGCGGGGTCGGTGGGCACGGGGTTCGACCAGGCGGAGTTGGAGCGGTTGACGGCCCGGTTGTCGGAGTCGGGGGTGGCGGGGTCGCCGTTCACGTCGGAGGTGCCGCGGGAGCGGGCGCGGGGTGCGCGGTGGGTGCGTCCGGAGTTGGTGGGCGAGGTGGCGTACCGGCAGTGGACGGCGGACGGCCGGTTGCGGTTCCCGACGTGGCGGGGGTTGCGGCCGGATCGGGCGCCCGGGGAGGTGCGGCGTGGTGACGGGTGAGGCGTTGGTGCGGGTGGAGGGTCGTCGGTTGAAGCTGACGAACCTGGACAAGGTGCTGTACCCGGAGGTGGGGTTCACCAAGGCTGAGGTGATCGACTACTACACGCGGATCGCGCCGGTGTTGTTGCCGCACGTGGCTGGTCGGCCGATGACGGTGCGGCGGTACCCGAACGGGGTGGACGGGAAGTCGTTCTTCGAGAAGAACGTGCCGTCGCACGCGCCGGAGTGGGTGCGGACGGTGCGGGTGGAGACGCCGGGGTCGTCGCGGGGCGCGGAGTACGCGGACTTCGTGGTGGTGGACGACCTGGCGACGGTGGTGTGGTTGGCGAACCTGGCGGCATTGGAGTTGCACGTGCCGCAGTGGACGGTGGGAGCGCGGGGTGGGCGGCACTCCCCCGACCTGCTGGTGTTCGACCTGGATCCGGGTGAGCCGGCGACGGTGGTGGAGTGCTGCCGGGTGGCGTGCCGGGTGCGGGAGGTGTTGGAGGGCGACGGGTTGGCGCCGGTGGTGAAGACGTCGGGGTCGAAGGGGTTGCAGGTGTACGCGGCGGTGTCGGTGTCGTCGGCGGAGCGGACGTCGGAGTACGCGAAGGGGGTGGCGCAGCGGTTGGCGGGCGAGTGGCCGGAGGAGGTGGTGTGGCGGATGGCGAAGGCGCAGCGGACGGGGAAGGTGTTGATCGACTGGTCGCAGAACAACCCGGCGAAGACGACGGTGGCGCCGTACTCGTTGCGCGCCCGGTCGCGGCCGTCGGTGTCGGCGCCGGTGTCGTGGGACGAGGTGGAGGCGTGCCGGGTGGTGGAGGACCTGGTGTTCCTGGCCGACGAGGTGCGGGAGCGGGTGGACGCGGGGGGTGACCTGTTCGTGGCGGGCGAGCCGTCGCCTCTGCCACGGTGACCGGGTTGTCGTGGTCGGCTGATCGGGAGGAGGGGTTGGTCGTGGGGTCGTCGGAGGAGCGGATCAGGGCGGCGCACGTGGGTGCGGCGCCGAGGCTGGCGGGCCGGGTGGTGTTGGTGGAGCACGATCCGGCGTGGGCGGGGCTGTACGAGCGTGAGGCGGCGCGGATCCGGGGCGCGTTGGGTGACCTGGTGCTGGGGTTGGAGCACGTGGGGTCGACGTCGGTGCCGGGGTTGGCGGCGAAGCCGATCGTGGACGTGGTGCTGGCGGTGGCGGATTCGGCGGATGAGCCGTCGTACGTGCCGGCGTTGGAGGCGGCGGGGTACGTGCTGCGGATCCGGGAGCCGGAGTGGTTCGAGCACCGGATGTTCAAGGGACCGGACACGGACGTGAACCTGCACGTGTTCACGGCGGGTGAGCCGGAGGTGGCGCGGATGGTGGCGTTCCGGGACCGGTTGCGGGTGTCGGAGGCGGATCGGGTGTTGTACGAGCGGACGAAGCGGGAGCTCGCGGCGCGGGAGTGGACGTACCTGCAGCAGTACGCGGACGCGAAGGCGGGGGTGGTGGCCGACATCCTGGGCCGCGCCTGACCGCCGCTCCCCCGGTCCGGTGGCGGGGTTCCGGTCCGGTGCGGGTTCGGGGTGCGGGAGGATTCGCGGGTGCGGTTCGGGGTGTTGGGTCCGATGGTGGTGCGGCGTGCGGACGGGACGGAGGTCCGGGTCGGTGGGCCGCGGTTGCGGGCGTTGTTGGCGGTGTTGCTGGTGGACGCGGGCCGGGTGGTGGGTGTCGACCGGGTGAGCGAGGCCCTGTACGGGCCGTGTCCGCCGGCGGGGGCGGGCAACGCGATCCAGTCGCAGGTGTCGCGGCTGCGGTCGGTGCTCGACGTGGAGGTGGAGCGGTCGGCGGCCGGGTACCGGCTGGTGGTGGATCCGGGCGAGGTGGACGCGCTGCGGTTCGAGGACCTGGTGGCGCGGGGGTTGCCGGGTGAGGCGCTGGCGTTGTGGCGTGGTCCGGCGTTGCGGGACGTGGGTGACGCGCCGTTCGCGGCGGTGTGCGCGGCGCGGTGGGAGGAGCTGCGGCTGCGGGCGGTGGAGGACCACGAGGGCGTGTCGGTGGGGTTGGTGCGGGAGTTGGTGGCGGCGCACCCGACGCGGGAGCGGTTGGTGGCGCGGTTGGTGCGGGTGCTGCACCGGGAGGGGCGGCAGGCGGAGGCGTTGGGGGTGTTCGAGCGGACGCGCCGGTTGTTGGCCGAGGAGTTGGGCGCGGACCCCTCCCCCGGGCTGGTGGCGGCGCACGGCGAGGTGCTGCGGGGTGAGGGGCCGGTGGCGCGGCGGGTGCTGCCGGCGCAGTTGACGAGTTTCGTGGGCCGTGAGGAGGAGGTGCGGCTGGTCGGGGCGGCGTTGGGGTCGTCGCGGTTGGTGACGTTGACCGGTCCGGGTGGTGCGGGCAAGACGCGGTTGGCGGTGGAGGCGGCGGCCCGGGAGCGGGGTGAGGTGTTCTTCGTGGACCTGGCGCCGTTGGCGGTGGGCGGGGACGTGCCGCGGGCGGTGGTGTCGGCGTTGGGGTTGCGGGAGGACGGGATGCGGCCGGTGACGGCGCCGGTGGAGCGGTTGGTGGCGGCGTTGCGGGACCGGCCGGTGCTGGTGGTGTTGGACAACTGCGAGCACGTGGTGGACGACGCGGCGGCGTTGGCGGCGGGGTTGTTGGCGCGGTGCGCGGGGTTGCGGGTGTTGGCGACGTCGCGGGAGGCGTTGGGGGTGACCGGGGAGGTGGTGCGGCCGGTGCCGCCGTTGGAGTCGGGCGGGGCGGGGTCGGCGGCGGTGCGGTTGTTCGCGGATCGGGCGGTGGCGGTGAACCCGTCGTTCCGGCTGGACCCGGGGACGGCGGAGCTGGTGGTCCGGATCTGCCGGGCGTTGGACGGGTTGCCGTTGGCGATCGAGCTGGCGGCGGCGCGGGTGCGGTCGTTGCCGGTGGCGGAGGTCGCGGCGCGGTTGGGTGACCGGTTCCGGTTGTTGTCGCGGGGCAGTCGGGCGGCGGTGGCGCGGCATCGGACGCTGCACGCGGTGGTGGAGTGGAGTTGGGGGTTGTTGGACGACGAGGAGCGGGTGGTGGCGCGGCGGTTGACGGTGTTCCGGGGCGGGGCGACGTTGGGCGCCGCGGCGGCGGTGTGCGGGGTGGCGGGCGTGGACGAGGTGTTGCCGTCGTTGGCGGACAAGTCGTTGGTGGAGGTGTCCGGGGACCGGTATCGGATGTCGGAGACGATCCGGGCGTTCTGCGCGGCCCGGTTGGCGGAGTCGGGTGAGGAGCCGGGGCTGTTGCGGGCGCACGCGGAGCACTTCGCGGGGGTGGCGGCCGAGGCGGCGCCGCACCTGTACGGGGCGGCGCAGTTGGTGTGGTTGGGGCGGTTGGCGGCGGAGCACGAGAACCTGACGGCGGCGGTGCGGTGGGCGGCGGCGCGCGATCACGGGCTGGCGTTGCGGTTGGCGGCGGACCTGGGGTGGCCGTGGTGGTTGCGGGGGTTGCGCGCGGAGGGCGCGTCGTTGGCGGCGGAGGTGGTGCGGGCGGTGGGGCCGACGCCGCCGCCCGGGTTGGCCGAGGAGTACCTGTTGTGCCTGGTGAACGCGTCGTCGACGGGTGCGGCGGGGTTGCCGGGGTCGCCGTCGCCGCGGGATCCGTCGCCGGCGGGGCTGCCCGGTCCGCCGGCGCGGCCGTACCTGACGGTGTTGTGGGGCATGGCGCACGGGGTGCCGAAGCTGGACCTGGCGGAGATGGAGGCGTTGCGGGACCGGCTGCTGGGGTCGGATCCGTGGAGTCGGGCGTTGGGCCGGTTGGGGTCGGGGATGGGGCTGCAGTACTCGGGGCGGCTGCGGGAGGCGTGGGAGGAGCACGCGGCGGCGTTGACGGGGTTCCGGGCGGTGGGTGAGCGGTGGGGCATGGCGCTGGCGTTGGCGCAGCTGGCCGAGTTGGCGCGGGCGGGTGGCCGGTTGGCGGAGGCGATGCGGTTCCTGGACGAGGCGTTGGCGTTGTCGCGGTCGTTCGGGGCGACCGAGCACACGGCGAGCCTGCTGTGCCGCCGGTCGGAGTGGGCGTGTCAGTCCGGTGACCTGGACGGCGCGGTGGCCGACGTGGAGGAGGCGGCGGTGCTGGCGCGCTCGCAGGGCACGGTGGAGACGTTGGCGCAGGCGTGGCTGGGTGCGGCGGAGGTGGCACGGCGTCGCGGTGACCTGGAGGGTGCGCGGCGGTGGTGCGAGGAGGCGTTGCGGGTGTGCCCGCGGGGCTGGTTCGGGCCGGAGGAGGTGCGGGCGTCGATCCTGGTCGCGGTGGGGCGGGTGGAGTCGGCGTGCGGTGACCGCGAGGCGGCGGTGCGGGCGTGGGCGTCGGCGGCGGTGTCGGCGCGGGAGTGGGGCAACCAGGTGGTGTTGGCGCGGGTGGTGGAGGCGCACGCGGCGTCGGCGGTGGCCGACGGCGACGGGGTGCGGGCGGCGCTGCTGGCGGGGGTGGCGCGGGGGTTGCGCGGCGAGGTGGCGGTGGTGGACCCGGAGGTGCTCGCGATGGAGGCGGCGGCGCGGGCCCTGGTCGGTGACGGGGTGTTCGCGGAGGTGTCGGCGCGGGGCGCCGGGTCGGGGCCGGACGAGGTGGCCGCCCTGCTCGACGCGTGACGTCGCCCCGACCGGCCCGGGCTGGTCGGGGCTGGTCGGGGCTGGTCGGGGCGGGGAAAGTCGGGCAGGCCCGGGGCGTGGCGGGTGGTGCCCGTCGGGTGTGGCGGGGCGTGCGGTCGGGCGTCGTCTCCTAGGCTGGTGGGCATGCCGAGAATCGCCACCGCCGACTCCGTGTCCCGTGACGAGTTGGTCGCGTTCCTGCGGCCACGCCACCGCGCCCTGCTGGTCACCGCGCGCGCCGACGGGCGTCCGCAGGTGTCGCCGGTGACGTGCGGGGTGGACGAGGAGGGGCGGGTGGTGGTGTCGACGTATCCGCAGCGGGCGAAGTCGCGCAACGCCCGGCGGGACGAGCGGGTCACGGTGTGCGTGCTGTCCGACGACTGGGACGGCCCCTACGTCCAGGTGGACGGTCGAGCCGAGGTGCTGGACCTGCCGGAGGCGTTGGAGCCGCTGGTGGACTACTACCGGTGCATCGCGGGCGAGCACCCGGACTGGGACGAGTACCGGGACGCGATGCGCCGGCAGGGCAAGTCGCTGATCCGCGTCACGATCGACCGGTGGGGTCCGATCGCGACCGGCGGGTTCCCGCCCGACCTGGCCGGCTGACCACTCCCCTCCGCGCCACTCCCCCACGCACCGCTCGTCTTTGCGCCGCTCCCCCCAGCGAGCCCGATCACCGCGAGCCGGACCCGGTTGCCGAGCGCCGGGCCTCCACGCCCCGATCACTGAGTGCCGGGACGACTGGGCGCCCGGATCCCCATGTGTCCGGATCCCCGGGTCACCGCAGGGGGCGGGCCCGCCACACCACGGCGAGCGCGGGGTCCCCGCCGGGGCCCGGTTCGACCCGCTGCACGGTGAAGCCCTCGCGCTCGTAGAACGCGGCCGCGCGTGCGTTGGCCGCGTAGTGCTCGATCCACAACCGGTCGGCGTCGGCGGGCAGCCGTCGGGTCAGCGCGTCGAGCAGCGCGGGCCCCAGGCCGTGGCCGCGGTGGCCGGGGTGGACGTAGAGCTTGTAGGCGACGTGGTCGGCGCCCAGGCGGCCGCGCTGCCCGACGCCGACCAGCTGTCCGTCGATCTCGGCGACGACGAGCAGCCCGTCGGCCGCGGCGGCGGCGAGCCGCGCCTCGTCCCACCACCGGCGGACCTGGTCGGCGGCGGCCTCGGCGCCGATCAGCGGGGTGTAGTGGGCAGGGACGTGCTCCTCGCCGAACCGGCGGACGGCGGCGGCGTCGTCGGGCCCGGCGTCCCGCACGACCGGCCCGGTCCCCGCGTGCTCCTCGTCCATCGCGGTCCTCAGGCGTGGGCCTGGTGGGCGACGCTCCAGGCGCCGCCCCAGCCGGCCGGGTTCTCCAGCAGCGCGAACACCGTGCCGGCGGGGTCGGCGACGGCCGCGACGACACCGGTGGGGACCTCGCGGGGGCCGACGAGGACGGCGCCGCCCATGTCGGTGGCCTCGGCGAGGGCGGCGGCGACGTCGGGGACGGCGAAGTAGCAGGTCCAGCCGCCCTGGGCGGTGAGGCGGCCGGCGACGGGGCGGCGGTCGTCGGCGACGGTGGCGTCGTAGAGGGTGAACTCGCCGTCGGGGTCGCGGACCTGCCAGCCCAGGGCGCCGGCCCAGTGGTCGTCGTCGGCGGCG
Source organism: Actinosynnema sp. NPDC049800 (assembly GCF_040656635.1). Lineage (NCBI taxonomy): Bacteria > Bacillati > Actinomycetota > Actinomycetes > Pseudonocardiales > Pseudonocardiaceae > Actinosynnema > Actinosynnema sp. NPDC049800. Next base: position 5,200 of record NZ_JBFAMT010000008.1, on the reverse strand, counting down.
TCGCCCATGAGTTCCACCCAGCACGGTTCGCCGGGGCGTGGTTGCGGCGCCCACGGGCCGTGCAGGACGCGGCCGGTGTCGACGGCGGCGCCGACGCCCAGGTCGCGGGGTGGGGTGCCGGCGAACACGACGCGCCAGGCTGGGTCGCCGGGGTGCACGCGGGCGGCCAGGCGGTCGCCGACCCAGCCGGTGAACGCGCCGTCGGGTTCGGCGATGAGCACCCAGCCGAGCAGGTGGGCGTAGAACTCGGCGATCGGTTCGGGGCGGGTGGTGCTCAGCTCGACGCGGCGGACACCGCGTGCGGGGCTGTCGGGGGTACCGGGCACGGCGGTGGCTTCCCATCGGGGGGCGGGGCGGCGGTGATCAGGAACGCGCCCCATCCTCCGCACCGGCCATGCGTGGCGACAATGCTCCGTTCGGCGGCTGCGACTGGGCCGAGAGGACCTGGTCGAGCGGCTGGGGGCGGCCGAGGTGGAAGCCCTGGCCGCTCTGCACGCCCAGCCGGACGAGGGCGTCGACCTGGGCGGGGCGCTCGACCCACTCGGCGACGGCGGTCAGGCCCAGGCCCTGGGCGATCTGCACGATCCCGGCGACGAGCACGGCGTCGGTGGAGCGTTCGTCGATGCCGCGCACGAACTCGCCGTCGATCTTGATGCCGGTGATGGGCAGGTGCTTGAGGTGGACGAACGAGCCGAACCCGGAGCCGAAGTCGTCGAGGATGATGCGGCAGCCGAACGCGCGCAGCTGCAGCGACAGGGCGCGGGCGGCGTCGAGGTTGGTCACCGCGGCGGTCTCGGTGATCTCCAGGCCCAGCCGGCCGGGCGCGACGCCCGCGGTGGCGAGCCGGTCGAGCACGAACCCGCCGAAGTCCTCGTCCTCCAGGGTGCGGCCGGAGATGTTGACGTTGAACCGCAGCCGCGGGTCGGGGTGGCCGACGAGGGCGTCGATCGCGGTGGACAGCACCCACCGGTCGATGTCCAGCACGAGGTCGGAGCGTTCGGCCTCGGGCAGGAACTCCGCCGGCCCCAGGTAGGGGTCCTGGCCGTCCTCCAGCCGCAGCAGCAGCTCGTGGCCGAGGGTGGTGCCGGTGGCCAGCTGCACCATGGGCATGGCGTGCAGGGCCAGGCCGCCGCCGTCGAGCGCGGCGCGCAGCCGGTCCAGCACGGAGACGCGTTTCGCGGTGTCGGCGTAGTGGCCGGGCTCGTAGACGGTGACGCGGTTGCGGCCGGCGGCCTTGGAGGCGTAGAGGGCGAGGTCGGCGTTGGCGAGGACGAGCTCCCACGTGTCGCCGGGCCCGTACTCGGCGACGCCGGTGGACACGGTGATGCTGCGGGCGGCGCCGACGAGCGGCAACGCCGCTACGGCATCGCGCAACCCCTCGGCGACCCGGGCGGCGTCGGCGGGGGTCGCGCCGGGCAGCACGACGGCGAACTCGTCGCCGCCGAGCCGGCCGATCAGCTGCGACGGCGACAGCCGTGACCGCAGCGTCGAGGCCAGCGCTTTCATCAGCCGGTCGCCGACGGCGTGGCCGCGCAGGTCGTTGACGTCCTTGAAGTTGTCCAGGTCCAGCAGCAGCATCGCGCCGGGGCCGCCGCCGGCGAGCTGCCGCTCCAGCTCGCGGGTGACCGCGCGCCGGTTCGCCAGCCCGGTGAGCGGGTCCTGCTCGGCCAGCGCCAGCAGCTCGTCGTGCACGCGGCGGGCTCGGGTGATGTCGTGGGCGGTGCCCAGCACCCGCAGCGGCGAGCCGTCCTCGTCGGTGACGACCTCCCCGAAGCACTCGAACCACCGCTCGGTGCGGTCCCGGCCCAGCAGCATGCGGTGGGTGTAGGAGAACCCGGCGCCCGACCGCATGGCCTCCTCGAGGGTGGCCTGGATCATCGACAGGTCCTCGGGGTGCACCACGGCGGCGTAGCCGTCGAAGTCCAGCTCGGTGTCGGGGCCGAACCCGAACATCTCCAGCAGCGTGTCCGACCACACCACGCGGTCCTCGGCGATGTGCCACTCCCACGTGCCCATGCGGCCCAGCACCTGCGCGCGGCGCAGCGCGTCGGCCTCGTGGGTGGCCTCGAGCTCCCGGTCGCGCCACGCGGTGACGTCCACCACCCGGTACAGCAGCCGGTCCTCGGCGTCGGACCCGGTGGCGGCGTCGGGGAGGGTCTGGCAGGTGACCTCCAGCCAGCGGTGCCCCTTGCGGTAGGCGCTGGGGGTGAGCAGCGCCAGCCCGGCCCGGGGCCGTTCGGGCGCGCCGGGCAGCAGCGCGGGCAGCGACCGGCCGACCACGTGGTCCACCGGCACGCCCAGGATCTCCGCCAGCGCGGGGTTCACCCAGGCCAGCGTGCCGTTCGCGTCCGTCACACCGAAACCGACGTCGGCCCGGTCGAGCACCTCGCGGTGCAACGCGCCGTTGCCGTTCACGCGCTCCTCCTCGCCCACCCGCGGGCCATGATGGTCGAGACCACGCGCGGGGGGCAAGCCGACGACCTTCAGCGCAACCGCTCCAGACCACGCGCGGTGTCCACCAGTTCCCCCGCCAACCGCCGCAGCTCGGTGCCGTCGGCGCCGTCCGCGGCGGCGGTGGCGACGTCCTCCGCGGCGCACCGCAGCTGGAACAGCCGGTCCTGCAGGTCGGCCAGCTCCCCCGCGGACAGCACCACGGCGTCCTCGGGCAGCCCGCCCCGCTGCACGGCGGCGCGGCGTTCGTAGGCGCGCTGCCGGCACGGCTGCGCGCAGTACCGGCGCGGCCGCCCGATCCGGCCGCTGTCGGGCAGACGGCGTCCGCACCAGGCGCAGTGCCTGGCTTCCTCACGGCGTGCCGCGACGGGCTCGGTCACCAGCTCCATGGCGGGCGACGGTATCCGGCTACCCACCGGTCACCGCCGCGCCACGCCGCCAGGGCAGACTCCGGGTGTGACCGCGAAGCACCCGTACCTGTCCGGACCGCACCCCCGCGCGTTCGCGCACCGGGGCTGGCACCTCGACGAGCTGTCGGGGATGGAGAACTCGCTGGCCGCGTTCCGCCGCGCGCACCAGGAGGGCTACCGGTACCTGGAGACCGACGTGCACGCCACCTCCGACGGGGTGGTGGTGGTCCACCACGACGCGACCCTGGACCGCACCACGGACGCGACCGGGCCGGTGGCCGCGCAGCCGTGGTCGGCGGTGCGGCGCGCCAACGTGGGCGGCCGCGAGCCGATCACCAGGCTGGAGGACCTGCTGGAGGACCTGCCGCAGGCGTGGGTGAACATCGACGTCAAGGCGGACTCCGCGGTGGTGCCGGTGCTGGAGGTGCTGCGCCGCACCGGCTCGCTGCACCGGGTGTGCCTGGCGTCGTTCTCGGAGAAGCGGCTGGCCCGGCTGCGGCGCCTGGGCGGTCCGGGGTTGCTGACGTCGATGGGGCCGCGGTCGGCGGGCGCGCTGTGGGCGGCCGGGCGGATGCCGCTGGTGGGGCTGCCGGTGCGGGGCATGGTCGCGCAGGTGCCGGTGAACCAGGGCCGGCTGGTGGTGGTGGACGGCCGGTTCGTGGCCGCCGCGCACCGCCGCGGCCTGGAGGTGCACGTGTGGACCGTCGACGACGAGCCGGAGATGCGGCGGCTGCTGGACCTGGGCGTGGACGGGCTGGTCACCGACCGGCCCGACCGGCTGCGCGACGTGCTGGTCGACCGGCGGGCCTGGGCGGGCGGCTGACCCGCCGCGTGGCGGGCGGGCGGACGGTTGGCAACAGCTTGGTGGTGATCACCACCAGTGGATGGCGGGCGATATACAGTCCGCCCCCATGAGCGTGGCCGACAGCACCGCACCCGCCGTGGACCGCAAGCGGGAACAGCGCGGGTGGACCTGGTACGACTGGGCGAACTCGGTGTTCCCCACCTCGGTGGTCACCGTGTTCCTCTCCGGCTACCTCACCGCGGTGGCCAAGGAGGCCGCGGTCGCCGACACCGCCCGCAACGGCCCGAACCCGTGCGCGGACGGGTCGCTCAAGCAGTGCGACATCTCCCTGTTCGGCGCCTACTTCCCCGCCGGGTCGCTGTGGGGCTACCTGCTGTCCATCGCCACCCTCGTGCAGGTCGTGGTGCTGCCGGTGATGGGCGCGATCGCCGACCGCACCCAGAACAAGCGCCGCATGCTCGGCGGGTTGGCGTTCACCGGCTCCGTCGCCACCGTCGCGCTGGCCGCGGTCGGCGGCGACGACTGGCACCTCGGCGTCGTGCTGTTCGTCCTGGGCAACATCTGCTACGGCGCGTCGGTCGTCGTGTACTACGCGTTCCTGCCGGAGATCGCGACCCCCGACGAGCGCGACGCCGTGTCCACCCGAGGCTGGGCGTTCGGCTACCTCGGCGGCGGGTTGGCGTTGGCGGTGCAGCTGGCGCTGTTCATCGGCCACGACGCGATCGGGTTGAGCGAGGGCGCGGCGGTGCGGGTCGGGTTCGTGTTCTCCGGCCTGTGGTGGGCGGGGTTCACGCTCATCCCGCTGGCGCGGCTCAAGCGGCACCAGCCGCCCCACGGCTCGGAGTCGGGCGCGTCGGTGATCACCGCCGGGTTCGCCGAGCTGCGCCAGACGATCCGGCAGGCCCGGCTGTTCCCGTTGACGCTGGCGTTCCTGGGCACCTACCTCATCTACACCGACGGCATCGCCACCGTCGCGAACGTGTCGGCCCAGTACGGGCGCGACGAGCTGCTGCTGGACGAGACGGTGCTGATCACCACGATCCTGATCGTGCAGTTCGTCGCGTTCCTGGGCGGCATGCTGCACGGGCGGGTGGCGAAGTCGTGGGGCGCGAAGCGCACCATCATGGTCAGCCTGTGCGTGTGGATCGTGGTGGTCGGGGCGGCGTTCTTCGTGCAGGCCGGGCAGCAGGTGCAGTTCTACGGGCTCGCGGTGGGCATCGGGCTGGTGCTGGGCGGCACGAACGCGTTGTCGCGGTCGCTGTTCAGCCAGATGATCCCGCCCGGCCGCGAGGCCCAGTACTTCTCGCTCTACGAGGTCGGCGAGCGGTCCACGTCGTGGCTGGGGCCGATGGTGTTCGCCGGTGTCGGCCAGGCCACCGGGTCGTTCCGGCTGGCGATCATCTCGCTGGTGATCTTCTTCGTGGCCGGGTTCGTGCTCATGATCTTCGTGCCGGTGCGCAAGGCGATCGCCGCGTCCGGCAACCCGGTGCCCGCCAAGGTGTGACCCGCCGTGCCCCCCCCCCGGAGCGCGGAC